>NZ_CP023202.1:5334297-5634896 GCF_000220705.2 Streptomyces xinghaiensis S187 | reverse complement strand
GTGACCCGCGCGCAGGAGCCGGAGCTGATGGCGCACGCCATGCGGCACGCCGTGGAGGCGGGCCGGCTGGCGCACCGCGCGGGCCGCATCCCGCGCCGCCACTTCGCCGAGGCGTCCTCGCCCGCCGAGGGCCGCGCGGTGCTGGACCCGGAGCGGCCGGCCTTCGGCTGACGGGCTGACGGAGGGCGCGGCGGACCGGCCGCGGATCGGAACGGGACGGGACGGAACGGGACGGGACGGGACGGAGAGCAGCTGGGCACGCGCCGGGCCGGGGGCGGCACCGGGACCCGGCCGGCGCGGCCTCCGGTCCCACCGCCGCGACGGCACGGCCCGGGAGCCGTGACGGGACTCACGTCCGCCTCCGCGCCCGCCCCGCCGCCCGCCGCCGCCCCGCCGCCGTACGCCTCAACGGCCGCTCACGGGGCGGCCGGTGCGGCCCCGGGCCCGGCCGCCCGCCCGTTTCCCACCCGCTGTCACATTCCGGTAGCAGTGCGGCCACGGGCGCACCGGGGAGGGCCCGCACCGCACGCCCCGGCTCGTAGACTCACCAGCGTGGATACGACCCTGCAGGACCCCTCTCCCGGCCCGCGCCGGGAGGACCCGCTGGTCGGGCAGGTGCTCGACGGCCGCTACCGGATCGACGCGCGGATCGCCACCGGCGGTATGGCCACCGTCTACCGGGGTCTCGACACCCGGCTCGACCGTGTGCTCGCGCTCAAGGTGATGCACCCGGGGCTCGCGGCCGACGCCGCCTTCGTCGAGCGGTTCATCCGCGAGGCGAAGGCCGTGGCCCGGCTCGACCACCCCAATGTCGTCGGGGTGTACGACCAGGGCGACGACGGCACCCACGTCTTCCTCGCCATGGAGTACGTCGCCGGGTGCACCCTGCGCGACGTGCTGCGCGAGCGCGGCGCGCTCCGCCCCCGGGCCGCCCTGGACATTCTGGAGCCCGTGCTCGCCGCGCTCGGCGCCGCGCACCTCGGCGGGCTGGTCCACCGCGACATGAAGCCGGAGAACGTCCTGATCGGCGACGACGGCCGGGTCAAGGTCGCCGACTTCGGCCTGGTGCGGGCCGTGGACACGGACACCACCGCCTCCCCCGGCACCCTGCTCGGCACGGTCTCGTATCTCGCCCCCGAGCAGATCGAGCACGGCACCGCCGACCCCCGCGTCGACGTCTACGCCTGCGGCATCGTGCTGTACGAGATGCTGACGGGTGCCAAGCCGCACGCCGGCGGCACCCCCGCCCAGGTGCTCTACCAGCATCTCCACGAGGACGTACCGCCGCCGTCGGCCGCCGTGCCCGGCCTGGCCCCCGGGCTGGACCGGCTGGTGTGCGAGGCCACCGCCCGCACCCCCGCGGCACGCCCGGCGGACGCGGCCGCGATGCTCGCCGCGGCCCGGGAGGTGCGCGCCGGGCTCACCGGCGCCGAGCTGGACGCGGTGCCGCCGCAGGCCCTGACGCCCGCGGCCGCGGGCAGCGAGGACCGTACGAGCGTGCTGCCCCGCACCCGCGCCGCGGCGGCCGCGGCGGGCTCCACGGCCCACCGGGGCGGGCCGGGCCGCGAGCCGTACGAGAGCACCGCCGCCCTGCACCGCGAGGACGGCCTGGAGCGCACCAGCCGCCTGGAGGTGCCGCCGCCGGACGCGCCGGGGCCCGGGTCCTCCGCCGTCCCGACCGCGCCCGCCGGGCGCGCGCTGCGGCGCCGGCGGCTGCTGCCGCTGATCACCGCCGGGCTGCTGCTCCTGGGCAGCGTCCTGGGGGTCTGGTACATCAACTCGGGCCAGTTCACCCGGGTCCCGGGGGTGCTGGGCGAGCCGCGGGCCGCGGCCGAGAAGACCCTGCGCTCCGCCGGGCTGGACGTCGAGGTGGAGGAGGGCTTCAGCGACGTCGTGGAGCGCGGCCGCGTGATCAGCACCGACCCGGAGCGCGGCGCCCGCATCCGCGACACCGGCACGGTCACGCTCCTCGTCTCCAGGGGCCCGGACGTGGTGGAGATCCCGGATCTGCGGGGCGTACCGCTGGGGAAGGCCAAGGACCGGCTCAAGGAGCTGGGCCTGGTGCCCGGCGTGGTCACGGACACCTTCCACGACACGGTCGCCCGGGGCGCGGTGGTCTCCACCCGCCCGAAGGCGGGCACCGAGCGGAAGCCCGACACGGCCGTCGCCCTCACCGTCTCCCGGGGCGAGCCCGTGGAGACGCCCGGCGTGACCGGCGAACCGGCGGGCGACGCCCGGCAGACGCTGGAGGACGCGGGCCTGAAGGTGCGGATCGCCCCGGAGCGGGTCTTCTCCGAGGAGGAGAAGGGCGCGGTGGCCGAGCAGTCACCGGCCGAGGGGACCACCCTCGCGCAGGGCGACACGGTCACGCTCACCCTCTCCCGGGGGCCCGAGATGATCACGGTGCCGGACGTCGAGGGCGCCGACGCCGAGGAGGCCCGGAGCGAGCTGGAGGAGCTGGGCTTCGAGGTGAAGATCCGCCGGTTCTTCTTCGGTGACACGGTCTTCGACCAGTCGGTCGACGCGGGCGACGAGGCGCCGAAGGGCAGCACGATCACGCTCCGCGTCCGGTAGGGGCGCTCGCCACGGGGAGGTCCGCGGTTCGCGGTGTCCCCCGGCGGCGGGCCGCGCCGGTTGCCGGGGTCAGGCGGTGACCTTGGCGACGAACGCGGAGAGGTTCGCCACGGTCCGCTGGATCTTCTCCTCCGTGGTGAGCGTCTCGTGGAGCCGCGCGCCGGGGCCGGCGTCCTTCAGGCCCCGTGCGTACAGCGAGCAGGCGAGGTCGCCGCACAGGTATATGCCCACCGAGTCGCCCTGCCGGCCGGCCTTCCCCGCCTTCGGCGCGACCATCAGGGAGACGCCCCCGGTGTGGGTGGTCACGCACACCGAGCACATGCTGCGCCGCGCCGTCCGGGGGGAGGCGCCGGAGCAGCGCAGCGCGAGGGCCCGCGAACGGCCGTCCAGCTCGGCGACGAGGTAGGCGCGGCCGGGAGCCAGTGGGTCCCGCCAGCCGAGGTAGTCCAGGTCTTCCCAGGGGCGGTCGCCCAGGTCGCGGGGGACGGACAGGCGCTTCGCCTCGCCCTTGGTGCAGTTCACGAACGCGGCGCGGATCTCTCGCTCGGTCAGCGGTTTCATATAAGACACGCTAATTTGCCTAAGCCTATTAGGCAAATGCATAATGGCTGCCGGAACAGAGGAGGAGGAGCATGGCACGCGCAGGACTGACCGCCGAGCGCCTGACCCGGGCGGGAGCGGAACTGGCCGACGAGGCCGGGTTCGACGAGGTGACCCTCTCGGCGCTCGCCCGGCGGTTCGACGTCAAGGTGGCGAGTCTGTACTCGCACGTGAAGAACTCCCGGGACCTCCGGACGAGGATCGCCCTCCTCGCCCTGGAGGAACTCGCCGACCGGGGCGCCGCGGCCCTGGCCGGACGGGCCGGGAAGGACGCCCTGGCCGCCCTGGGAGACGTCTACCGCGACTACGCCCGGGAACACCCCGGCCGTTACGCCGCGGCCCAGCTGCGGCTCGACCCCGGGACGGCCGCCGCGAGCGCCGGCCCCCGGCACTCCGGGATGACGCGGGCGGTCCTGCGCGGCTACGACCTGACGGAGCCGGACCAGACGCACGCCGTCCGGCTGCTGGGCAGCGTCTTCCACGGCTTCGTCACCCTGGAGACGGGCGGGGCGTTCGGCCACAGCGCGCCCGGACCGCAGGAGACCTGGCCGAGGATCCTGGACGCCCTCGACGCCCTGCTGCGGAACTGGCCCGCACCCCCGGCGCCCTCCCCCGCACCTCAGCCCACACCTCCGCCCGCGCCCTGACCCCGGCCGGAGCCCGCACCGTCCGTCCGGGGGCGGACCGTCGCCGGTGCGGGCACCCCGGACCGGCGGCGGCGCCCCCGTATCCCACTCAGCGAGGTCTGCCGTGCCCACCGAGCGCCCCTGGATCACCACCCCCGTCACCGCGGACCTGCTGCGCGGCGCCCTCGACCTGGAGCGCACCGAGCACGGCCTGCTCCCGCACCGGCTGCCCGCCCGGGCCCGCGCCCAGTGCGCCGACGGGCAGCTGGCCCTGGCGGAGTCCCAGCCCTCGGGCGTCCGGCTGGTCTTCCGCACCCGGGCCACCGCCGTCGAGCTGGACACCCTCCCCACCAAACGGGTCTACAACGGCGCCCCGCCCCGCCCGGACGGCCTGTACGACCTGCTCGTCGACGGCCGCCCGGCCGGTCGGGCGAGCGTCACGGGCGGCAACACCCTGCTCATCGACATGGCCACCGGAAGCGCCGAGAAACGGCCCGGCCCGGCCGGCACCGCCCGCTTCACCGGCCTGCCCGGCGGCGTCAAGGACGTCGAGATCTGGCTGCCGCACAACGAGACCACCGAACTCGTCGCCCTGCGCACCGACGCCCCCGTCGAGCCGCTGCCGGCCGGGGACCGCAGGGTGTGGCTGCACCACGGGAGTTCGATCAGCCACGGCTCCGACGCCGCGAGCCCGGCCACCACCTGGCCGGCGCTGGCCGCCTCGCTCGGCGGCGTGGAACTGATCAATCTGGGGCTGGGCGGCGGCGCCCTGCTCGACCCGTTCACCGCCCGCGCCCTGCGCGACACCCCCGCGGATCTGATCAGCGTCAAGATCGGCATCAATCTCGTCAACACGGACCTGATGCGGCTGCGGGCCTTCGGCCCCGCGGTGCACGGCTTCCTCGACACCGTCCGCGAGGGCCACTCCGCCATGCCGCTGCTCGTCGTCTCCCCCGTGCTGTGCCCCATCCACGAGGACACCCCCGGCCCCAGCGGGCCGGACCTCAGCCGGCTCGCCGAGGGGAAGCTCGGGTTCCGGGCCCTGGGCGACCCCGCCGAGCGCGCCGCCGGAAAGCTGACGCTGCGCGTCATCCGGGAGGAGCTGAGCCGCCTCGTGGAGCAGCGGGCCGCCGAGGACCCGAACCTGCACCATCTCGACGGCCGCGCGCTCTACGGCGAGGCGGACGCCGCCGAACTGCCGCTGCCCGACCGGCTCCACCCGGACGCCGCCGCGCACCGCCGCATCGGCGAACGTTTCGCCGCCCTCGCCTTCGCCCCGGGAGGCCCGTTCGCCGCCGGGCGTGCCTGAACCGGCGTCCCCGGTCCGGCGGGGGGGAGGAGCCCGGCCGGGGACGACGTGTGCGCAGGCCGGGCGGCCCGGCCGCCGGGCCGCTCCGGCCGCCTGGCACCCTGGAGGGGTGAGCGCCCCGTACGTCCCCGCCCCGGCCCCCTCCCCCGCCCGCACCCGGAACCCCGTCGGCAGCCATGTCCGGGTGGCCGGCGGGCTCGCCGCGCGAGGGCTGGCCCACGCCCGGGAGATCGGCGCCGAGTCCGTGCAGGTGTTCGTCGCCAATCCGCGCGGCTGGGCGACCCCGGCGGGCTCCCCGGCGCAGGACGAGGCGTTCCGCGCCGCCTGTGCCGCCGAGGCGCTGCCCGCGTACGTCCACGCGCCCTACCTCATCAACTTCGGCTCGCACACCGAGGCGACCACCGAGCGCTCCGTCCGGTCCCTGCGGCATTCGCTCCGGCGCGGCCGGGCGATCGGCGCGCGGGGCGTCGTCGTCCACACCGGCTCGGCCACCGGGGGCCGGGACCGGGCCACGGCGCTCGCCCAGGTACGGGAGCGGGTGCTGCCGCTGCTGGACGAGCTGACGCACGACGACGACCCGTGGCTGCTGCTGGAGCCGACCGCCGGCCAGGGCGCCTCGCTCTGCGCGCTCGCCGGGGACCTGGGCCCGTACTTCGACGCGCTCGACCGCCATCCGCGGCTCGGCGTCTGCCTGGACACCTGCCACGCCTTCGCCGCCGGGCACGACCTGGCGGCACCGGGCGGCACCAAGGCGCTGCTGGACGAGCTGGTGGACACGGTCGGCCCGGGCCGGCTGAAGCTGATCCACGCCAATGACTCCAAGGACGTCACCGGCGCGCACAAGGACCGGCACGAGAACATCGGCCGGGGCCACATCGGGGCGGAGCCGTTCCGCGAGCTGTTCACACACCCGGCGGCCGCGGGCGTGCCGCTCGTCATCGAGACCCCGGGCGGCCAGGAGGGGCACGCGGCGGACGTGGCCCTGCTCAAGGAACTCCGGGACGGCGGCGGCCCCGGCTCGTAGCGGAGGGCGCGGCGTGCGGTCCCGCGCGGACGGCCCCGGCCCGCGACGGGCACACGGCCGGCGGCGCTAGAGCTCCGGGCCCTCACCCGGCTCCTCCTGATAGGAGTAGCGCTGTTCGCGCCAGGGGTCACCCAGGTTGTGGTAGCCCCGCTCCTCCCAGAAGCCGCGGCGGTCGGTGGTCATGTACTCGATGCCCCGGAGCCACTTGGGCCCCTTCCAGCCGTACAGGTGCGGCACGATCAGCCGTACCGGGAAGCCGTGCTCGGCGGTGAGGAGCTCGCCGTCCTTGTGGGTGGCCAGGATGGTTCGTTCCGAGGCGAAGTCGGAGAGCCGCATATTGGCGCTGTAGCCGTACTCCGCCCAGGCCATGACATGGGTGACGGCGGGCGCGGGCGGCGCGAGGCCCAGCAGCGTACGGGCGGCGACACCGCCCCATTCCGCATCCGTCATGGAGAACTTGGTGACGCAGTGGAGGTCGGCGGTGACCGTCGTGTAGGGCAGCGCCGAGAATTCCTCGTGGCTCCAGCGGTCCCGGCCGGCCGGGTCGGCCAGGGCCCCGAAGATCCGGAATTCCCAGCGCTCGGGTCTGAACTTGGGCACCGGCCCGTAGTGGGTGACCGGCCAGCCGCGTTGCGGCCGCTGGCCGGGAGGAAGGACCGACTGTTCCCCTTCGCGGCTTTCCGGCTGACCCATGGGGTCCATGGTGACAGACCCCGGCAGCGGGACGTGACCGGGGCCGGGATGAAGCGGATGAATTCGGGTTAGTGGTGACTTACTGGATCAATCCTCGCGGCGGTGCGAGGATGCGCCGGGCCGGCGAACATGCCGCTCAGCCTGTTCGTCCCGTTCGCACCGCCCACACCAGTTCATTCCATGCAGTCCGTTTTCCCCGGATGGTGAAGGAGCCACCGCGATGCAGGGCGACCCCGAGATCATCGAGATCCTCAACGAACAGCTGACCGCCGAGCTGACCGCGGTCAACCAGTACTTCCTGCACTCCAAGAAGCAGGAGCACAACGGCTGGGTGAAGCTCGCCGCGTACACCCGCGCCGAGTCCTTCGACGAGATGAAGCACGCCGAGGTGCTCACCGACCGCATCCTCTTCCTGGAGGGCCTGCCGAACTACCAGCGGCTCTTCCACGTACGGATCGGCGAGACGGTGAGCGAGATGTTCCGTGCCGACCGGGAGGTGGAGGTCGAGGCCATCGACCGGCTGCGGCGCGGCATCGAGATCATGCGCTCCAAGGGCGACATCACCTCGGCCAACCTCTTCGAGACGATCCTCGCCGACGAGGAGAACCACATCGACTACCTGGACACCCAGCTCGATCTGATCGAGAAGCTGACGGAGCCCCTCTATCTCGCCCAGCTCGTCGACCCGGCCGAGGAGTCGGGCCAGGCGAGCACGGGCTGAGGGACACGAGCGGTACGGGCCCGGGCGGCCGGACAGCCCCGCGGGGCTCCGTTCAGGCGGCCTCGGCCGCCCGCGCGGAGCGGGCGGCCCGCACGGCCCGGGCGGCGGCGAGGATCACCGGGGCGACGGACGGGACCGCCGCGGTGGACGGCGCGGTGGACGGCGCGATGGCTGCCGCCTCCCGGGCTGCTGGGGCGACGCCCCGCCCCAGCAGCGCCTGGATGCGCCGCACACAGCCGCCGCAGTCGGTGCCCGCCTTGCAGGCCGAGGCGATCCGGCGCGGTGTGCAGGCCCCGGCGTCCGCGTGCTCGCGCACGTCCCGCTCGGTGATGCCGAAACAGGAGCAGACGTACACGCGGTTCACCTCCGACAGGCAGCCGGGCCCACCGGCCACGGGGAAAGTCAGGTAAACCTTACCTTATCCAGAAGGGACGGGGGGCGGCACGACGCGAGGGGCGCGGATCACTGTGATCCGCGCCCCTCACGCATGCCCTCCGCCCGGATGCGCGCCCCCGCGCCGCTCCCGGGACCCCGGTTCACTGCTCCCGGTACATCTCCGCGACCAGGAAGGCCAGGTCCAGCGACTGGCTGCGGTTGAGCCGCGGGTCGCAGGCCGTCTCGTACCGCTGGTGCAGATCGTCCACGAAGATCTCGTGGCCGCCGCCGACGCACTCGGTGACGTCGTCGCCGGTGAGCTCTATGTGGATGCCGCCCGGGTGGGTGCCGAGGCCCTTGTGGACCTCGAAGAAGCCCTTGACCTCGTCCAGCACGTCGTCGAAGCGGCGGGTCTTGTGCCCGGAGGCCGCCTCGAAGGTGTTGCCGTGCATCGGGTCGGAGGCCCAGACCACCTGGGCGCCGGAGGCGGTGACCTTCTCCACCAGGTCCGGCAGCTTGTCGCGGATCTTGTCCGCGCCCATGCGGGTGATGAAGGTCAGCCGGCCCGGCTCGCGCTCCGGGTCGAGCCGGTCGATCAGCGCCAGCGCGTCCTCGGGCGTCGTGGACGGGCCGAGCTTGACGCCGACGGGGTTGCGCACCCGGGAGGCGAACTCGATGTGCGCCCCGTCGAGCTGCCGGGTCCGCTCGCCGATCCAGATCATGTGACCGGAGACGTCGTAGAGCTCCCCGGTCCGGGAGTCGGTGCGGGTCAGCGCCGACTCGTAGTCGAGGATCAGCGCCTCGTGCGAGGAGTAGAACTCGACGGTCTTGAACTCCTCCGGATCCGCGCCGCAGGCGTTCATGAAGTTCAGCGCCCGGTCGATCTCGCGGGCCAGCGCCTCGTAGCGCTGCCCGGACGGGGAGTTCTTCACGAAGTCCTGGTTCCACGCGTGCACCTGGCGCAGGTCGGCGTAGCCGCCGGTGGTGAAGGCGCGCACGAGGTTCAGCGTCGAGGCGGAGGCGTGGTACATCCGCTTCAGCCGCTCCGGGTCCGGGACCCGGGCCTTCTCGGTGAACTCGAAGCCGTTGACGGAGTCGCCCCGGTACGTGGGCAGGGTCACGCCGTCCCGGGTCTCGGTCGACTTGGACCGCGGCTTGCTGTACTGGCCGGCGATCCGGCCCACCTTGACGACCGGCACGGAGCCGGCGTAGGTGAGCACGGCCCCCATCTGGAGGAGCGTCTTCAGCTTGTTGCGGATCTGGTCCGCGCCCACGGCGTCGAACGCCTCGGCGCAGTCACCGCCCTGGAGCAGGAACGCCTCGCCCCTGGCGACGGCACCCAGCTGGGCCCGCAACTGGTCGCACTCGCCGGCGAAGACGAGCGGAGGATAGGACTCGAGGTCCGCGATCACATCGCGCAGAGCCTCGGAGTCGGGCCACTCGGGCTGCTGCGCCGCGGGCAGGTCTCGCCAGGTGTTGACACCGGCGGTGGATTCAGCGTTCACGGTCACGGCGTCAACCCTACGACGCCCGGCCCCGCCGCCGGCCCCGCGCCCGGAATCTGAGACGGAATCCACCTCCTCCCGTCGCGGGCGTTCGCTCCGGTTTGTGAGAGCGGAGGCCCGGCCGCCGCCCGCCGGGACTCCAGAAGACGAAGGACGCCGTCCGTTCCCGGCCGCCCCTTCCGCCGGCCCGCCGGCCGTGACCGCGGCCACCCGCACCCGCGACGGCCTGCGGTGACTTCGCACCGCGAGGAGGCGGTCACCGCACGGCCCGGGCCGCCGGCCTCCACACCCCCGCATCCCGGACTGCTTCAAGTATTGACGGTGTACCGACAGCTCTCTACGTTGACGGCATCTTTGAGAGCGCTCTCAAAAAGGAGAGTCCATGCGTCTTCGCAGAATCCTGGCCGTCACCACGGCCGCCGCCTTAACCACGACGGGCCTCGTCGCGGCCGGGGCGGGCAGCGCCTCCGCCGCCACCGTCCCCGTCGGCCGGGGCAGTTACAGCGACACCCGGCCCGCCGGCGCGGAAGGGCCGCAGAACAGCAGCGGTGCCCCCGTCGCCCCCAAGGTCACGGCCGCCGCCGCGGACCGTCCCGTGCCGACCAACGACTGGTGGTCCTCGCTGGCCTTCCAGCGCTTCGCGGACAACCCGTACTCCGAGAACATGTACGGCCACCCCCTCACCTACAAGGCGGTCTCCGGCGGGCTGGAGGTCGGTTACCCCACCGCCTCGGCGATCGTCGGCGACGGCCGCCAGTACGAGTTCCCGCACCAGCGGGACCTCACCGTCGGCCTCGAAGGACTCAACTCCCCCGACGCCAAGGCCCATGACTGGAGCGACTGGACCGTCACCCCCCAGTGGTCCGACGGCTCCCGGACGTTCCGCGCCACCATCGGCCACGGCATGCCCTTCGTATACGCCCAGGGCAGCGGCGGCGCCGCGCGGATCACCACCGCGAGCGCGCCCGAGGTCTTCGCCGACGACGGCAACGTGCTCGGCGTGACCGTCGCCGGCCACCACTACGCCCTCTTCGCGCCCACCGGCAGCGACTGGACGGTCTCGGGGAACGACATCCGGGCCGGCCTGGGCTCCAAGGACTACTTCTCGCTGGCCGTCCTGCCCCGCACCGACGCCCTGGCGGACTACCGCGCCTACGCCTTCAGCTTCGTCACCGGCTCCAAGGCGACCTGGGACTACGACGAGAAGGCCGGCACGGTGCGCGCCGGCTACACCCTCACCACCACCGCCAAGGAGGGCACGGAGACCGGCACCCTCCAGGCCCTCTACCGCCACCAGTGGCTGCACGCCACCGACCCGCTCACCCCGTACACCTACGTCTCGCCGCGCGGCACCATGAAGGTGCGCGAGGGGAAGAGCTTCACCACCGAGCAGAAGGTGACCGGCGTCCTGCCCGGTCTGCCGAAGAGCTCCGGGCCCGACACCGCCCGGCTCAAGGCGTACCTGAACGAGGCGGTGAACGCGGGCGATCCGTTCAGCGGCGCCCGGGACACGTACTGGACCGGCAAGGCCCTGGGCAAACTCGCCCAGCTCGTCCCGATCGCGGACCAGCTGGGGGAGACGGCCTCCCGGGACAAGCTGCTGGATCTGATCAAGGGGCGGCTGGAGGCGTGGTTCACCGCCGGCGGTGAGGCCGAGTTCTCCTACGACGCCCAGTGGCGCACCCTCACCGGCTACCCCGCCTCCTACGGCAGCGACAAGGAACTCAACGACCACCACTTCCACTACGGCTACTACGTGCTGGCGGCCGCCGTCGTCGCGCAGCACGACCCCGCGTGGGCCGCGGACTCCGCCTGGGGCGGCATGGTCGACCTGCTGGTGCGGGACACCGCCAACCCCAGCCGGACCGACGCCATGTTCCCCTTCCTGCGCGGCTTCGACGTCTACGCCGGGCACAGCTGGGCCGCCGGGCACGCGTCCTTCGCGGCGGGCAACAACCAGGAGTCCTCCTCCGAGTCGGTCAACCTCAGCGCCGGACTCGTCCTGTGGGGCTCGGCGACCGGTGACACCGGGCTGCGCGACCTCGGCGTCCATCTCCTCACCACCGAGTCCGAGGCCATCGCCCAGTACTGGTTCGACGCCGACGAGGAGGTCTACCCCGGCGACTACACCCACGACGCCGTCGGCATGGTGTGGAGCAGCGGCGCCGCCTACGCCACCTGGTGGACCGCCAACCCCGAGGAGATCCACGGCATCAACGTCCTTCCCGTGACGGGCGGTTCGCTCCACCTGGCCCGGGAGAAGGACGCCATCCGGCGCAGCATCGCCGAGATGGAGCGGGAGAACGGCGGCCCGGCCGTGGAGTGGCGCGACGTGCTGTGGGAGTTCCAGGCCCTGGCCGACCCGGCGAAGGCCAAGGCCTCCTGGGACGCCACCGGTGGCGCCTACACCCCGGAGGACGGCGAGACCAAGGCCCACACCTACCACTGGATCAGCACCCTCGACGCGATCGGGGCACCCGACACCTCGGTCACCGCCGACAGCCCCACCGCGGCCGTGTTCGCCAAGGGCGGCAGCCGCACCTACGCCGCCCGCAACGACACCGGCACCGCCCGGACGGTCACCTTCTCCGACGGCGCCGTGCTGAACGTCCCCGCCCACTCCTCCGCCTCCGGCAACGGATCCGACACCCCGCTGCCCGGCGATCCGGACCCCACCCCCACCGATCCCGAACCGACCCCCACCGACCCGGAGCCCACCCCGACCGACCCGCCCCCCTCGCCGGTGACCGGTGACACCTTCCATCTGCGACCGGGCGGAACCCTCGGCACCACCGCGGCCACGTCCCCGGCGGCCGACACCATCCCCTCCGCCGAGGGAGGCAACTACGACGGCGTCCCGCACCGGCCCCTGGTGTACGAGGTGCGGAACGTCAACGGCACCGTGAAGGGCGGCGCCTCCACCGGCTTCCGCCTCAAGGTGGACGCCGGCATCCACGTCGGCCTCGGCCAGCAGGTCCGGATCTCCTACGACCTGACCGGCGACGGTTCCTTCGACCGCGTGGAGACGTACCGCTACTTCGCCACCGACCCCCTCCCCGGCTACGAGGACTACACCCCCGCCCGCACCGGACTGCTCTCCTCCTCCGGCACCCTGGGCGACCTCCGGGGAGGGACCGTCCGCGCCGAGGTCTGGGGCGCCATCGGCAACGCCCCGGCCACGCTCCAGGTCGGCACCGGATCGGTCCTGACCATCCCCTTCGAGTAGCACAACGGCCCGGCGCCCCCACGGCACCGGGTCTGTGCCGAGCGTCCGGGATCACCCGATGTCAGGCGGGTGATCCCGGCCCCGGCGCCGCCGGCTGCTCCGCGACCGGCAAGACCGCCACACCGAACCCCTTGTAGCGATGTCACCGCATGGCGCGGTCGGAGGCACGGGCCCGCGCACCCGCCGGGCCCGCGCTTCCGTGGCGGGAACGGAGCGGTGCGGCCCGGGCCGTTCGGGTAGGGTGGCGGCCATGTTCGCGCCTCTGCACCAGAACTGGTGGTGGCCCGCCGATACGGCGGCCCACCTCCTCGCGCGTACCCACTGAACCTCTCACGCGAAGGCCGCCTCCCGGGGCGGCCTTCGGCGTTCGACGGACGGCCGTCCCTCCGCAGATCCGGAAGGAACCGCCCGTCATGGAACGATCACCCGGCACCGCCCGCACCCCCGCGTCCCCCGGTCCCGCCTCCCGCCCCTCCCCCACCGCTCCGGGCTCAGCCGACTTCCTGGAGTCCCCCGCCGCCGTCGTGGCCCGGCTGCTGAGCCCGGGCTGCCCGCCGTTCGCGCTGCTGCGCCGGAACGCGCCGGGGCGGGACGAGGACGTGGTCGAGATCCTCACCGGCCCCGTCGAGCACGTCGAACGGCTGGCCGATATCCCGCTCGGCGAAGGGCCGGCCGCAGACGGACGGCCCGTCACCGACGCGCTCGCCCTCATCCCGTTCCGGCAGATCCGCGAGCGCGGCTTCGACGTGCGGGACGACGGCACACCGCTGGCCGTCCTCCGCCCCGAGAGGACCCTCGAACTGCCGCTCCCCGCGCTCCTGGACGCCCTGCCCCGCCATCCCGTACGCGTCGGGAACGGGTCCTTCGACGTGAGCGACGACGCCTACGCGGGGATCGTGGAGCGCGTCGTCCGGGACGAGATCGGCCGCGGCGAGGGCGCCAACTTCGTCATCCGCCGCACCTTCCGCGGCGAGATCCCCGGCTACGGCCCCGCCGACGCGCTCGCCCTCTTCCGTCGGCTGCTCGCCGGGGAGCGCGGCGCCTACTGGACGTACGCCGTGCACACCGGCGAGCGCACCCTCGTCGGGGCGAGCCCGGAGGCGCATGTGCGGATGTCCGGCGGAACGGTCGTGATGAACCCCATCAGCGGCACCTACCGCTACCCGCCCGGCGGGCCGGACGCCGAGGGCCTGCTGCGCTTCCTGCACGACCGCAAGGAGGTGGAGGAGCTGTCCATGGTCGTGGACGAGGAGCTGAAGATGATGTGCACCGTCGGCGACCGGGGCGGCGCCGTCATCGGGCCGCGGCTCAAGGAGATGGCGCATCTCGCGCACACGGAGTACGAGTTGCGCGGCCGCAGCTCGCTGGACGTGCGGGAGGTGCTGCGGGAGACCATGTTCGCGGCGACGGTCACCGGCTCGCCGGTGCAGAACGCCTGCCGCGTCATCGAGCGGTACGAACCCGTGAGCCCGCACGACACGGACGGCCGCGGACGCGGCTACTACGCGGGCGCGCTCGCGCTCATCGGACGGGACGCGGGCGGCGCGCAGACCCTGGACTCCCCCATCCTCATCCGGACCGCCGACATCGCGCCCGACGGCCGGCTGCGGGTGCCGGTCGGCGCCACCCTCGTCCGCCACTCCGACCCGCGGAGCGAGGTCGCCGAGACGCACGCCAAGGCGGCCGGGGTCCTCGCCGCGCTGGGCGTGCTCCCGGCGCCGGACCGCCCGGGCGCGGCCGCGCCGCCGCGGCTCGCGGACGATCCGCGGGTGCGGGCGGCGCTCGACGCCCGCCGCGCCGGGCTGGCGCCGTTCTGGCTGCGGATGCGGACCGCGGGGGAACCGGCGGACTCCACCGCCCCGCACGGCCCCGCCCTCGCCGGCCTCCACGCCCTGGTCGTCGACGGCGAGGACACCTTCACCGCCATGCTGGCGCACCTGCTGCGCTCCACCGGTCTCGCGGTGACCGTACGGCGCTACGACGAGCCGGGGCTGCGCGAGGCGGCGCTCTCCCACGGCGGCCCCGTCGTCCTCGGCCCCGGTCCGGGGAACCCGGCCGACACCGCCGATCCCAAGATGCGCTTGCTGCGCGCCCTGGCCGCCGGTCTGGTGCGGGACCACCGGCACGGGCTGCTGGGCGTCTGCCTCGGCCACGAACTGCTCGCCGCCGAACTGGGGCTGGAGATCGCCCGGAAGGACGTGCCGTACCAGGGCGCGCAGGAGCGGATCGACTTCTTCGGCCGCCGGGAGACCGTCGGCTTCTACAACACCTTCACCGCGCGCTGCGAGGAGGCGGCGGAGCGGGAACTGGCCCTGCACGGCGTGGAGCTGAGCCGCGACCCGGCCACCGGCGACGTCCACGCGCTGCGCGGTCCCGGCTTCGCGGGGGTGCAGTTCCACCCGGAATCGGTGCTGACGCTCGACGGGACGTCCCTCGTCGCCGGCCTTCTGGCGGCCGTGCGCGTGTAGACGGCTCCGGGGCGGCGGTGGCCGGAGCGCGGCCCCGGGTCCCCTCGGACCCGGTCTCCCCGCACCCCGGCGCCCCGCGCCCGGACCGCCGCGGCCGCGACGAGCGGTATGCGCGACGGCGGGCGCGGCGGCCCGGAGAGGGCTGAGTGGGCCGGTGGGCGGAGTGGGCGGAGTGCGCCGCCGGCCGGCCGGCGGGGGCCGGCTACTCGTCCGGCTCCGGTTCCTCCTCCCCGGCTTTCCACAGCTCCTCGAAGCGCTTGATACGCCGGGCCACCCGGTCATCGCGCAGGTCCAGGGTGGTCTTGGCGTTCATCCCGCGCAGGTCGGGCTCGACCTCGTAGGACAGGGAGTGGTCGAAGACGATGAAGTCGTTCGTGGTGTCGATTCCGGCGGTCGGCGGCAGCTCGGACAGCGCGAGGACGCGCACCTCGATGCCCAGGCCCTTCTGGTGCTCCACCAGCTGCAGCAGTTCCTCGTCGATCTCCTGCGGTGTGTTGACGATGAACAGCCGGCGGATGCTCACCCCGTGCTCGTGGATCGCGTCGCGCTGGGCCCGCAGATAGCGCTGTCCCAGCTCGGTGGGCCAGAAGTCGTGGTCCACCGAGGTGCTGGTGGCGTCGATGGTGTGGGAGGCGCACTGGGTGAGGGTCACGATCCAGTCGTGGTCCTCCCCGTCGTAGTCGGCGTGCTTCTGGTGGAGGTTGGCCATCAGGGTGCCGAGGCGGGTGACCTCGGCCTGGGCGAACGCCTTCATGATCTCGGGCCCCTCGGAGCCGACCATCGTGGCGTTGCGCACCAGCCGGGTCACCCCGTCGGCCCGCAGGGCCGACCCCTCGACCAGGCCGAACAGCTCGGTGGCATGGTTGATCTTGGCGAATCCCTCGGCGACCAGCTCCTTCATCTCGGTGTTGTGACGGGTGAGGCTGTGTTCCACGGCACCGAGCCGGCGCTCGAAGTCGACCATGTACTGCACGATCATGGCCGCGCCGGCGACGAAGACGGAGACCGTCAGCTTCCAGACCTCGGGCTGGTCGACGGCGTTGGTGAGTGCGTAGGTGAAACCGCCGATCAACGCGGTGATCACGGTTTTCAGCAGGAACGGCGGAATGCCGGTCTGCTGCGGCGGACCCAGGGCGGCCGGCGCCCCGGGTGTTCTCGTCGATGCGTGCATCTGTCGTCCTACTCCCCCGGTCGGGTCCGTGCGTGCCCGCACCCCCGTCAGCGTGCCGTCAGGGCTTCGCGCAGCAACGGAATGGCCTGCAGGGCGAGCTGGTCCCTGATGCGCTGGACCAGCGTCTGCCACTGCCGGGTGAATCCGGGCTTCCGCTCAAGCACCTCCCACAGCGGGCCCAGGGTCGTGTCCACTCGTGCTCTCGGCATCCACAGGTGCAACAGATGGTCCACGGCCGGGCGGAGCGCCATCACGGCGTCGTGCCCGTCCGCCGATCCCAGCCGGCTGCGCTCGACCATCCGTACGAGGGTCGTGAGCAGCCAGTCGTGCAGGGCGAGGTCCTCGCAGAGCCCCGCGCAGGCGGCCGGTTCGGTGTGCTCCGGCAGCCGCAGCTCCACGGTGCGCAGCCCGTCCTCGGCGAGGGTGAAGCGTTCGATCGACGGGCCGGCGCCGTCCGCGGCCCGTAACGCCGCCCAGCGCAGCCGGGTGCGCCGGGACTTGAAGGGGGGCCGCTGGTCGAGCAGCGGGTGGCGCAGCAGTTCGCCGAGGAGCCGCTCGGCGATCGCCCCCAGATCGAGCTCGCCGGGCTGCCGGCGGTCGGCCAGGACGCCGTCGGCGACGGCCCGTCCGGGCAGCCGGCCCAGGGGCTCCAGCACCCCGGGCCGGACGAGGTAGTGGCCCCAGGGGCGGCGCAGGTCGGGGCCGCGGCCCGGGGAGCGGAACTGCGCGGACGTCTGGAGTACCCGGCCCTCGACGAGCACGGCCCGGGCGGCGACCGTCCCGACGGCGCGCACCTTGGCGCCGGTGGCCGCGGGCAGCCGGCAGTCCACACCGGTGAGGACGTCCGGGGAGACGGCGTGCAGATTGGGGCGCTCGGAGATCCGCACCCGCTCGTCCGCGCGGATCCGGAGCAGTTCGCCCGCGGCCGCCGCGGGCAGCGACGCGGAGGTCTGGAGCAGGCAGGTGCGGACCTCGCCACAGGCCAGCACGGTCTCCGCGGTGTCGCCGGGCGCCCGCATCTCAGGCCTCCGCGCAGAAGACGTGGGTGACGCGGTCGGCGACGGCGTCCGGGAGCGCGATCCGCTCGCCGGCGGAACGTTCGGCGACCTGGCGGAGCGCTCCGGGGTCCACCTCCACCTGGCCGAGGATGACACGGACGGCGTGCTCGACCGGCAGGAAACGGGAGGGCAGCACGGAACAGGTGCGGTAGGCGGCGAACGGCTGGGCCGCGGGGTTGAGCCGGGTCAGGGGTGCCAGGTCGGCCCAGTCCCGGGGGAAGCCGCCCTCGGGACTGGGCCGGGGCCGGAGCACCGGCTCGCCGCGGTGGCGGAGGAGCCCGAGCCGGGCCAGCTGCCAGACGGCCGCGAGGAACGGGCAGGACCAGGTGCGGCGGCCGTCGCGGTCGTCCCAGAGTTCGACGTCCATGAAGACGGAGTGGCGGTGGGCGGCGGTCTCGGCCGGCGGCCGCCAGGACGGCGGAAGGTCGTTGGCCATGGCCTCCAGCCGCTCCACGCCGGGGGTGCGCTCGCCGTTGGCGAGCCAGCCGATCTCCTTCACCGGCGGGCGGGAGCCGTCGCTGCCGGGCGGCGGCGACTCGACGAGCCGGTGCTCGACGGCTTCCGCGAGCCGCACGCCGTCCGCCATGTCGCAGGCGGATTCCCGGGCCAGGTAGTCGATGGTCAGCCCGCAGCGCTCGGCCTCGGTCAGCAGGAGGGGGACGACCTCGGCGGGCGAGGAGAACCGGCTGAAGTAGTCGTCGACGAGGAAGCAGGTGCTGACCCGGGGCCGCGCCCCCTTCCCGTTCCCGGCCGAGGCGAGGACCGCGTCCACCCAGGGCCGCACCCGGGCGAAGTGCTCGCGCAGCCGTTCGGGGCCCGCCTCGAAGTCCTCCATGTACAAGTGGCCGATCTCCAGCGAGATGTGGGAGAGCGGTATGGACTGGGTGCGGGGGTCGGCCGTCGTCTCCCGGAAGACCGCGTCCGTCACGGCTGCCCCCACGACTCGTCGTCGGTGAGCTTCCTGGAGAGCTCTTCGAGGGCCTGCAGGGTCTCCATGTTGGCGATCCGGCTGGCGAGGACGTCCTCCTCGGTGATGAGCTGCTCACGCCACTGCAGGACGGGTTCCAGCGGTACGGAGCCGAGCAGCCGGGTGTAGCCGATGTCGAGGTCCGCGGCGAGCACGTCGAGGTCCTGGTCGCACTTGCGCATCCAGGCGGACTGGGCGGGCGGCACCTGGGACCACAGCGGCGACTCGGGGTCGGGCACCGCGGCCCGGACGAAGCGGATGGCGCCGGTGAGCAGCGCCTTGTCGTGGCCTCGGGTGACGCCGCCGGCCACGATGCCCCGCTCGCCGAAGACCAGCCCGGCGGCGGCGATGACATGCTGGCGGGTCCAGCGGTGGTAAACGAGCCAGCGGGCCGGGACCGAGCGCATCTCGCGCCGGGAGGTGGCCTCCAGGGCGAGGTCCACCGCGTAGCTGCGGCCGGCGCTCAGGTCGACCACGACGAGGTCGAACTCGCCGTTCAGCCGGAGGAGGAGATCGACGCAGCGGCGCAGCGTGTCCGGGCCGACGGTGAACTCGCCGCCGCTGCGGTCGCCGGGCAGCAGGACGAGATTGCCGGAGCCGGCCGGGCGGTGGCGCAGCACCTCGTGCTCGGTCTCGGCCCAGACGTCCGTCCGTACCGGCTCGGTGGTGCGGCCCTGGAGGTAGGAGTGGAGCCCTCCCCCCTGGACGCCGCGCAGCGCGCCGGGCATGTCGAAGACGGCGGCGGCCGTGGGGGAGCCGAAGTCGAAGTCGAGATAGCAGACGTCGTCCCCGGCGAGCGCGCGGCGGTAGGCCAGGTTCGCGCTGGTGACGGAGCGGCCGGTGCCTCCCTTGTCGGAGGCCGCGAAGACGATCACCGTCACACTCCCCGGGAGGCCGTCTGCCGGGCGAGGGCCAGGGTGTCGAGTTCGCCGAGGACCTCCGTGCTCAGCGCGCAGGAGGTGCCCGGCTGTTCCTCCAGGAGCTCGCGGGCCCGGGCGAGCTTGATCTCGATGCCCTTGAGCGCCATCCCGCGCGAGCCGTCGGCCGTGGAGGTGGGTTCGAGCTGCTCGTTGCCGAGGAGGTGGGTGGCCTCGCTGAGGAGGTCGCGGGCGATGCCGATGAGCGTGCCGCTGCGGATCGGCGGCTGGGTGTAGAGCTGGCGCGCCGCGACCATGCACTCGGTGACGCGCTCGGTGATGCTCCAGGACAGCGACCAGCCGCGGGCCGGCGCGTCCGGGTAGACGGCGTGGATGTTGTCCCAGAGCCCCGCGCTCTCCCCGCTCCGGTTGCGGCGCTGCCAGAGGTGATCGAAGATCCGCTCGGCCAGCCGCAGCAGCCGGTCGTGGGAGGAGATGCTGCGGGACAGGGAGCACAGCTGGATGGTCCGCTTGAGCAGCTGTGCGGAGAAGTCCGGCATCGACCACTGCATGGGCGGGCCGAGCGCCTCACCGCCCTGGAGGGGCATGGCCACACCGGGCGTGTGCAGCTCGATGGCCGGGTCGCCGACCTTCATGCGGCTGGTGATGCGGCCGCGTTCGGCGAGCCGCTCCATGACGTCGACGGTGCGGGTGAGGTCGTCGTCGGTGGCACGGCGGCGCACCAGGTCGTGGACGAGGATGGCGGCGACGGAGAGCGAGAAGTACTCCGACTCCTGCCGCTGGCCGGTGGTGCGCCAGGGGATGTCCTCCAGCGGCCAGCCGGCCTCCCCGAACCGGGCGATGCGCGACCAGTACTGCTGGGTGATCTCCCACCGGAGCCGCAGGGCCTCGGCGAGGCGCTGCTGTTCGACGTTGAGCAGGCCGAGGGTGAGGGTGCGCTCGGAGAAGAGGTCCTGGATGCCGTCGAGGGCGACGACGGTGAAGTAGAGGTACGGGGTGGGCTTGGCGATGCCGTCGGGCTGCGGGCCGATCTCGCTCTCGGTCTTCACCGGCGGGGCGTCCTTCACCAGGCTCCAGGCCCAGCCGCACTCGAAGAGCTGGTTGTCGTCGCCGAGGCCGTCGGCGACGTCGACGCCGAGGGAGATGCTGTCCCGGATGGTGGCGCGCAGGGACCTGAAGCGGCGCTGGAACTGCTGGGCGGCGATCCGCTCGGAGACCCGGCCCTGGCCGAGGAGCCTGCAGAGGGTGCGGCCCTGGGGGGCCTCGGCGTCGAAGACGTTGACGGTGAAGGAGCGGAGCAGGCTCACCATGGCGGCGGTGAGGCGGGCCTCGGTGGCGGTCCTGAGTTCGTCGGCCATCGCCTGGACTTCGGCGCGGCGGGGCTTGCTCAGATACACCTTGAGAAAGCCGAGGGTGGCCAGGGAGAGCGTGATCGACAGGGAGAAGGAGTCGACGACCCCCAACTGCCGCTGTTCCGGGGTGAGTTCGGCTTCGGAATCCCGGGCGTTGAAGTAGTGGCCCCCGGCGAAACTCGGTCTCTTGTCGTCCGTGGTGTGGGTGTTCATGAATTCGGCGACAACCGAAAGAAGCTTGGCCGGGAGCTCCAGACGGCTGCCCGCGCCGCTGAGCACCTCCCGGACGTCACGGTCCGTGGTGTCCGGATCGTCCAGGCGGAACGCGGGGAACTCGGTGGCCGGGTACATGAGGCAGAGCAGGCGTTCGGCGTCCGCGACACTGCTGAGCCCGCCCGCATCACCCCAGTCCCATTCCCCGTCCGCGAACGAATAGCGCGCAATGGCCCGCCAGATGTCCAGCAATTGCTGGCGCGGCTTGATCTGCATCCCCCATACCCCTCACCCCGGGCCCGCCCCCGGACCGCCGGCCGGAAAGCGGGCCGCCCATCAATGGTGTGCGCGTTTATCGCGATGGAACGGAACGGCGTCGGCCGCAGGCCACGATCATGCCCTCATATCCCTGGCGAAGAGGACGTTCGCCGGGAATGCCGATGCGCGTGATGTGCATGTCGCTTTCGGAATAGGGAGCCAGGCCTTCCCGCACCTGCTCCTCCTCCACACTGCAGGCCGGGAAGGATTCCCCGCCGACCGAGTAGCCCGTGGAGCCCTCCATGAAGGCGGCCGCGAAGGGCGCTCCCGGACGCAGGCACTCCGCGAAGCGCCGTACGCCCACCCGGAACTCCTCGTGGGAGGTCGTCATCGACTCGGCCACGAAGAACATGGTGCCGATCCCCCAGCTCCGCTCGGGGAGATCGAACAGATTGCCCTGCTTGGGGCGGGCGGCCAGCCGCAGCCCCGCCCGGGGGTCCTCGATCCCGGCGTACGGCTCCACCTCGCGCAGGACGCCCCAGAAGGCGTCCCAGTTGGCCTCGTAGCCGGCCACCTGGCGCTCCAGCCACCGCACGTTGGTCGCGGCCCGCTCGAAGAGCGTGACCTCCGAGCACCAGGGGAGCAGAGTGAGCGCGGGGTACAGATTGGCGCCCGACCCGACGTCGATCCCCGGCACGGGAGCGGTCGCCGGGTGGCGCCGGAAATGGTCCCGGAAGTGGTCCCGGACGATGCGGATGATCTGCTCGTCGTCGGAGCGCAGATGGCGGTAGTTGTGCTCGACGTACGCGTCGGAATCGAACGCGTTCCAGTCGGTCTCACCATTGAGCTCTTGCGATTTCCCGGGCCCGGGATCAAACGTTCTCAGAACCATCGTCCAAGCGTAGCGAGAAACCCCCGCCCGGTCTCAGCTTTGAACAAGCCACAGGGGGTTCGCGGAAGCACGGAACAGGCCCGGCCGGAGCACGGGGGGCGCGTCGGCGCAATGCGGCGTCTGGCCCGTTCCAACCTTGAACGTCCTGTTCGAGCCGGGAATCCTGGTCTGACCGCCGGCCGTCGGCCACCCCGCCGGAAGGCGCACGCCGTCCCACCGCGTTCCACCTGTACGGGTGATGACGTGTGGTCCCAGACCCTTTCACCAGGAAGTGGCGCATGACTGCTCTTTCCGGAGATCGATTACCGCTGTCCGCCGTCTCGGCCGTGTCCCTGGCCCCGGAGAGCCGGCCGCCATGGGTGAGAACGATCACCGAGGAGGACCTGCCGCCCCTCTCCCGGCTCGACGAGGAGGTCTTCGCCGAGCACGCCTACCCCTACTTCGTGCTGCGCCAGCTCTACGACCTGCACGGGGACCAGCTCCTGGTCCTCGATGACGGGGACTCCCTCGTGGGCTACGTCCTCGTCGGCACCCAGTCCGACAAGAGCCGCAGCTGGATCCTCGGCCTCGGGATCGACAGCGGGTCACGGGGCCGCGGCTTCGGGCGGCAGCTGATGGCGGAGGCGCTGCGCCGGCTGCGCGCGGAGGGGGTCGGCGAGGTCCGGCTGACCGTCGAGCCCGCCAACACGGCCGCGGTGGAACTGTACGAGTCACTGGGTTTCGCCCGGCTCGACCACCACGAGAACTACTTCGGTCCCGGCGACGCCCGGCTGGTGATGACGCTTCCGCTGCGGAGATGACACGGCGGCGGGCGCGCCCGGCGAGGTGCCGTGCACCCCGCCGTGCGCGGTCAGGGCCCGCCGGGTCCGTCCGGATCACCCGGGGCGTCCGGGGTGCCGGGGACATCCGGGGCGTCCGGGCGGACGGCATCCGGCTCCGGGGCGGGCTCCCCGGCCACCGTCCCCTCCTCCGGGGGCGGGGACGGCAGGGTGGTGAGCCGGCCGAGCAGCTCGCGGCAGGCCTCGTCCTCCGAGGAGAACGCGCGCACGTCCTGGTCCCCGGAGCGCTGCCGGAGTCCCACGGCCCAGCCGTCCGGAGCGGGCCGCAGGAAGAAGTACGCGTCCGAGGGGGACGGGATGTCGCGCACACCGGGGATGTCGTAGAAGGCGTCCGGCACCCGCTCCTCGCGCAGTACCCGGACCAGTTCCCGTCGGTCCACGATGCCGGTCCTCTCCTCGGGTGCCCGTTCCGTACAGCGGTCCTCGTCAGCCGGGCCGCCGGAGCGCCCGGGCGGCCGCGGTCCCGGGGACGGCGGTGCCGTTCGCGGCCCTGAGGACGTGATACCCCGGTGGATGCCCCGGAGCGACGGGGCCGGGGCCGCCCGGCGGAATCACCCGCCCGGCGGACGGGGGGCGGCCGGGGCGGAGAGCCGTCCGGGGTGGCGCATGCGGGTCCCGAGGTGTCCCGGTGGGATGGCTGGCACGGGCATACATCGCCGTTTTCACCGGACGGGCCGGGCGGCCCGGACCGGCGTCAACCGGTCGGAGCAGCGTCATCCCACGGGCGGGTGAGAACCACGGAACCGGACGGGGCACGCGGGACGGGGAACGAGCCGGGAGGCGGGCCGTGACACCGGGCCGTGGAGAGGAGCGGGAGGCCCGCCGGCAGGGTCCCTCAGCCGGCCGCGCGGCCCGCCGCCGGGACCAGGACGTTCTCGCTGGTGCGGCCGGCCAGGTAGTCGTCGATGTTGCCGACGGTGGTGTCGACGATCTGGGCGGTGGCGTCGCGGGTGTAGTACGCCTGGTGGGAGGTGACCAGGACGTTGCTGAAGGTCATCAGCCGGGCCAGGGTGTCGTCGGTGACCACGTCGAGCGACTTGTCCAGGTAGAAGAGTCCGGCCTCGGCCTCGTAGACGTCCAGCCCGACACCCGTGAAGCGGCCCTCCTTCAGCTGCTCGATGAGCGCGCCGGTGTCGACGAGTCCGCCGCGGCTGGTGTTGACGAGGATCGCGTCGTCCTTCATGACGGACAGGCCGTGCCGGTCCAGCAGATGCTCGGTCGCCGGCAGCAGCGGTACGTGGAGGCTGACGAGGTCGGCCTCGGCGAGCAGCTCGGGCAGGTCCTCGCGGTACTCCATGCCCAGTTCGGTGCAGGCCGGGTTCTCCGCGATGTCCCAGCCGAGCAGCTTCATCCCGAAGCCGTGGGCGATGCGCGCGAAGCATTCGCCGATCTTGCCGGTGCCGATCACCCCGGCGGTGCGGCCGTGCAGGTCGCGGCCCATCAGCCCGTCGAGGCGGAAGTCGAAGTCGCGGGTGCGGGTGGCGGCCCGGACCACGCGCCGGTTGACGGCCATGGCCAGGGTCCAGGCGAACTCGGCGACGGAGTACGGGGAGTAGTGGGATACCCGGGCGACCGTCATGCCGAGCTCGGCGGCGACCTCCAGGTCGATGTTATTGAAGCCGGTGGCCCGCTGGGCGATCATCCGGGTGCCGCCCGCGGCGAGGGTGCGCAGCACCGGGGCGTCGAGCTGGGCGTTGACGCTGACGCTGATGATCTCGTGGTCGGCGGCGATGGGGGCGGTGTCCCGGTTGAGGAAGACGTCCACGCAGCGGACGGTGTGCCGGCCGGCGAAGGCCCGCTCGATCATCGGCTTCTCATCGTTCTGGACGCCGAAGGCGAGGATGTCCACGATTCTCCCGGTACGAGCAGACAGCTGCTGATGACAACGCCTTTGATGCTACAAGCCGTCCGGGAGGGGGCCGTTGCCCGCCGGGGGGAACCGGGGCGGGAGGCGCCGGGACGGCGGGCCGCGGTGACGGCCCGCCGCCCCGGCCGGGCGGGGCCCGGTCCCGCACCGGGGCGGTGCGGGCGGGCGGCGCCCACGGTCCGTCAGCCGAAGAAGACGCCCGCCTCGGCGTACAGTTCCGGGCTCACGGTCTTCAGCCTGGCCGTCGCGTCGTGGATGGGCACCCGCACGATGTCGGTACCGCGCAGGGCGACCATCTTGCCGAAGTCCCCGTCCCGGACGGTCTCGATGGCGTGCAGCCCGAAGCGGGTGGCGAGCCAGCGGTCGTACGCGCTGGGGGTGCCGCCGCGCTGGACGTGGCCGAGGACGGTGGTGCGCGCCTCCTGCCCGGTGCGGGCCTCGATCTCCTTGGCCAGCCACTCGCCGACGCCCGACAGCCGGACGTGGCCGAAGGCGTCCTGCGAGCCGTCCTTGAGGACCATGTCGCCGTCGACGGGCATGGCCCCCTCGGAGACGACCACGATCGGGGCGTAGCGGATCTTGAACCGGGACTCCACCCAGGCGCACACCTTCTCCAGGTCGAAGCGCTGCTCCGGGATGAGGATGACGTTGGCACCGCCGGCGAGCCCGGAGTGCAGCGCGATCCAGCCGGCGTGACGGCCCATCACCTCGACCACCAGCACCCGCATGTGGGACTCCGCGGTGGTGTGCAGCCGGTCGATCGCCTCGGTGGCGATGTTGACGGCCGTGTCGAATCCGAAGGTGTAGTCGGTGGCGGAGAGATCGTTGTCGATGGTCTTCGGCACGCCGACGCAGTTGACGCCGTAGTCGTCGGCGAGCCGGGCCGCGACCCCGAGGGTGTCCTCCCCGCCGATGGCGATGAGCGCGTCGACCTCCAGCTTGGCCAGATTCTCCTTGATCCGGCGGATGCCGTGCTCGGCCTTGAGCGGATTGGTCCGCGAGGAGCCGAGGATGGTCCCGCCGCGCGGCAGGATGCCGCGCACCGCCGGGATGTCGAGCGGAACCGTGTCGGCCTCCAGAGGGCCCCGCCAGCCGTCACGGAACCCGACGAATTCGTACCCGTACTCCTGGACGCCTTTGCGGACGACGCCCCGGATCACGGCGTTCAGTCCGGGGCAGTCACCGCCACCGGTCAGTACTCCGACCCGCATGGGATCTTCCCTTCGTGATCATTCTCCGTAGTCGCGCCATTACGCGCTCACGGTAGTAGTGATCCAGATCACAGGGGATGGGAGCAATCGGTCGATTTCGCACTTTCCCGGGGAGACCGGTCCCCGGGATCACCCGTATGGAGTGACGGACGGGAGTCGCGGGCGGGGAGCCGGAGGGGCCGCCGGCCCGAACCGACAGGGCGTCAGGCCTCGTCGAGACCGCGCTGGATGGCGTAGCGGACGAGCTCCACCCGGTTGTGGAGCTGGAGTTTGCCCAGGGTGTTCTGGACGTGGTTCTGCACCGTGCGGTGCGAGATGACCAGCCGTTCGGCGATCTGCTTGTACGAGAGGCCCTTGGCGACGAGCCGCAGGACCTCGGTCTCCCGGTCCGTCAGCCGGGGGGCGTCCGGGGCGCCGGCGGAGGGCGGCTCGGGCTCGGACGCCAGCCGCCGGTACTCGCCGAGCACCAGCCCGGCCAGGCCCGGGGTGAAGACCGGGTCGCCGGCCGCGGTCCGGGCCACCGCGTCCAGCAGCTCCCCGGCTCCCGCGGACTTGAGCAGATAGCCGGTGGCGCCCGACTTCACCGCCTCCAGCACGTCCGCGTGCTCGCCGCTGGCGGAGAGCACCAGCACCCGCAGCCCCGGCTGCGAGCCGACGAGCTGCCGGCAGACCTCGACCCCCGGCAGCCCGGGCAGGTTGAGGTCGAGGACCAGGACGTCCGGCCTCGTGGCACGGGCCCGCCGCACCGCCTGCGGGCCGTCCCCGGCGGTGGCGACCACGGTGTGCCCGGCCGCCGCCAGGTCGCGCGCGACCGCGTCCCGCCACATCGGGTGGTCGTCGACCACCATCACCCTCACCGGCGCCGGTTCCGCCGTCATCGGCTCTCACTCCCCCGTGCTGTCCGCGGTATCCGCAACTCGACCTCCGTGCCCTGCCCGGGTACGGACAGCAGCTCGGCGCTGCCGCCCAGCTCGCGCAGCCGGCCGCGAATGGAGAGCGCGACACCGAGCCGCCCCTCCCGCTCCGCGTCCGCGAGGCGTCCCTCCGGGATGCCCGGGCCGTCGTCCCGGACGGTGACGATCACCTCGCCCGGCTCGTCCTCCAGCAGGATCCACGCCCGCGCGTCCGCGCCCGCGTGGCGGTCCACATTGTCCAGGGCGGCGCCCACGGCGGCGGCCAGTTCCTCCGCCGCGCGCGTCTCCAGCAGGACGGGCGCGCCCGGCTCGGCGAAGGAGACACGGGAGTTCGCGCAGGCGGCGAGCAGGGTCCGCAGATCGCGGCTCCCGTCCGCCGCACCCGTGGACGCACCGGCGGACGAACCGGCGGGCGCCGGGGCGCCGTCACCGCCCTCCGCGGCCGGGGAGCCGTCCGGCCCGGGGCGCGGTTCCCCGCCGCCCCGGGAGACCTGCTCGGGGGAGCGCCGGGCCGCGGGGACGAGGCCGCCGGCCACCAGGGTGCGCAGCGCCACCTCCTGCTCGCCGGCCATCCGCCCCAGCTCGGCCGCCTCGCCGCCGATCTCCGCGCCCCGCCGCTGCACCATCGCGAGCACCTGCAGCACGCTGTCGTGGATGTCGCGGGCCAGCCGCTCCCGTTCGCGGGTGGCGGCGTCGACCTCCAGGGCCCGGGCGAGGGTGCGCTCACTGGCCCGGGCCACCTCCACGACGTAGCCGATGGCGACGCTGGCGATCCAGACCAGCAGGACGTTGTGCACGGTGTCCTGGGCGGGCGTGCCGCGCTCGATCAGATTGGCGACGCCGACGACCGCGGAGGCGACCGCCGCCCAGCGCCAGCCGCCCTTGAGGGCGAAGCCCAGGACCGCGCCGGCCGTCCAGATGGACGGCAGGGTGGGGCCGACGCGCCCCGCGGTGTCGACGACGGGGCTCAGCAGGATGCCGGCGACCGCCACGGTCAGGTCGGCGACCAGGAACCGCAGGGTGCAGCGCTCGGCGGAGGAGACCCGGCCGACGGTCGCCAGCGTCCACACCGCCAGCACGGCGAGATAGGCGGCGGCGCCGATCGGGCGGGCGTACTCGTCGTGGTCGTAGCCGAAGAGGGCGATGGCGTAGGCCATGGTCAGCACCCGGTAGCCGGTCAGCGCCCGCCAGAGCGGCTGCTCCACGGACATCCGGGGCCGGCTCCGCCCGCCGGAGAGCCTGCCCTCCCCGGCCGCGTCCTCCCCGGCCGCCGTCCCGCCGCCGGGCCGAACGCGTGACCGCAGACTCGGTGCCATCTCCCCAACCCCCTCACCCGGGACGGATCACGCCCCGGAATCCCCCGGTGCGCCGGTCTCCCCGGCGCCCCCGGCCCCGCGCTCCCCCTCGGCCCGCCGGGCGCTCTCCGCGCCGGCCGCCGCCTTCTCCTCGTCCTTCCGCCGCTTCGCCGCCTCGGCGAGCTGCCGCTTGGCGACGTTGGCGTAGACGTCGACGTACTCCTGGCCGGACAGCTTCATGATCTCGTACATGATCTCGTCGGTCACCGAACGGAGGATGAACCGGTCGCTCTCCATGCCGTGGTAGCGGCTGAAGTCCAGCGGCCTGCCGATCCGTATGCCGGGGCGCATCAGCTTCGGTATGACCTTCCCCGGCGGCTGGATCTTCTCCGTGTCGATCATGGCGACGGGGATCACCGGCGCCCCGGTGGCGAGTGCGATCCGCGCGACACCGGGCTTGCCGCGGTAGAGCCGTCCGTCCGGCGAGCGGGTGCCCTCCGGGTAGATCCCGAACAGCTCGCCGCTCTCGATCACGCCGACGCCGCTGCGCACCGCCGCCTCCCCCGCGGCGCGCCCGCCCGAGCGGTCCACCGGCAGCTGGCCGACGCCCTTGAAGAAGGCGGCGGTCAGCTTGCCCTTGACCCCGGGAGAGGTGAAGTACTCCGCCTTGGCGATGAAGGTGACCTTCCGGTCCACCATGGCGGGGAAGAAGAAGGAGTCGGAGAAGGAGAGGTGGTTGCTGGCGAGGATCGCCGGGCCCTCCGCCGGGATGTTCTCCAGCCCTTCCGCCCAGGGGCGGAAGGCGAGTTTCAGCGTCCCGCCGATGGACAGCTTCATTGCGCCGTAAAGCAACCGAGGACCTCCTGTGTGTGCGGCACGACTCTAGCCTGCCGCCGCGGGCGGCTCCCGCCCGGAGGCGGCCTTCGGACCTACCCGGTACCGGCGCCGTCGCGTACGGTGAAAACCGGCCGTGCCCACCGGCCCGGCATCACCCGGCAGCCCCTGCCGGACCTCGCGAAACGACGACGAACAGGAGACCTCCGGTGCAGGTCCTCCCCGGAGCCGAACCGTTCCACCACGAGGGCGGGGACATCGGTGTCCTGCTCTGCCACGGCTTCACCGGTTCCCCGCAGTCCATGCGCCCCTGGGCCGACTTCCTCGCCGGGCACGGATACACCGTGTCCCTGCCGCTGCTGCCCGGCCACGGCACCCGCTGGCAGGACATGCAGCTCACCGGCTGGCAGGACTGGTACGCCGAGGTCGACCGGGGCCTGCGCGGCCTCACCGCCCGGTGCCGGCAGGTCTTCGTCTGCGGCCTCTCCATGGGCGGCGCGCTCGCGCTGCGGCTGGCCGCCAAGCACGGCGACGAGATCAGCGGGATCGTCGTGGTCAACCCCGTGAACCGGGTGCACGGGCTGTCGGCGTACGCACTGCCCGTCGCCCGCCATCTGGTGCGCACCACCAAGGGCCTGGCGAGCGACATCGCCAAGGGCGGCGTCCAGGAGGCCGCCTACGACCGGGTGCCGCTGCACGCCGCGCACTCCCTGCGCCGCTTCCTGCGGCTGCTCGACGCCGAACTTCCGCAGGTCACCCAGCCGTTGCTGCTGCTGCACAGCGCGCGGGACCATGTGGTCTCGCCGGCCGACTCCGCCCGCATCCTCAGCCGGGTCTCGTCCACGGACGTCACCGAGACCCTGCTGGAGCGCAGCTACCACGTGGCCACGCTCGACTACGACGCCGAGCGGATCTTCCAGGACTCCCACGACTTCATCGGCCGGCTCGTGGCGGACGGCACCCAGCGGGAAGGGACGGCGACCGGTGGCTGAACGCGGTACCGGCACCGGGCACGAGGACGGCCCCGAACCGTTCGACGAGGAGGCCGCCTGGGCGGCGATCGTCGCCGGGTACGGCGACGAACCGGAGTTCCCCGGGGACGACCCGCCCGCGCGGGAGCCGGCGCCCGGGCCCGGCGCGCTGCCCGGCTTCCTGGAGACGGAGAAACCGGTCAAGCCGTTCCCGGCCGGGGCGGAGTCCGAGCCGGGGAAGCCGGCGCGCGGCGGCGCGGGCCGGGAGCCCGTACGGCGGGAGTCCGGGCCCGCGGGGACGGAGCCGTCGGATACCGCCGGGGAGGCGGGGACGTCCGGGGCGGAGGGCGCGGGCTCCGGCTCCGCGGACCCCTCCGGGGCCGCCGGCCGGCCCGGGGCCCCGGTCTCCCCCGGCTCCGGGCCGGCGGCCGGGGCGGACCGGCCGCTGGGGTCGAGCGTCATCTTCCCGGCCGGCACGGGCCCCCGGGACTGGAGCCCGCGTGAGCCCGCCGGGGACGCGGGCGGCGCGGGAGGCGGAGAGGGCGGGGACGAGGACCACTTCGTACCGCCCGAGCCGCCGCCGCTCCCGGAGGCCGACACCCCCACCAAGTTCGCCTGGCTCGCGGTGCTCGGCGGACCGCTGCTGCTGATCGTCACAGTGCTGGCCCAGCAGCCGGTCACCTGGTGGATCGCGACCCTCGGGGTCGGCGGCTTCCTGGGCGGCTTCGCGACCCTCGTCGCCCGGATGCGGGAGGACGACGAGGAGGACGACGACCCGGGCCGGGGCGCCGTCGTCTGACTCCCGGCCCGGCCCGCCGATGAATCCGGAATCACCGCGGACGGGCGCCTTCCGAAAACGGGCCTCCGGGCCTACGGTGTTCCCCGAAGGCCTCCGTGCGATCGAGGTGGGTACCTCCGTCGCACGGGGGTCTTCGCCAGTTCCGGGATGCTCCGCGCCAACCGCCGTACCGGCGGGGCGTGTTCAGCCGCGCGCCGGTGACCCGCGGTGCCGGGCGCCGGGTCCGGCGGGGATCCTGAGGGCGGCCAGAACGGGGAGATGGTCCGTGGCGGCCCGGAGATCGGCGTGGCTCACGCCGCCGAGGTCCAGGGGTACCCCGCAGCCCAGGACCTCCACGCCCTCCGTGGCCAGCACCGCGTCGATGCGCTGGTGCGGATCGGCGGGGGTCGAGGTGTACTCGCCGCCCCAGGGGGCCTCGGCCCAGGCGTCCCGCAGCCCGCCGGTGAGTCTGCGGAACGCGCGCCCGCCCGGCCGGTCGTTGAGATCGCCGCCGACGACCGCGTGCGCCACCCCGGCCTCCCACGTCTGCCGGTCCAGGACGTCCAGCAGCATCCCGGCCTGCGCCTCGCGCTCGGCCGCCGCCAGGCTGAGGTGGCAGCTCGCCGCCACCAGCCGCGCGCCCCCGAACCGCAGGACCGCGGTGGCGAAGCCGCGCCGGTGCAGTCCCGGGGTGAGCGGCAGCAGGATGTCCTCGGTGCGCTCCACCCGGGCGCGGAGCGAGGAAAGGATCAGCGGGCCGGTGGCGGTGGCCCCGCCCGTGACGTACACCAGCTCGGCGGCGCGGGCGAGCCGCGCGACCGCCTTGCGCCAGCGGAAGAACCGCGGCGCCTCCTGGATCAGGACGAGATCGGGGGCGCAGGCCCGGATGACCCGGGCCAGCGCCTCCCGGTCGTCGCGCAGCGAGCGGACGTTGTAGCTGAGCACGCGGATCACGGCGGAGCCGTCCCCCTCGGTGCGGGAGGCGGGGAGAGCGGCCGGACCGTCCGAGGCCGTGCCACCGGTGCCGGGGCCGTGCACCGCCCCGTCCCCCGGCCCGGCCGGCTCGGGGGCGCCCGGCTCGGGGGCTCCCGGTGCGCCCGTGTCCGTCCCGTCCGACCCGCCCGTCCCCGCCGCGCTCACCCGCTCGGTCCTCTCAGCCGGTCAGCCCTGGCGCGCCAGGTCGGCGGCACCCACCAGACCGGCCTTGCCGCCGAGCTGCGCGGCGAGCACCTGGGCGTGCGGCCGCCACTGGCTGCCGACCAGCCAGCGCCGGAACGACTTGCGGATCGGGTCCAGGACCAGATCGCCCTCGTCCGAGACGCCGCCGCCGATGATGAAGGCCGAGGGGTCGAAGAGCGAGGCCAGATCGGCCAGCCCCGCGCCCGCCCAGCGGGCGAGTTCGCGGAACGAGTCGACGGCGACCGGGTCGCCCCGCCGCGCCGCCTGGCTGACGTGCCGGCCCTCGATGCCCTCGGGCGTTCCGTCGCCGAGCGACAGCAGGATCCCGGCGTTCTCGGGGGTGGCCACGGAGCGCTGGCGGGCGTAACGGACCAGGGCCCGCCCGGAGGCGTACTGCTCCCAGCAGCCCTGGCTGCCGCAGCCGCACAGCAGGCCGTCCGGGACGACCCGGACGTGGCCGAACTCGCCGGCGACGCCGAAGCGGCCCCGGCGCAGCTTGTTCCCGATGATGACGCCGCCGCCGAGGCCGGTGCCGAGCGTGATGCAGATGACGTCGTCGTGGCCCGCGCCGGCGCCGAACTTGTACTCCCCCCAGGCGGCGGCGTTGGCGTCGTTCTCGACGACGACCGGGAGCCCCACCCGCTGCTCGACCTTGTCCTTGAGCGCCTCGTGGCGCCAGTTGATGTTGGGGGCGAAGAGTACGGTGGCCCGCTTGTCGTCGACGTAGCCGGCCGCGCCGATGCCGACGGCCGTGATCTCGTGGCCGGTGCTGACCGTGCGGACCGCTTCCGCGATGGCGTCGATGACGCCCTCGGAGGTCGGTGGGGTCGCGACCTTGCACGTCTCGAGAATCGAGCCCTCTTCGTCGACCACGCCAGCTGCGATCTTCGTGCCGCCGATGTCGACGCCGATGGTGAGTCCCATGTATCCCTCAGTTGTCCGGTCGATCCCCGCTGCGTGACCAACCGTACCGGAGCTGTGGTCAGTCGAGGTCGATGCGCCCGCTTCCGGACGGACCCCCCGGGTCCTCCGGTCCCTCGCCGCTCTCCCCGTCCGCCCCCCGGCGCCCGGGGTCCGCGGTGCCCCGGGTCCAGTCGCTCTCCTGGCGCTCGACGGCGGAGCGGTAGGCGGCGAGCAGCTCGGAGCCGGCGGCGGCGAGGTGGTCGAAGACATCCGGGTTGCGCTCCACGACCGGCTCCACGGCGGCCTTCGCCCGGTTCACCAGCTGCTGCACGGCGCTCTGCGCGGCCAGACCGGCGACCGGGAGCTGGAGCGAGGAGAGCCTGTCCGCGACGGCGTCGGCCAGTTTGAGCAGTTCCTCGGCGGCGCTGCCGGGCGGCCGGCCCTCCTGGGCGCGGCGGCGCGCCTTCTCGGCGGCGAGGTCTTCGGCACAGGCCGTGGACCAGGCGTCGGCGTCGGCGGCGGGGGCCGCCCCGGTGGCCGGGGTCCCGGCGGGCTCGGTGGCCGGGTGCTCGGTGGGATCGCTCATTGCGGGCTCCTGCTGCGGGATCGGCGGTCAGGCGCCTCGGCGGGCGCCCCCGCCTCCGACGGTACCGGAACCGCCGCCGGTGGCCGCCTCCCCGGCCCGGTCCGGGGCCCGCTGACGGCCCCGGCGTCAGGGCCGCGGCGGCGGGCCGGCGGCCGCCGGCTCAGGTGGCGCGGGGCCACAGACCGGGCTCGGGCACGAAGCGGACCCGCAGCTCGCCGCCGGACAGCCCGGCCCCGGACACGGTGCAGCGGCGCAGCGCCGGCGGCAGCGGGACGATACGGCGGAACGGGCCCGCGGCGACGATCAGTTCGTCCCCGCGCCGCACCAGTTCGAGGTCGCCGCGCTCGGCTCCGGCCAGCGGGATGCGCCAGACCAGCACGCCCTCCTCCGCCCGCCGGTCCTCCACGGTCCAGGCCGGGGCGCCCGGGCCCGGCACGGCGCCGTGCGGGGCCCCGGGAAGACGCTCCGGGGTGCCGGACCGGTGTGCGAGCGCGTCGGCCAGGACGGCCAGGTCGTCCGGACCGCGCGGTTCGCGGCCGAGGTGCGGCAGTTCGTACAGGGCCGTGCCGGTGTCCGGGTCCGCCCACTCCTCGTCCAGGGCTTTCAGGGCGGTCTGCTGCTCGCCGGAAAGGGCCGCGAGCCAGGGGTCGGGCGAGCCGGTGGGCAGCACCTTGCCGGCGATGACCGCGTCGACGCGGTGGCCGTGCAGGGCGAGTCCCGGGCGGAGGCGGCGGAGCGCGTCCACGGCCGCCGGGCCCGGCTCGGCCACCAGCCGCAGCGTGGTCGTCGGGGCGCTCAGCACCTCCCGCGCGGCGGCGAGTCCGGCCCGGGCCCGGTCGGCGGCCCCGTAGAGCCAGGGGGCGGGCACGGGCACCCCGGCGAGCTGGGCGAGCACCGGCCGCAGGGCGCGGGCGGCCTGCCGGCTCGGGGGCAGCAGGCGGTCCAGGTACCAGCTCAGCTGTTCGGGGAGCGCCAGGACGGCCAAGGTCTCCTGCGCGGGCGGCAGATCGACGACCACGAGGTCCCAGGCGTCCGGGAGCCCGTCCTCCGCCGCCGGGTGTTCCGCCGCGGCCGCCGACGCGGAGGAGGGCGCAGCGGCGGCGGGCCCGGGCGCCGCGGCCGGGAGGTCGCGGACCGCGCGGAGCGCGCGGAGGACGCCGAGCCGTCCGGCGCCCGGCAGGACGGCGAGCTCGTCCGGGTGGAGGGGTGCGGCGCCCAGCAGGTCGAGCACGGGCCCGCCGCGCTCCTGGAGGGCGAGGAGGTGTTCCCGGAGGTGTTCGTCGCCCTCGACCCGGGCCGCCCAGAGGCCGGGCGCGGCGGGGACGGGCGCGGTCCAGGGGGCGTGCGGCGCCGGTCCGCGCTCCGGGGCGCGGGTGGCCGCGGCGGGCGGCGGGAGCGTGCGGCCGAGCACCGTGTCCAGGAGGCTGGGCCGGCCGGTGGTCAGCAGGAGGACGCGCTGCCCGCGCCGGGCCGCGGCGAGGGCGGAGGCCGCGGCGGCGGTGGTGCGTCCCGCCCCTCCGGGGCCGGTCACCAGGACCGTGCGGACGAGGGTGCTCGCCACCTCAGGCCCGCGCGCCGCTCTCGACGCGCTTCTTCAGGCCGGCGAGAGCCCGGTCGATGATGACCTTCTCCGCCTTGCGTTTGATCATCCCGAGCATGGGGATCTTGACGTCGACGGTCAGCTGGTACGTCACCTCGGTGCGGGCGCCGCCGTCGGCCGGCGTCAGCCGGTAGGTGCCGTCGAGGGAGCGCAGCATCTGCGACTTCACCAGCGTCCAGCTCACCTCGTTCTCGCCGGTCCAGGTGTAGGCGAGGGTGTGGTCGTCCTTGATCGCCCCGGCGTCGAGCACCAGCCGGACCTGCTCGGCACGGCCGCGGTCGTCCTTGGCCAGCACCTCGGCCTCCTTGACCTCCCCGGTCCACTCCGGGTAGCGGTCGAAGTCGGAGATCACCGACATGACCTCGCCCGGTGCCGCCTCGATCATGATGTTCGAGCTGGTGTGTTCCGCCATCGCGGTGGCTCCTTCACTGCGGTCGGCTCCGGCCTGCGCCCCTGCCGGTGAAGGCTACCGCGCGCCGGAACCGGTCCCGGCGGGCCCCTCCCGCCGGTCGGAGGCCGCTCCCGGCCCGCCCGGGGACGCCCGGGGGAGCCGCCGTTCGCCGCCGGTCACCACTCCAGCGCCCACGGCGTCCCGGTCGCGGCGAAATGGCCGACGTTGACGCACTCCGTGGCGCCGACGCGCATCCGGCGCACCAGCGGCTGGTGCACATGCCCGAACAGCGCGTAGCGCGGCCGCGTCGCGCGGATCGCCTCCAGCAGGGCCGGGCTGCCCCGTTCGAAGCGGCGGGCCACGGTGTCGTAGCAGAGCTCGGGAACCTCCGGCGGGATGTGCGAGCAGAGCACGTCCACCTCGCCGAGGGCGGCGACCTTCGCGGCGTAGGTCTCCTCGTCGATCTCGTACGGGGTGCGCATCGGGCTGGGCAGCCCGCCGCCGACGAACCCGAAGACCAGACCGCCGATCTCGGTCCGCTCGCCGTCGAGCACGCTGACCCCGTGCGCGCCCGCGTACTCCGGCCAGAGGGCCGGGATGTCGACATTTCCGTAGGTGGCGTACGTCGGCCGCGGAAAGGCCGCGAACAGCTCGGCGTACTGCTCGCGCACCGCGGACTCGATGACGCTGCGGCGCTCCTCCTCCCCGCCGGCCACCCCGGCCCACAGCCGGGCGCCGAACTCGCGGGCCTCCCGGAAGCGCCGGTCGGTGCGGAGTTCCACGATGCGCTCGGCGTTCTCCGTGCCGAAAAGCCGCGGAAATATCCCTCTGGAACGATCCGCGTAGTCCAGGAACAGGACGAGGTCGCCGAGGCAGACCAGGGCGTCCGCGCCGTCGCCCGCCCTGGCGAGGTCCGCGCTGTTCCCGTGCACGTCACTGACCACATGGACTCGCATGCGGTGGACCCTACGCCGTCCGTACCCCACCGGGGAGACGGCCGCGACCTGCGGTTCCTCACGGGCGGCGGGGGAACTGGACTAGGCTTCACCCGGCAACCCCCTGTCGCGGTCCGGTATGTGTGATGCGTAAAACATCTGGGCGGCCCCCCTACCGGGGAGCCGATACCGGTGGGTAACGTCCGGGGTCGTCGTCCCCTTCCCCCACATCACGGACCGCGGCCGCGGCAGCACGCCGGTTACGACGTGGCAGCACCGGCGCCCTATGAGGAGCAGCAGTCTTGCGCGAGTTCAGCCTTCCGGCCCTGTACGAGGTCCCCGCGGACGGAAACCTGACGGATCTCATCCGCCGCAACGCCGCGCTCCATCCCGAGGTCGCCGTCCTCGCGCGGAAGCGGGACGGCCGCTGGGAGGACGTCACCGCGAGGGACTTCCTGGCCGAGGTCCACGCGACCGCCAAGGGCCTCATCGCCGCGGGGGTGCGCCCCGGCGACCGCGTCGCCCTGATGTCCCGCACCCGCTACGAGTGGACCCTGCTGGACTTCGCGATCTGGAGCGCGGGCGCCGTCAGCGTCCCCGTCTACGAGACCAGCTCGCCCGAGCAGATCGCCTGGATCCTCAGCGACTCCGGCGCCGTGGCCTGCCTCGTCGAGACCGACGCGCACGCCGGCGCCGTCAACTCCGTACGGGACCGGCTGCCCGAGCTGCTGCACGTCTGGCAGATCGAGCGCGGCGCCGTGGGACAACTGCGCGACCAGGGCGCCGGGATCACCGACGCGGAGGCCGACGAGCGGGCCGCGCTGGCGGACGCCGACTCCCCCGCCACCATCGTCTACACCTCCGGCACCACCGGCCGCCCCAAGGGCTGCGTGCTGACGCACCGCAACTTCTTCGCCGAGGCGGGCAACGTCGTGGAGCGGCTGCGCCCGCTGTTCCGCACCGGCGAGTGCTCCGTCCTGCTCTTCCTCCCGGTCGCCCACGTCTTCGGCCGGCTGGTCGAGATCGCCGCCGTCCTCGCGCCGATCCGCCTCGGCCACTGTGCCGACATCAAGAACCTCACCGACGAACTCGCCTCCTTCCGGCCGACGATGGTGCTCGGTGTGCCGCGCGTCTTCGAGAAGGTCTACAACTCCGCCCGCGCCAAGGCCCAGGCGGACGGCAAGGGCGGGATCTTCGACAAGGCCGCGGACGCCGCCATCGCCTACAGCCGCGCCCTGGACACCCCCTCCGGCCCCTCGCTGGGCGTGCGGATCAAGCACAAGGCGTTCGACAAGCTCGTCTACGGCAAGCTCCGTTCGGTGCTCGGCGGCCGCGCGCGGCACGCCATCTCCGGCGGCGCCCCGCTCGGCGAGCGGCTCGGCCACTTCTACCGCGGTATCGGCTTCACGGTGCTGGAGGGCTACGGCCTCACCGAGTCCTGCGCCGCGACGGCGTTCAACCCCTGGGACCGGCAGAAGATCGGCACGGTCGGCCAGCCGCTGCCCGGTTCGGTCGTCCGGATCGCCGACGACGGCGAGGTGCTGCTCCACGGCGAGCACATCTTCACCGGCTACTGGAACAACGAGGCCGCGACCCGCGAGGCGCTCTCCGACGGCTGGTTCCACACCGGCGACATCGGCACCCTCGACGAGGACGGCTATCTCGCGATCACGGGCCGCAAGAAGGAGATCATCGTGACGGCCGGCGGGAAGAACGTCGCCCCCGCCGTCATCGAGGACCGCATCCGGGCCCACGCGCTGGTCGGCGAGTGCATGGTCGTCGGTGACGGCCGCCCCTTCGTCGGCGCGCTCATCACCCTGGACGAGGACTTCCTGCCGCGCTGGCTGGAGGACCACGGCAGGCCCGCCGGCACCACGGCCGCCACGCTGCGGGACGACCCGGAGCTGCTGGCCGACGTCCAGAAGGCGGTGGACGACGGCAACGCGGCCGTGTCGAAGGCCGAGTCGGTCCGCAAGTTCCGCATCCTGCCGGCCCAGTTCACCGAGGAGTCCGGGCACGTCACGCCGTCCATGAAGCTGAAGCGGGCCGTCGTGGCGAAGGATTTCGCGCACGAGATCGAGGCCCTCTACACGAAGTAGCCACCGGCTCGGTTCCGCCGGCCGGGGCGGTCCGGGGTCCGGCCCCCGGCCCGCCCCGGCCGTCCGACGACGCGACGAGCGGAGCGGGCGGTGCCGGATTCCGCCCGGGGCGCCCGCCGGGGCACCTCCGGCCCGGACGGGACGGCGCGGACCTCACGGTCCCCCGCCTCGGCCCCGGCCTCGCGCCTTCGCGGCCGGCCGGCACCCCCGGGAGGGGTCCCGCCCCCGACGTACGTCCCGCCCTCGCCGTGCCCCGGGCCGGGCGGGCGTCAGAGCAGCGAGGCCAGGCGGTCCGCCAGCAGGTCGCGTCGCCAGCGCTCCTCGATCCAGGCGCGCCCCCGCTCCCCCATCCGCCGCCGCAGCGCGGGATCCCGCAGCAGCGTCACGATCCGCTCCGCCGCGTCCGGCACGGACTCCCCGCGCACCACCCAGCCCGTCTCCCCGTCCAGGACCGCGTCCGGCGCCCCGCCCGAGTCCCCCGCCACCACCGGGAGTCCCGTCGCCGAGGCCTCCAGGTAGACGATGCCGAGCCCTTCGACGTCCAGCCCGCCCCGCCGGGTGCGGCAGGGCATCGCGAAGACATCCCCCGCGCCGTAGTGGGCCGGGAGCTCCTCCCACGGCACCGAGCCGGTGAAGAGCACCGAGTCCGCCACCCCGCAGCCGTCCGCGAGCTTCGCCAGGTCCTTGCGGTACGGGCCGCCGCCCACGATCAGCAGCACCGTGTCCGGTACGGCCGCCAGGATCGCCGGCATCGCCCGGATCAGCGTGTCCTGCCCCTTGCGCGGGACGAGCCGCGACACGCACACCACCACGGGACGGCGGGTGAGCCCGAGCCGCGCCCGGATCTCCTCGCCCCCCGAGCCCGGGTGGAAGGTCTTCTCGTCGACGCCCGGCGGCAGTTGCACCATGCGGGCCGCCGCCTCCGGGGTGAGGGCGGCGGCGATCCGGGAGCGGGTGTACTCCCCCAGATACGTCATCGTGTCGGTGCCCTCGCCGATCCTGCGCAGCAGCCGCCGGGCGGCGGGCAGCTGGGCCCAGCCGGCCTCGTGCCCGTGCGTGGTCGCGACCAGGCGGCGGGCGCCGGCCCTGCGCAGCGCCGGCGCCATCAGCCCGAGCGGGGCGGCGGCGCCGAACCACACCGACGTGCAGTCGTGCTCCCGCAGCAGCTCCGCGGCGCGGCGGGTCACGCGCGGGGTGGGCAGCAGCACGCTCGTGCGGTCCCGGACGACGGGGAACGGCTGCTCCGCGTCGAACCGGGCCACCTCGCTGCCGTCCTTCCAGGTGGAGGCGTAGACGACGAGGCGGGCCGGGTCCAGGCGCAGCGCCATGCTGTGCAGGAAGGACTGGATACCGCCGGGACGGGGCGGGAAGTCGTTCGTGACGATCAGGGTCTTGTCCATCCCGGCCGACAGTACCGGGTGGCCCGCGGCGTGCCCCGGGGTGCTCCCCGGCGGGCTCCGGGCGTACTCCGGGATGCCTGCGGCGCCGTCTCCCGGCACTCCGGGGACGGGAGGGAGCGGGGCCCGGGGATGGACCGAGGAGACGGACCCCGGGAGGGACGGACCCGGGGGAGGGACGGACCCGGGGGCGGAGAACGGTGCGGGGCTCGGGCGCCGGGCCGGGGAGGCCGCCCCGAGGCACCGCTGTACGGCAAACGGGCGGGTGGGAGGGCAGCACCCGCGCGCGGCGCGGAAACCGGGGGCCACACGGCGACGGCGGGAAGACCCGGCCCCGGCCTCGCCGGACCCGCCCCCCGGGCAAGAACCCCGTACACACCTGCGAAACCGCGCAGAACGCAAAGAACCCAGCGGAACCCCGCAGAACCCCGCACAATCCCGCGGAACCCCGCGGAACCCCGCGGAACCCGCGGCGACGCCTCAGCCGAACCGGCTCTCCGCGTACGCGCGCCAGCGCGCCGTGAAGGCGGCGGGGCCGAGGCCCAACTGCTCGCGCAGGGCCGTCTCCAGGGCCCGGGACCGGTCGGGGCCGGCCTCGCCCACCGCCCGGTAGAAGGAGACCAGCGTCTCCTCCCCCCACTCCTCCGCGATCATGCGGCAGGCGAGCCACCCCGCCTCGTACGCGCGGGCCAGCCGGCGGGCGTCCCCGGTGAAGGAGAAGTCCTCGTCGCCGGGGAGCGCCCCGGGCGCGCGGCCCGCGGCGGCCTCGCGGGCCAGCTCGGGGGCGATCCGGGAGGCGGGGCGATCGGTGTCCCGGTAGCCGGCCCAGTCGGCGAACCCCTCGGAGAGCCAGAGCGGGGTGGCGGGCGACGTGTGGGCGCGGGTGGCGACATGGGCCGTCTCATGGGTGAGGACCACGTCCTGCCCGGCCTCGCCGAGGATGCCGTAGGCGGCCGGGTTGACGATGACGCGGTCGGCGGGGCCATCGGGCGCACCCCCGGTCCGCCCGGTGGTCACGGCCGCTATGCCGCGGTAGCTCCCGGGCGGGTCGCCCAGCAGCTCCGCCATGTCCGCGGGGGAACGCGGTACGAGGACGACGACCCGGCGGGCCCAGTCGCCGCCCCAGGCCGCGTCCACGGCGGGGACGGCCCGGTCGGCCGTGCGGGCGATGCCCCGCAGCCGGCCGCGGTCGTGGCCGACGCCGAGCACCAGGCTGCGGCCGCCCCGGACCGCCTCGACCCGGCCCTGCTCCCACAGCGGTTCGGGGCCGTCCCCGGCGGGGTGCTCCGCGGCGATGTACCAGCGTCCGCCGCGTTCGGCGAGCGTGAGCCGCTGGTCGGCGGTCGCCGGCCCGGTGTCGTGGCCGCTGAGCCGGTAGCTCAGCCGGACCCGGACGGCGAGGCGGCGGCCCTCGCCCTGCGCGGGCTCGAAGCCGCCGGTACCGGTGAGCTCGTACTCCCAGGAGGCCAGGGGGACTTCGGCGAGGTTCCGCAGCACCTCCCGCTGGCGGGCGCGGAGCCGGGCGGCCGAGGGGTGGGTCTCCGCGAGGAACGCGCGTTCGTCGCGGTCGAGGAGGGCGGCCGACCGCCGGTCCAGCAGCCGCTGCACCGACCGGTCGCCCGGGTCGGCCCGGCCGCAGGCGGGCAGCAGCGCGAACAGCACGAGCAGCGCCGCGGCCGCCGGTGCGGCGGCGCGCACCCTCCCGAACCGCCCCGGAAACGCCACGCTCCCGATCGTACGGCCGCGGCCGGGGCGCGGACCCGCCCCGGTCCGGGCGGGCGGGCGCCGGGATCCGGAACGGCCCGCGGGCCCGGGCCCCGGGCGGCGCGGGGCCTCAGACCCGGGTGACGGTGGCGTTCGGCATCAGGCCCACGGGGTCGTAGCGGACGGCGGCGCCGGGGTGCGGGGCGTGCACGATCTGTCCGTTCCCGACGTACATGCCGACATGGCTGGCGTCCGTCCGGTACGTCACCAGGTCGCCGGGGCGGGCCTCGCTCAGCGGGACCCGGCGGCCGGCGAACCGCTGGGCCTGGGAGGTGCGCGGGAGCGTCACCCCCGCCTGCTGGTACGACCAGTAGGTGAGCCCCGAGCAGTCGAAGGAGCCGGGACCGGTGGCTCCCCAGACGTAGGGCCGTCCCACCGCCGCCCGGGCCGCGGCCACGGCAGCCGCCGCGCGGCCGGACGCCGCGGTGCCGCCGCCGGGGAACTCCGTACGGCCGCCGTGACGGGCGGCCCGCCGGTGCTCGGCGCGCTGCTCCGGGCCGAGGGAGTCCAGCAGCCGCTGTGCGCGCGCCAGCCGGGCCTCCACGGCCCGCTTGTGGCGGCTGACGGCCTTCCGGCTGCGCTCCGCCGCCGCGATCCGGCTCGCGGCGCGGGCGCGTTCCTCACGCAGCTCGGTCTGCGCCCGCCGCAGGGAGCGCAGTTCGCCGGCCTGGCGTTCGCTGATGCGGTTGAGGGTGACGGCCCGGTCGAGGTAGGTGTCCGGGTCGGAGGAGAGCAGCAGCCGCACGGCCGGGTCCACACCGCCGGCCCGGTACTGGGCGCCGGCGAGGGAGCCGAGGACGCCGCGGAGCCGGTTGACCCGCTCCTGGCCGCGGGCGACGCGGTCGGAGAGCCGTCCGGCCTCGGCGCTCAGCCGCCGGTACCGCTCCCCCGCCGCGTGGTACTTCTCCGTGGCCCGCTCGGCCTCGACGTGGAGCCGGCCGACCGCGGACCGCACCTCGGCGGGGGTGTCCTGAGGCTCGGCGGCCGCCGGGGCGATGGAGAACGCCACGGCGGCCGTCGCCGCCGCGGCGGGCAGCATCGTGATGCGGTTGGACTGCGTGAGGCCGGTCTTGCCGGCCCGGCGATGGGATGCCACTGCTGGCCGTGCTCCCTTCCGCTGGAGGCCCCGGAGGAGACCGGGACCGGAGAACTGCGGGCAGAGAGTAACCAGATGACTGCGCAGGGTGAAAGGACCGAACGGGGCCCGGAAACGCCTCGTCCCACCGGAGACGCAGGTCACCGGTGGGACGGAAGGAGCCGGCCGCCGCCCGATTCGCTCGAACGGGCGGTGTGTCGGACTAGCCGATCCGGACGCCGAACTGGAACGGCATGTTGTTGATCGACTCGTAGCGCACATTGGCCCCGGGCTTCGGGGCGTGCAGGATCTGGCCGTTGCCGGCGTAGAGGCCGACATGGTGCAGATCGCCGTAGAAGAAGACCAGGTCGCCCGGTTTGAGAGCGCTCTGCCCGATCCGCGTGCCGTCGTTGGCCTGGGCCTGCGAGGTGCGGGAGATGCCGACGCCGGCCTGGGAGTAGGCCCAGGACGTCAGCCCGGAGCAGTCGAAGGAGCTGGGGCCCGTGGCGCCCCAGACGTACGGTGCGCCGATCTTGGACTGCGCGGCGGAGAGGGCGGCGGCGGCGCGCTGCGACTCCGGGACGGCGCTGCCGAGGTCGACCCGCTCGCCGGCGGAGCGGTTGGCCCGGTCCTCCTCGGCGGCGAGTTCGGCGCGCTCCGCGGCCGTCAGGGTGTTGAGCAGGGCGCGGGCCTTGGCCAGCTTCCCCTGGATCTCGCGCTTCTTCTCACCCAGCGCCTCGCGGGTGGTGTCGAGTTCCTCCAGCTTGCCGGCGGCCTCGGCGCGCTGCTGCTGGAGCGTGCGCTGCTTGCCGGTGATCCTGCCGAGGGCCTCGGCCTGCTTGCCGCTGAGCTGGTTGAGCGTGGAGGCCCGCTCCAGGTACGTGTCCGGGTCGGAGGAGAGCAGCAGCTGCACGGACGGGTCGATGCCGCCGGAGCGGTACTGGGCCGTGGCCATCGAACCGAGGCCGTTGCGCAGGTCGTTCAGATCCTCCTGGCCGCGGGCCACCTTGTCCTGGAGATTGGAGACCTCCTCTTCGAGCTTCTCCTGCTTCTCCTTGGCACCGTTGTACTTCTCGGTGGCCATCTCGGCTTCTTCGTACAGCTTGTCGACCGTGGCCTTCACGTCGTTCTTGGAAGGCTGCGGCGCGGCCTGGGCGGCCTGCGAGGTGATGGCGACGGCTGCGGCGGCGGTGGCCGTGAGCACGCTGACGCGCGCCCGGCCGGGCTGCCTGGGTCGACGGTGGGACGCCACGGAGGCGACCTCCTTCTTCCTCCAGCCGCCTGCCGGGAGGACGGAACGCGGCCCGGCTCCGGTGTCCGGCCGGGACCTGCCCGGACATGCCGGATTCGGCGGTTCCCCCGCGGACATCCCCGATGGATGATCAACCGCGCGGAGGGTTCGGAGCCGACCCTAGTGACCTTGTCGTGATCGGTTCAAAGGGTGAGCCGAAAAAATTCCCGTCGGAAGGTTTTCTTTACCCGCACTCGCACAGTCGGTGACAGCGGCCTGACACTGCGTGCCACCGAAGGCCCCCGCCGGGCCCGGGCGGCTTCGGGTCAGGTACGCGCGAGCCGCTTCAGCAGCAGCGTCGAGGCGACGGGGCGTGCGCCGGCGCGCGCCACTCCGTCCGCCACCTCCCGGTCCGCGGAGACCACGACCACCGGGCGCCCCGGCGGCTCCGCGCGCACCAGGCGCCGGATCAGCTCGTCGGCGGTCTGCCCCGGCTTGCTGAACAGCACCCGCACCCCGCGCGGCGGCGCCAGCAGTACGGGCGCGGCCAGCTCCGCGCCGTCGAACACACACGTCATCTCGGCACCGGTCTGCGCGGCGAGCACCGCCAGCCCGCCCAGCAGCCGCAGCCGCTGCTTGTCCAGCGGCATCGTCGGATAGCCGGTCTTGGTGACGTTGTAGCCGTCGACCACCAGGTGCGCCTGCGGCAGCGCGAGGAGCTGGTCGAGCAGCGCCGGGTCGGTCTCCGAGAGCGCGCGGGTGGCGATGTCCTTCGGTGTCATCCGCCCCGGCTCCACCGCCTCCACGGTGTCCGCGGGGTGCTGCGCGGCCGGTGGCAGGGCCAGCTCCCGGCGAAGCCCCTGGGCCGCGTCCAGCACGGTGTCCAGCAGCAGCCGCAGCCGCATGTCCTCGACGCTGCGCCCCTCTCGCACCGCGCGGCGCCCGGCCTCCAGGGCCGACTCCGCCTCCGCGAGCCGGGCCCGCAGCCGCCGCGCCTCGCTGTCCGCCGCCGCCTTCTCGGCCGCCGCGGCGGCCCGCACGGACTCCAGCTCGGCCGCGGCCTTGCGGAGCGCGGCCTCGCCGCGGCGCACGTCGCTCACCGCGCTGCGCAGCTTCCGGTGGAGGACGTCCGCCTCCTTGCGGGCGCTCTCCAGTTCGGTGCGCGCCCGGTCCGCCTCGGCGCGGGCGGCCGCGCGGGCCTCGGCCAGTTCCTCGCGGAGCCGCCGCACCTCGCGGCCTGCCTCCTCCTCGGCCTGCTCCGCCCGGGCCCGCTGGACCTCCTCGCCGGCCGCGGCGACCAGCTTGGCCCAGCCCACGGGCCGCAGTATGTACGCCAGCGCGGCCACCTCGGCCGGATCCGCGGCGGCCGGCGGCGCCCCGGCCTCCAGGGCCCCGGAGAGCTCCGGCCGGCTCTCGCGCAGCCGCTCGCCGACCCGCTGCCGGAAGAGCGGATGGCTCTCCAGGGCGGCGGCCATGGCGTTGCCCGCGAACTTGGCCCGGCGGGTGGGGGTGAAACGGGCGTACTGCCGCAGCTGGGGCGGCAGTTCCGCCATCGTCAGACTGCCGAAGGCGTCCGCGACGAGGGCGACGACCCGGCGCCGCACGCCCTCCGGCAACGGCCGGTCGAGCACCTCCCCGGCGTCGGCGGACCGCTCCGCGTCCCCGGCGCCGTCGCCCGTGTGCTCCACCACCTGTCGCGCTCCGTTCTCAGCCGCTCACACCGGGGCGGTCGACCAGTTCGATCTGGTCCACCGCGTTGCACCAGCGGCAGCGGACCGACTCGATCGTCTCACTGAGCACGTCCCGCTCCTCGACCCTGGGTTCCCCCGCCAGGTCGAGGTGCACGTACTCGACCGCTCTGCTGGAGCGGGTCACGTCGAAACGGGTCAGGTTGCCGCACAGGGTGCAGCGCCACCGGGTCTCGGCCGTCGGCTGGGGAACGCCCATCGTGTCGTCCTCGTTCTCTGCGTCACTTGCGTCTGCGTCTTCTGCACGTTCTGGTCCGCGGTGCGCCGTCGAACTGCGGGATGCTCTCCCGCAACCCTACGGCCTGCCCGGGCCCGCCCGCCGGGCCCGGCCACGGGGCGGACGCCCGGCGAGGCGTTCCGTCCGCCGGAGCCCGTTACGCCATGATCTGCGCATGCGGAGAAAGGCGCGCGGCCTCCACGGCGGCGGCCGGGCCCCCGCGGAACGGGCCCCGGGAAGCGCGGATCGCGGGCCCGCCGTGGTGACCCACACCCTGACCGGCCTGTGCTGCCTGTTCTTCGTACTCGGGCCGGTCTCCGGGCTCAACCCCGCCCAGGGCGGCGGCGACCGGCTGATCGCGGCGCAGAACGACCACTTCCGGCGCTGGGGCCTGGTGCCGGCCGAACTGTTCGGCGGCTCGCCGGAGGCCCTCCTCACCCCGCTGACCGCGTTCTTCGTCCACGGCGGCTGGCTGCATCTGCTCGGCAACCTGCTCTTCCTGCACGTCTTCGGCCGCATGGTGGAGACCCGGCTGGGCCCGGCGCGCTACGTACTGCTGCACGCCGGTACGGGCTACCTCGCGCTGACCGCCTTCGCCGCGGCGGACCCGGCCTCCGACCAGCCCCTGGTCGGCGCCTCCGGGGCCGTCTCGGGGGTGCTCGGCGCCTTTCTGCTGCTCTTCCCGCGGGCCCGGGTCACCAGCCTCTTCCCGTTCCTCTTCTTCCTGCCGCTGCGCTTCCCGGCGTGGGTGGTGCTGCCCTTCTGGTTCGCGCTCCAGTGGGTGGCGTCGCAGAGCGCGCCGGAGGGTTCCGGGGTGGCGTACCTGGCCCATCTGACGGGCTTCCTGGCCGGCTTCCTCTGGGCGTGGGTCCGCTACGGGGGTGCGGCTAGAGTGAGCAGCGCAGACCGGGCGACCGAGGGAGACAGCCAGCCGTGATCACCGCGATCGTGCTCATCAAGACCAGCGTGGACCGGATCCCGGAGATCGCCGAATCGATCGCCGCCCTGGAGAACGTCAGCGAGGTCTACTCCGTCACCGGCACCTACGACCTGGTGGCGATGGTCCGGGTGGCCCGGCACGACGATCTCGCCGATGTGATCCCCGGCCGGATCAACAAGGTCGACGGCGTCCGGGCGACCGACACCCATGTGGCGTTCCGTACCTACTCGCAGCACGACCTGGAGGCCGCGTTCGCCATCGGCCTGGACTCCTGACCGTGACCGGCTGAGGCGGGCCCCGGCCGGCGGCCCGCCGCCGTTCCGCCGGCCCCGGGAGCCGGCGGAACCGCGGGGTCACACATGGCTCGCGGCGACCCAGCGCTCCAGCGTCCGGAGGGCGGCGCCGGAGTCGATCGACTCGGCGGCCCGGGCCATGCCCTCGGCGATCTGCTCGGTGAGCGGTGTGTCCGCCGGGTGGAGGGCGGCGAGGGCGGCGGCCGAGTTGAGCAGCACCGCGTCCCGCACCGGGCCCTTCTCGCCCGCCAGCAGCCGGCGCGCGACATCCGCGTTGTACGAGGCGTCCGCCCCGCGCAGCGCCTCGACGGGCACCAGATCGACGCCCACGTCCCGCGGGTCGAAGGACTCCTGGCGCACCGTGCCCTCGCGCACGATCCACACCTGCGAGGTGGCGGTGACCGTCAGCTCGTCCAGCCCGTCGTCGCCCCGGAACACCAGCGCGGAGGAGCCCCGTTCGGCGAGGACACCCGCCATGATCGGCGCCATCCGGGCGCTGGCCACACCGGTCGCCTGCGCGGTGACGCGCGCCGGGTTGGTGAGCGGGCCGAGGAAGTTGAAGGTGGTGGGGATGCCCAGTTCCCGCCGGGCCGCCGCCACATGACGGAGCGCCGGGTGGAACTTCACCGCGAAGCAGAAGGTGATCCCCGCCTCGTCGGCCACCTCGGCCACCCGCCGCGGCGGGAGTTCGAGGTTGACGCCGAGCTTCTCCAGCACGTCGGAGGCGCCGCTCGCCGAGGAGGCGGCGCGGTTGCCGTGCTTGACCACCTTGGCGCCGGTGCCCGCGACCACGATCGCGGACATGGTGGAGATGTTGACCGTACGGGCGCGGTCGCCGCCGGTGCCGACGATGTCCACCGTGTCTCCGGGCACCTCGATCAGCCGGGCGTGCTCGTACATGGTGCGGACCAGCCCGGACAGCTCGGCGACCGTCTCGCCCTTGGCCCGCAGCGCGACCGCGAAGCCGGCGATCTGCGCGTCGGTGGCCTCGCCCCGCATGATCCGGTCCATGGCCCAGGCGGTGTCGTCGGCGCCGAGGTTCCTGCCGTCGAGCAGTGAGGTCAGCACGTCGGGCCAGGTGCGGGCCGCCACGCTGCCGCCGCCTGCCGGGGTCACGACGTTCATGGTCCGCTCCTGGAGTCCATGGGGAAGGGGTGGCCTGGGGGGCCGGCCGCGGCGGGCCCCGGCCCAGCCTAACGGGGCGGGGCGCCCGGCACGGGCCGGTGCCCGTACTGCGGGACGGTCGCGGCACGGACCGCCCCCGCGGACCGCCCGAAGGGACCGCGCGGCCGCGGACGGACCGCGGGCCCCGGTCCGCCCCACGAGGGGACGGGCCGGGGCCCGGGGCTGTGTGGCGACCGCGGGTGCGGCCTCAGTGGTGGCCGTGGCCGCTCTGGATCTCCTTGAACTCCTCCGGGGTCGCCTTGGGGATCTGGGAGCCCTCGCCGTACCAGCCACGCGAGAGGCGCGCCCGCAGCTTCTGGCTCCGCGGCACCTTGCGCCGTACGCCGTTCTCGTCGACCTCCGGGCCGACCTCCAGCGGCTTGGGCTGCTCGTGCTGGGTGAGGGTGTGGAGCTGCTCCTGCGAGAGCGGCTCGTGCACCTCGACGAACTCACCGTGCGGCAGGCGCTTGATGATGCCGGCCTCGCGGCCGTGCAGCACCTTGTCCCGGTCCCGGCGCTGCAGGCCGAGGCAGATCCGCTTGGTGACGATGAAGACGATCACCGGCACCACGAAGAAGGCGATCCGCACGAACCAGGTGACCGCGTTGATCGACATGTCGAAGTGGATGGCGAAGATGTCGTTGCCGCCGCCCAGCAGCATCACCAGGTACCAGCTGATCCAGGCCGCGCCGATGGCGGTACGCGTCGGGGCGTTCCGCGGCCGGTCCAGGATGTGGTGCTCCCGCTTGTCGCCGGTGACCCAGGACTCGATGAACGGGTAGACCGCGATCACGGTCAGCACCAGCGGGAAGACGATCACCAGCGGGATGGCCACGCCGAGGTTGAGCGTGTAGCCGCCCGGCAGCACGAACTCCCAGGCGGGCATGGCCCGGATGAGTCCCTCGGAGAAGCCCATGTACCAGTCGGGCTGGGCGCCGGTGGACACCTGGTCGGGCCGGTACGGGCCGAGCGCCCAGATCGGGTTGATGGTGAAGAGCGCGGAGAGGACCGCGATCACACCGAAGACCAGGAAGAAGAAGCCTCCGGCCTTGGCCATGTAGACCGGCAGCAGCGGCATGCCGACCACGTTGGTGTTGGTCTTGCCGGGGCCCGGGAACTGCGTGTGCTTGTGGTAGAAGACCAGGATCAGGTGCGCCACCAGCAGGCCGAGCATGATGCCCGGCAGCAGCAGGACGTGGGCCGCGAAGAACCGCGGGATCACGTCGGTGCCCGGGAACTCCCCGCCGAACAGGAACATCGACAGGTACGTGCCGACGACCGGCGTCGCCAGGATCGCGCCCTCCATGAACCGGACACCGGTACCGGAGAGCAGGTCGTCCGGGAGCGAGTAGCCGGTGAAGCCGGTGAACATGCCGAGCACGAACAGCAGGAAGCCGAACACCCAGTTGACCTCGCGCGGCTTGCGGAAGGCACCGGTGAAGAACACCCGCATCATGTGCACGAACATGGAGGCCAGGAAGATCAGGGCCGCCCAGTGGTGGATCTGCCGGATGAGCAGACCGCCGCGCACGTCGAAGTTGATGTCGAGGGTGGAGGCGTAGGCCTCCGTCATCCGGACGCCGTGCATCGGCACGTAGGCGCCGTGGTACTCCACCTCGGCCATGCTGGGCACGAAGAACAGCGTCAGATACACACCCGTGAGGATGATGATGATGAAGCTGTAGAGCGCGACCTCGCCCAGCATGAAGGACCAGTGGTCCGGGAAGATCTTGCGCATGTTGGTCTTGGCCAGGGTGTAGATCCCCAGCCGTCCGTCCGCCCAGTCGGCGACCCGCTCTCCCGCGGGCGCCTTGCGCCGGTTGTCGGTCGCCGTACTCATCCGCGCTCCCAGAAACTCGGGCCGACGGGCTCCGCGAAGTCACCGAGGGCTTCGAGGTAGCCGTCCTGGTTGACACCGATCCGCAGCTGCGGCAGGGCGTGGCCCGCCGGGCCGAAGATCACCCGCGCGCCGTCGGCCATGTCGAAGGTCGACTGATGGCACGGGCAGAGCACGTGGTGGGTGGACTGCTCGTACAGGGTCACGGGGCAGCCGACGTGGGTACAGATCCGCGAGTACGCCACGATGCCCTCGTGCGACCAGTCGAGCTCCTTCTTGTCCTTGATGTCCTCCGGCTGGATCCGGACGACCATCACGGCGGCCTTGGCGATCTCCACGTTGAACTCGTGGTCGTCCTCCTCCAGGCCCTCGGGCTTGACGAAGGTCAGCGATCCGACCGGGATGTCCTCCGGCCGCAGCGGCTCGTTGGTGTTCTGGTTGACCAGCAGCTTGCCCTTGGCCCACAGCGTGTGCCGGAGCTTGTCGCCGGGCAGCGGGCCGAGGTCGCGCAGCAGCACCACGCCGGAGAGCGGCACCAGGGCCACCGCGCCGAAGAGGGTGTTGCGGAGCAGCTTCCGCCGGCCGAAGCCCGACTCGGCGGCGCCCTGCCGGAAGTCGGCCATCACCGTGGCCTTGGCCTCGGACTCGGCGCCGATCGGGTGCCGCTCGTCCGCGATCTCCACGTCGGACATCAGCGTGCGGGCCCAGTGGACCGCGCCGGCGCCGATGCAGAACAGCGCGATGCCGAGGGTGAGGCCCAGGGCGAAGTTCAGCGCGCTGACGTGACCGAACGGGAAGATGTACACGATCTTGTCGATCGGGAACACCACGTAGCTGGCGATGAAGCCGATCGTGGCCAGCATGGAGACGACGAAGAGCAGGGCGACGGTGCGCTCGGAGCGCTTGGCGGCCCGCTCGTCGATGTCCTGGATGCGCGGCTGGTGGGGCGGCAGGCCCGGGTCCGCGAACGGATGCTCCGCGGTCGCCGTCACGCCCTCGTGAGCCGTCGGCCGCTCACTCGGCAGGGATTCTTGGGACACGTCTTTGTTCGATCCAGTCTCGCTCATGACTTCCTGGCCTTTGCGGTCCGGGCGGCGACCCAGACGGCGACAGCGATCATCGCGCCGAGGCCGAAGGTCCAGGCGAACAGGCCCTCGGTGACCGGACCGAAGCCGCCCAGCTCCAGGCCGCCCGGGTTGGCCGAATCCTCACCGTTCACCGTGTTGATGTAGGCGATGATGTCCCGCTTGTCCTGCTCGGGCGTCGTCGAGTCGGGGAACACGGGCATGGCCTGCGGGCCGGTCAGCATGGCCTCGTAGATGTGCTTGTTCGAGACGCCGTCCAGGTTCGGGGCGTACTTGCCCTCGGTCAGGGCGCCACCCTGGCCCGTGAAGTTGTGGCACTGCGCGCAGTTGGTGCGGAAGAGCTCCCCGCCCTTGGCGATGTCCGCGCCCTCGGGGTCGTAGGCCTCCTTCGCCGGCACGGCCGGGCCGGGGCCGAGCGAGGCGATGTACGCGGCCATCTGGTCGATCTCGGCCTGCGAGTAGACCACCGGCTTCTTCGGCGCCTGGGCGCCCGGCTGCTGCATGGGCATCCGGCCGGTGCCGACCTGGAAGTCGACCGCGGCGGCGCCGACTCCGACCAGGCTCGGGCCGTCGGAGGTCCCCTGACCGCCCGTGCCATGGCAGCTCGCGCAGCCTGTGGTGTAGAGCTGCTTGCCCTCCTTGATGGCAAGGGACTGAGCGGTGGTGTCGGCCTGGGCCTTGTCCGCGGGTGCGAACGCCGCGTACAGCCCCCCGGTGACCGCCAGCGCGAAGAGTAGGACGACAAGCGCCGCCAGCGGATGGCGCCGTCGTGCGGAGAGCTTTTTCACGGATTACCCCGGTGTCAGGATCTTCTGCGTCGATGCTTCTGGCTTGGTGTGGTGCGGGTCCGTCGGACCGATTACTTGATCATGTAGATCGTGGCGAAGAGGCCGATCCAGACGACGTCGACGAAGTGCCAGTAGTACGACACGACGATGGCCGACGTGGCCTGCTCGTGGGTGAACCTCTTGGCCGCGTAGGTCCGGGCCAGGACCAGCAGGAAGGCGATGAGTCCGCCCGTCACGTGCAGTCCGTGGAAGCCGGTGGTCAGGTAGAACGCCGAGCCGTACGGGTCCGACGAGAGCGAGAGGCCCTCGTGCTTCACCAGCTCGGTGTACTCGAAGATCTGGCCGCCGATGAAGACGGCGCCCATGATGAAGGTGACCACGAACCACGAGCGGAGCTTCTTCACATCACCGCGCTCGGCGGCGAAGACGCCGAGCTGGCAGGTGAGGGAGGAGAGCACCAGGATCGTGGTGTTGGCCGCCGCGAACGGAAAGTTGAGCGTGTCCGCCTTTTCCGACCAGAACTCGGCTCCGGTCACCGATCGCAGGGTGAAGTACATCGCGAAGAGGGCCGCGAAGAACATCAGCTCGGAACTCAGCCAGATGATGGTTCCGACGCTGGTGAGGTTCGGTCGATTGACCGACGGGTGCGCGTGCCCGGTGTCTACTGTCGTTGCTGTCGCCACGACCGACATTATGTCGGTCGCCTATCCAGCGCTCACCCCGGGGGTGCCGTTCGGTGTGTCAAGGCCGTACACGCTGCTCTTTCGGCCCATTCCGCGGGCTTCCGCGGGGCGGCGGAACGGAGGCTTCCACGGGCCCCGGGCGGCCCGGTGCCGCGGCCGCCGACGGGCCGGCCGCCCCGCGCGGAACCGGGCCGTCCGGCCCGGCCGGGATCTTGGATCCGCCCACCCCTCCTCCCCCGCCGCTCCGGCGGAGTAGCATCCGCCGCAACGGCTCCACACACCACCGTGCCGTCCGTACGCCGCAAGCCTGGAGGAACGATGCAGCCGACCGCCACGGTCCTGGTCTACAGCGACAACGCGAGGACGCGCGAGCAGGTGCGACTGGCGGCGGGCAAGCGCCCGGCCGCCGACGTGCCCCCGGTGGAATTCCTGGAGTGCGCCACGCTGCCGGCCGTGCTGAGTGCCCTGGAGGCCGGCGGGATCGATGTCTGCGTGCTGGACGGCGAGACGGCGCCCGCGGGCGGCATGGGCGTCTGCCGGCAGATCAAGGACGAGATCTTCGACTGCCCGCCCGTACTGCTGCTGATCGGCCGCCCGCAGGACGCCTGGCTGGCCACCTGGAGCCGGGCCGAGGCCGCGGTGACCCACCCGGTCGACCCGGTGGAGTTCGCCGGCGCCCTGGCGGGCCTGCTGCGCGCCCGGCCCGCCGTGGACGCCTGAGCCGCGAGGGCTCAGAACTGGGGGCGCAGCCGGGCCGGTTCGGCCGGTCCGGCGTCCTCCCGCTCGGCGGGGCCGTGGAGGGCGCTGCCCGCCGACCACTTCGCCCAGTCCAGGTTCCAGTCGCCGAAACCGTTGTCGAACGGTGTCATCGTCTCGCCCTCGCTGCCGACGACCTTGACGATGTCGCCGAGCCGCACGTGGTCGAAGAACCACTTGGCGTTGGCCATGCTCATGCCCGTACAGCCGTGGCTGACGTTGGCGGAGCCCTGCGAGCCGACGGACCACGGCGCCGCGTGCACGTACTCGCCGCTCCAGGTCACCCGGACGGCCCAGTGCACCGGCAGGTCGTAGGATTCGGCGCTGCCCGCCGCGATGCCCACGCTGGTGCCGCGCATCCTGACGAAGGCCTCCTTGGCCAGGACGATCTTGGTTCCGTTGCGCGTCTCGAAGCCGGGCTTGCCCGTGGTGACCGGAATGGTGCGGACGACCTTGCCGTCGCGCTTGAAGGTCAGGGTGTGGGTGCGGGCGTTGGTGACCGCCTCGACGCGTGGGCCGGTGCGGATCCGCAGCGGCTTCGAGGAGCCGCCCCGCAGCCCCTTCGCGGCCTCGACGCCGCCCAGGGCGCTGCGCACCTCGATGGTGGCGTGAGCGGGCCAGAAGTCGCGTGGCCGGTAGTGCAGCGTCTTCTCGTCCACCCAGTGCCAGGCGCCGGCCACACGGGGCCGTGAGACGACCTGCAGGGAGCTCTCGACGCGGCCGCGGGCCGCGCGGTCCCGGACGGGACGGCTGAGTTCGGCGGTGATGGGCTGGCCGACGCCGTAGGTCCCGGCGTCCGGGCCGAAGGTGACGCGCAGCCGGCGGTCGGCGGGCGCGGTCTCGAAGTGGATGACGCGCAGCCCCGGGGCGCCGCCGCGGTTCTCGGTGCTCACGCGGAGGGTGTAGCGGACACCGGCGGTCAGCTGGGAGGTGCTGCGCCAGCGGGTTCCGTCGTCGTTGAGCTCGCCGCGTATTCGGTGGCCCGCGGTGTCGGTGGCGGTCACGTCGGTGATCCGTCCGCCGCCGCCCCTGGCGGTGATCTCCAGCGGCTTGTCCGGGTCGAGGGCACGCCCCTCGCTCCCGTCGCCGCTGAAGGCTATCTGGCCGGTGGCGTCGTAGGGCTTGGCGGTCAGGGAGGGTCCGGAGCCGCCGCACGCGGCGGTGGCCGTGACCAGCCCGCCTATCAGCAGGCCGCTGCCCAGGACGGTGCGTATGCGCGGGTTGTGGTTCATACGCCACAAGCTATGAAATACCGGGCGGTCCGGCGCGGCGGATGGGCCAAACGGGTCGGGCCCGGAAGCGGCTGCTTCCGGGCCCGGCGCGTGTGCGTGCGGTGGTGCGCTACTGGGTGGCGTTCTCACCGCGGTAGTACTCGAACACCCAGCCGAAGAGTCCGATGAGGAGGATCGGTGCCGAGAAGTACAGCAGCCACCAGCCGAAGATGACGCCCATGAAGGCGAGCGCGGAACCGATGGCCAGCGAGAGCGGCTGCCAGCTGTGCGGGCTGAAGAAGCCCAGTTCCCCGGCGTCGTCCGCGACATCGGCGTCCAGGTTGTCCTGGGCGCCGGTGTCCACGCGGCGGGCCGTGAAGGCCAGGTAGAAGCCGACCATGACGGTCAGGCCGAAGGAGAGGAAGAGCGCCGTGGTGCCGACCGGCTCCCTCGACCAGAGGCCGTAGACGATGGTCACGACCAGGAAGAAGAGCGACAGCCAGAGGAAGACGTGTCCCTGGATCTTCACTTCGCGGCCTCCTTGTCACCGGCGAGGGCCTTGCCGGCCACCGCTTCCCGGGCTTCGAGTGTGTCGATCTCGGCGATCTCCGGGTGGTGCAGGTCGAAGGCCGGGGATTCGGAGCGGATCCGCGGCAGGCTGAGGAAGTTGTGCCGCGGGGGCGGGCAGGACGTCGCCCATTCGAGCGAACGGCCGTAGCCCCAGGGGTCGTCGACCTCGACCTTCGGCGCGTACTTGGCGGTCTTCCAGACGTTGTAGAAGAACGGCAGGAGCGACAGGCCGAGCAGGAACGAGGCGATCGTCGAGACCGTGTTCAGCGCGGTGAAGCCGTCCGCGGCGAGGTAGTCCGCGTAACGCCGCGGCATACCCTCCACGCCCAGCCAGTGCTGCACCAGGAACGTGCCGTGGAAGCCCACGAACAGCGTCCAGAAGGTGATCTTGCCGAGCCGCTCGTCCAGCATCTTGCCGGTGAACTTCGGCCACCAGAAGTGGAAGCCGGCGAACATCGCGAAGACGACGGTGCCGAAGACCACGTAGTGGAAGTGCGCCACCACGAAGTACGAGTCCGACACGTGGAAGTCCAGCGGCGGCGAGGCCAGGATGACGCCGGTGAGGCCACCGAACACGAAGGTGATCAGGAAGCCGACCGTCCAGAGCATCGGGGTCTCGAAGCTCAGGCTGCCCTTCCACATGGTGCCGATCCAGTTGAAGAACTTCACACCGGTCGGCACCGCGATCAGCAGCGTCATGAAGGAGAAGAACGGGAGCAGCACGCCGCCCGTGACGTACATGTGGTGCGCCCAGACGGTCACCGAGAGGCCCGCGATCGCCATCGTCGCGCCGATCAGGCCGATGTAACCGAACATCGGCTTCCGGCTGAAGACCGGGATGATCTCCGAGACGATGCCGAAGAACGGCAGGGCGATGATGTACACCTCGGGGTGGCCGAAGAACCAGAAGAGGTGCTGCCACAGCAGCGCTCCGCCGTTGGCCGCGTCGAAGATGTGCGAGCCGAACTGGCGGTCCGCCTCCAGGGCGAAGAACGCGGCGGCCAGCACCGGGAAGACGATGATCGCCAGCAGTGCCGTCAGCAGCACGTTCCAGGTGAAGATCGGCATCCGGAACATCGTCATGCCGGGAGCGCGCATGCAGATGATCGTGGTGATGAAGTTGACCGAACCGAGGATCGTGCCGAAGCCACCGAGTCCGAGGCCCATGATCCACATGTCACCGCCGACACCCGGCGAGCGGATGGCGTCGGACAGCGGGGTGTAGGCGAACCAGCCGAAGTCCGCGGCGCCCTGCGGGGTGAGGAAGCCGCCCAGCGCGATCAGCGAGCCGAAGAGGTACAGCCAGTAGGCGAACATGTTCAGCCGCGGGAACGCCACGTCGGGCGAGCCGATCTGCAGCGGCATGATCCAGTTGGCGAAACCGGCGAAGAGCGGCGTCGCGAACATCAGCAGCATGATCGTGCCGTGCATCGTGAACGCCTGGTTGAACTGCTCGTTCGAGACCAGCTGCGTACCGGGCCGGGCGAGCTCCGCGCGCATGACGAGCGCCAGGACACCGCCGACACAGAAGAAGAAGAACGAGGTGACCAGGTAGAGCGTGCCGATCTTCTTGTGGTCGGTGGTCGTCAGCCAGTCGACCACGACGCTCCCGGGTTTCCTGACGCGCACGGGCGGTGCTGCGGCAGCCGTCGCTGCGGCAGCGGCACCCTGGGGTTCGTTGAGGATGCTCATGGGTTGTTCGTCTCCGCGTTCTTGGCGGCATCAGACTGGGTGATACCCGCAGGGATGTAGCCGGTCTGGCCCTTCTCCGCCAGGTCCTTCAGGTGCTGCTGGTAGCGCTCCGGAGAGACGATCTTCACATTGAAGAGCATCCGGGCGTGGTCGACACCGCACAGCTCGGCGCACTTGCCCATGTAGGTGCCCTCCTTCTCCGGAGTCACCTGGAACTGGTTGGTGTGGCCCGGGATGACGTCCTGCTTCATCAGGAACGGCACCACCCAGAAGGAGTGGATGACGTCCCGCGAGGTCAGGATGAACTTGACCGACTCGCCCTTGGGCAGCCACAGGGTCGGGCCCGGGTTGCCGTTCTGCGGGTTGCGGTCGCCGGGGGTGCCGGCGTCGTAGACGCCCTCGGCGCCCTCGGGGACGCCTTCCAGCTTCTTCTCCGCGATGGAGGAGACCTCCTTGGGCAGCGCCCCGGGCGTCGCCGGGTCGCCGTCCACGTCCTCCATGTAGTTGAAGCCCCAGCTCCACTGGTAGCCCACCACGTTGATGACGTGGTCGGGCTCCTTGGAGGTCTTCAGCAGCTCGCTCTCGTCACGCGCGGTGAAGTAGAAGAGCACGGAGACGATGATCAGCGGGACCACCGTGTAGAGGGCCTCGATCGGCATGTTGTACCGGGTCTGCCGGGGAACCTCGACCTTGGTCCTGGAACGCCGGTGGAAGATGACACTCCACAGGATCAGGCCCCAGACGAGCACGCCCACGGCGAGCGCGGCGGCCCAGGATCCCTGCCACAGGGAGAGGATCCGCGGCGCCTCTTCTGTGATGGGGGTGGGCATTCCGAGGCGGGGGAAGTCCTCGTATGTGCAACCGGTGGCGGTCACCAGGACCAGGCCCGCGGCAAGCGCCTGCGGCAGCTTCCGCCGCATCGGGCGCCGCGACGAGCGGTCGGAGCCGTTGGGACTCACGTAGCGCCTTCCCGAGAGTCTCGCCCGCCGACCTGCGGCCGTCTCTGCGTTCGGTCGCCGGCCCTTGTCGCGGGCAGGGGTTTGGATGTTTATGCGGACCAAACCCTACTGGACGCCATTTCACGTCGCGCGGGGAGGGTGCCCAACGCGCCGCGCGACTCCCCGAAGGTGGGGAACGCGGCCCTCCGCACCCCGTGAGCGGGGGCCTTTCGGGAGGTCGCGGGACCGGGAACGGCCCCGCCGGGGCGCCCGTACGGGACGGGCGTGTCGGACCCGCCGGGCAGGGGTTAGCGTCGGGGCGTGGCCTACTTCGACTCCGCCTCCTCCGTGCCGCTCCACCCCGTCGCCCGGCAGGCCCTGCTCGCCGCGCTCGACGAGGGCTGGGCCGACCCGGCCCGGCTCCACCGCGAGGGCCGGCGCGCCCGGATGCTGCTCGACGCGGCCCGGGAGACCGCCGCCGAGGCGGCCGGCTGCCGGCCCGACGAACTGGTCTTCACCTCCTCCGGCACCCGGGCGGTGTACGACGGGATGGCCGGCGCCCTCGCGGGCCGCCGGCGCGCCGGGCGGCATCTGCTCGTCTCGGCCGTCGAACACTCCTGCGTCCTGCAGTCGGCCGCCGCCCACGCCGCGGACGGCGGCACCGTGGAGGAGGCCGGCGTGGACCGGACCGGCCGGGTGGACGCCGGGCGCTACGCCGGGGCGCTGCGCGCGGACACCGCGCTCGCCTGCCTCCAGTCCGCCAACCATGAGGTGGGCACCGAGCAGCCGGTGGCCGAGGTCGCCGAGGCGTGCCGGGGCGCCGGGGTGCCGCTGCTCGTGGACGCCGCGCAGTCGCTGGCGTGGGGGCCGGTGGACGGCGGCTGGTCGCTGCTGGCGGCGAGCGCCCACAAGTGGGGCGGGCCGCCCGGGGTCGGGCTGCTCGCCGTACGGAAGGGCGTGCGGTTCGCGCCGCGCGGGCCGGCGGACGAGCGGGAGTCGGGCCGCGCCCCCGGCTTCCCGAACATCCCGGCGGTGCTGGCCGCGGCCGCCTCGCTCCGCGCCGTGCGGCAGGAGGCGGAGGGGGAGGCGGTGCGGCTGCGGGCCCTGGTGGACCGGATCCGGGCGCGGGTGCCGGAAGTGGTGCCGGATGTCGAGGTGGTGGGCGATCCGGTGCGGCGGCTGCCGCATCTCGTCACCTTCTCCTGTCTCTACGTCGACGGGGAGGCCCTGCTGCACGGGCTGGACCGGCGGGGCTTCTCGGTCTCCTCCGGCTCCTCCTGCACGGCGAGCACTCTGGTGCCCAGTCATGTGCTGCGCGCCATGGGGGTGCTGTCCGAGGGCAACGTCCGGGTGTCCCTGCCGGCCGGGACCGCCGCGGAGGACGTCGAGCGGTTCCTCGCCGTCCTGCCGGAGACGGTGGGCGAGGTGCGGGGCCGGCTGGGGGCGCCCCTGCCGGGGGAGGAGGCCGCGGGCCCGGCGGGGGCCGGGCGGGGGGCGTCCGGTGCGGCCTCCGTCGCGGGGCCGGACGCCGCGTCCGCCGCCTCCCCCGGCGTTCCGGCGCCGGAGCGGGCCGCGGCGGACGGGGCCGGGGCCGAGCGGGCCCCGGCGGAGCGGACCGAGCCCGCGGAAGGAGCCGCTCCGGAAGCGGCCGGCGCCGAGGAGCCCGCGCTGACCGTGGACGCGCTGGGACGGCGGTGCCCGATCCCGGTGATCGAGCTCGCCAAGGTCATCGGGGAGGTGCCGGACGGCGCGCTGGTCGCCGTCCTGGCCGACGACGAGGCCGCGCGCCTGGACATCCCGGCCTGGTGCGCCATGCGGGACCAGGAGTACGCGGGCGAACGCCCGGCGGAGCGCGGTGCGGTGTATCTGGTGCGCCGCCGGGCGTAGGGCCGGACAGACCCCTGAAAGCCCGTCGGCTCAGGCCAGATGGGCCCGGACCTCGGCCGCGGCCTCGTGGCCGTACGCCTTGGTGAAGCGGTCCATGAAATGGGCGCGGCGCAGTTCGTACTCCTGGGTGCCGACGGTCTCGATGACGAGGGTCGCCAGCATGCAGCCGATCTGGGCGGCGCGCTCCAGACCGACGCCCCAGGCGACGCCCGCCAGGAAGCCGGCGCGGAAGGCGTCGCCGACGCCGGTCGGGTCGGCCTTGGCCTCCTCCTCGGCGGTGCCGACCTCGATCGGCTCCTCCCCGCTCCGCTCGATCCGCACGCCGTTGGCCCCGAGGGTGGTGACACGGGTGCCGACCCGGCCCAGGATCTCCTCGGAGGTCCAGCCGGTCTTGGACTCGATGAGCCCCTTCTCGTACTCGTTGGCGAAGAGATAGGTGGCGCCGTCGAGCAGTATCCGGATGTCCTCGCCGGTCATCCGGGCGATCTGCTGGGAGAAGTCGGCGGCGAAGGGGATGTTCCGGGTCCGGCACTCCTCGGTGTGGCGGAGCATCGCCTCCGGGTCGTTCGCGCCGATGAGGACGAGGTCCAGCCCCCCGACCCGGTCGGCGACCGACTTCAGCTCGATCAGGCGGGCCTCGCTCATCGCGCCCGTGTAGAAGGAGCCGATCTGGTTGTGGTCGGTGTCCGTGGTGCAGACGAAGCGGGCGGTGTGCAGCATCTCGGAGATCCGCACCGAGCCGGTGTCCACGCCGTGCCGCTCCAGCCAGGCGCGGTACTCGTCGAAGTCCGGTCCGGCGGCGCCGACCAGGACGGGGCGGACGCCGAGCTGCCCCATGCCGAAGGAGATGTTGGCGCCGACTCCGCCGCGCCGCACGTCCAGGGCGTCGACCAGGAAGGAGAGCGAGACCGTGTGGAGCTGGTCGGCGACGAGCTGGTCGGCGAAGCGGCCGGGGAAGGTCATCAGATGGTCGGTGGCGATGGAGCCGGTGACAGCGATACGCACGGCGGGCTTCTCCTGCGGGCGGCGGAAGGGGACGGTTCACGCTACCCGGTCCGGGCGGCGCCTCCGACCGGTGAAAACTACCCGATAGTAGGGCTTTCTTCGCCCGGGCCGGGATGCATACGGTGCGAGGAGACAGGCGTTCCGCCTGTGCGGTTCCCAGCCCGGCCCAGGAGTCGTCATGCCGATCACACCGCATCACCCCGGATCCCCCGCGCTGCCGGTCACCACCGACCCCACGCCGCTGGAGCTGGACGACGGACTGGCCGAACTCCGCGGCGACTGCTCGCGGATGGCCCCGCACTGGCGGGCGGGCGCCGCGGCGCACGCCGAGCCCGTACCGCCGTCGCGGATCCACGGCGTCCGGGTCCCGGCCTCCTCCGCGCGGCTTCTGGACGGAATGTCGGAGTACGGCGACTGAGCCCGTCCGGATAGCGGAGTCCCCGCACCCGAAAGGGGGAACCGTACGCTCCTCCGTTCCGTCCCATCGGCGTGTCCCGGTCAAGGGGCGCGAGAGGGACCGATACGCGGACCGGCGCGCGCCGCCGTCCCGCGTCGAGCGGAGCGATAGGAGCGATGCGGTGAGCACCCAGCGACCTCCGGAGGACGCACCGGAGCAGCACGCCCCGGACAGGCCGCGGCAGCGGCGTTCCACGATCATCGCCGCGTCGGTCGCGGCGGCGGTGCTGCTCGCCGGCGGTGGCGGGGCGTACTGGGCCTCCACCGCGGGCGACGGCGGTTCGGCGCCCGCGGCGGGCGACCCCCCGCCCCTGCGGCTGGACGGATACGCCGGAGCGGCGGAGGGCCCGGGGATCGCCCCCGGCGAACCGGACCCCGCCGGACGCACCTACGTCGCGGAGGGCGAGCTTCCGGACGGCCCGGACGCCGCCCCCGTGCACCGTCCCCGGGGCGAGGTCGGCCGCGCCGCCGCCGAGCGGCTGGCGCGGGCCCTGGACGTGCCGGGCCCGGCGCGACTGGCCGGTGACACCTGGAAGTTCGGCCCGCTCCGGGACGCGACGGGCCCGAAGCTGGACGTCGCCAGGAACGCTCCCGGCACCTGGACGTACCAGCGCTTCGGCCCCGCCGGCAGCGACGACTGCGCGGAGCCGCCGGCCGGGCCGGAGAAGAAGGAGCAGGAGCAGGACGGGCCCGGGAAGGGGTCCGGCTCGGACAGCTCCTCCTCGTCCGCGAAGTGCCCCGTGCCCCCGGACGGTCCCGCCGAGGGCGAGCCCGTCTCCGAGGCGGAGGCGAAGCGCGCCGCCGGCCCCGTGCTCAAGGCCGCCGGACTGGCGGACGCCGCTGTGGACGCCGGTACGGCCACGGGCGCCGTACGGGTGGTGAACGCCGACCCGGTGGTGGACGGTCTGCCCACCTACGGCTGGCACACCGGTCTGCGGATCGGGCCGGGGGGCGACGTGGTCGGCGGCAGCGGGCATCTGGCGAAGCTCGGGAAGGGCCCCGAGTATCCGGTGCTGGGCGCGGAGGAGGCGCTGGAGCGGCTCAACAGGTCCGCCGGCGGCGGACGGGTCGGCATCGGCGGCTGCGCCTCGGCGGTGCCGCACGCGGACGGCTCCGAACCGGGGAGCCCGTCCTGCGGGGAGCCCGCCACCGCGCCGAGCGCCCTGCCCGCGCCCGCCCGGTCCGGGCAGGACGATCCCGCACAGGACGGCCCCGCCGGGGAGGGTTCCGGCGGAGAGGACACCGAGCGGAGCGAGCCGGACCGGACCACGCCCGCGGAGCCCGGGCCGGCCACGGTGCGGAAGGCCGTCTTCGGTTACGCGGCGCATTTCGTGGCCGGGAAGCAGGCCCTGGTGCCCGCCTGGCTGTTCGCCGTGGAGGCGCCGGGCGCGGGCGAGGGGGACACCTTCACGGTGACCTATCCGGCGGTGAAGCCGGAGCACATCGCGGGGAACGGCGGCTCGTCCGCCCCGGGGGACCGGCCGACCTCCGGGCCCGCCGAACCGGGCGGGCCGGGCGGCGACGAGGGCCTGACCCGGGTGGAGACCTACAGCACGGACGGCCGGAAGCTGACGGTCCGCTTCTGGGGCGGGGTCTGCACCGACTACGAACTGTCGGCCGAGAGCACCGAGCAGCGGGTCACCGTCCGGATCACCGGCACCGAGAAGGAACCGGGCCGCGCCTGCGTCAAGATGGCGAAGATGATGAAGGAGACGGTGGAGCTCAAGGAGCCGCTGGGCGACCGCCGGGTCGTGGACGCCGCGGACGGCGAGCGCGTCCCGCGGAAGGAGTGAGCGTCCCCGGCCTCCCGCGGTGGGGACGGCCGGGCACGCCGGAGGCGGCGGACCGCACGGTCCGCCGCCTCCGGTATGTCCCGCGTCCGGCCGGGGTCAGCTGAACGAGTCGCCGCAGGCGCAGGAACCGCTGGCGTTGGGGTTGTCGATGGTGAAGCCCTGCTTCTCGATGGTGTCGACGAAGTCGATGGAGGCACCGCCCAGGTAGGGGGCGCTCATCCGGTCGGTGACGACCTTGACCCCGTCGAAGTCCTTCACGACGTCGCCGTCGAGGGAACGCTCGTCGAAGAAGAGCTGGTAGCGGAGACCGGAACAGCCCCCGGGCTGCACCGCGACCCGCAGCGCGAGGTCGTCGCGGCCCTCCTGCTCCAGCAGCGCCTTGACCTTGCTCGCGGCCGCGTCGGACAGGAGGATGCCGTCACTCGCGGTGGTCTTCTCGTCCTGAACGGACATCTGCTTCTCTCCCGGGTTGTACGGATCGCTTGCCGTCGGCTCAACCCACGGCGCCCCGGATTCATTCCGGGCGGCGGTATCGCCATCACTTCCGCTGTTCATGCTCGCACACCCGCCCGGAAGGAGACAGTTCCGGCCGGGCCCGCCCGCCGGACGGATGCGTCACATCGACACAAGCGCCATCGTCAACGTGACGTGAAGCGGTTATGATAGATAGCGTCATTCAGACGAAAAGGGTGTCTGCAGAACAGGAAAAGGTGCGTGCAGTGACCACCGCCCAGCCTCTCGACGTGTCTCCGACACCGCTCGCTCTCCTCCTGCTCGGCCGCGAGGCCGATCCCGGGAGCGAACGCGGTGTGGAATGCCCCGGCGATCTGCCCGCGCCGTCCGACCCGGACCTCGTGGCCCGCGCCGCGGCGGCCAAGGCGAAGCTCGGGGACAAGGTCTTCGTCCTCGGCCACCACTACCAGCGGGACGAGGTCATCCAGTTCGCCGATGTGACCGGTGACTCCTTCAAGCTCGCCCGGGAGGCCGCCGCACGGCCGCAGGCCGAGTACATCGTCTTCTGCGGTGTGCACTTCATGGCCGAGTCCGCGGACATCCTCACCGGCGACGCCCAGCAGGTCGTCCTCCCCGACCTCGCCGCGGGCTGCTCGATGGCCGACATGGCCAGCGCCGAGCAGGTCGCCGAGTGCTGGGACGTGCTGACCGACGCGGGCATAGCCGGCTCGACCGTGCCCGTCTCGTACATGAACTCCTCCGCCGACATCAAGGCCTTCACCGGGCGCAACGGCGGCACGATCTGCACCTCCTCCAACGCCCGGCGTGCACTCGACTGGGCGTTCGAGCAGGGCGAGCGGGTGCTCTTCCTCCCCGACCAGCACCTCGGCCGCAACACCGCCGTACGGGACCTGGGCCTGTCCCTGGACGACTGCGTGGTCTACAACCCGCACAAGCCGAACGGCGGTCTGACCACCGAGGAGCTGCGCTCCGCGAAGATGATCCTGTGGCGCGGGCACTGCTCGGTGCACGGCCGCTTCTCGCTGGACTCGGTCAACGAGGTGCGCGAGCGGGTGCCGGGCGTCAATGTCCTGGTGCACCCGGAGTGCCGCCACGAGGTCGTCGCCGCAGCCGACTACGTCGGGTCGACGGAGTACATCATCAAGACCCTGGAGGCCGCGCCCGCCGGGTCGAAGTGGGCGATCGGCACGGAGCTCAACCTCGTCCGCCGGCTGGCGAACCGTTTCGCCGCCGAGGACAAGCAGATCTCCTTCCTCGACAAGACGGTCTGCTTCTGCTCGACGATGAACCGGATCGATCTGCCGCACCTGGTCTGGGCCCTGGAGTCGCTGGCGGACGGCAGGGTCGTCAACCGCATCCAGGTGGACCCGGAGACGGAGAAGTACGCGAAGGTCGCGCTGGAGCGGATGCTCGCCCTGCCGTAGCCGCGGCCGGCCCGAAGGCGAGCGAGAGGCCCGCCCCGCACCAGGACGGTGCGGGGCGGGCCTCTCCCCGTGCGGGCTCCCGCCGTTCGGGCTCGCGCCGGACCGCTCCCGCTTGGCGGCCCGCTTCGCCGCGCGGCGCTCCGTGCGGAGCTCGACCATCGCGTAGAGCGTCGGCACCAGCAGTACGCGCCGCGCGCCCCCGGCTACACCCTCGGCCGTACCAGGCCCGACTCGTAGGCGATCACGACCAGTTGGGCCCGGTCGCGGGCGCCGAGCTTGGCCATCGCCCGGTTGACGTGGGTCTTCACGGTCAGCGGGGAGACGGTGAGGCGCTCGGCGATCTCGCCGTTCGAGAGCCCCGCCGCGACCAGGCCCAGCACCTCCCGCTCCCGGCCGGTGAGGACGTCCAGCCGGCCGGTGCCGTCGTCCCGCCCGTCGCCGCCGTCACCGCCGCCCGCGGGCGGTTCGCCGGGGGGCGCGCCCTGGGAGAGGAAGGAGGCGATGAGCGCGGTGGTCGCCGCCGGCGACAGCAGCGACTCCCCCGCCGCGACGGTACGGATGGCGGCCAGCAGCTCCCCCGGTTCCGCGCCCTTGCCGAGGAATCCGGAGGCGCCCGCCCGGAGCGACTCCACCACGTACTCGTCCACCTCGAACGTCGTCAGCATCACCACGCGCACCCCGGACAGCTCCGGATCGGCGCTGATCAGGCGGGTGGCGGCGAGCCCGTCGGTGCCGGGCATCCGGATGTCCATGAGCACGATGTCGGCCCGGCGCTCCCCGGCCAGCCGGACGGCCTCCGCGCCGTCGGACGCCTCGCCCACGACCTCCATGCCGGGCTCGGAGTCGACGAGGATCCGGAAGGCGCTGCGCAGCAGGGCCTGGTCGTCGGCGAGCAGCACACGGATGGTCACAACGCTCCCTCTCTCCGCCGCGCGACCCGGCAGGCGGCATCGGCGGACGCCTCCGCCGCGGCGTCCGCGGCGGCCATCCCGTCGGCGGTGAGCGGCAGGCGTACGTGGACCCGGAAGCCGCCCCCGCGGCGCGGGCCCGTCTCGCACACCCCGCCGAGCGCCGACACCCGCTCCCGCATCCCGAGCAGGCCGTGACCGCCGGGGGGACCGGAGGCGGCGGGCTCCCCGCCCGCCGGGTCCGGCGGGTCCCCGTGCGGCGCGCCGCGGTCCGGTCCGCGCTGCGGGCCCGGCCGGCCGCCCGGAACCGTACTGCCGGGGGCCGCGGCGCCGGATGCCGCGGCAGCGGCGGCGCCCGCCCCGTCGTCGAGGACGCTGACCTCCAGGACCTCCGCGCCCCGCGCTATCCGGACCAGGGCGGCGGCGCCCTCCCCCGCGTGCTTGTGCGTATTGGTCAGCGCCTCCTGCACCACCCGGTACGCCGTGAGGTCCACCGCCGCGGGCAGTTCCCCGGTCACGGCCGCGGCCTGCTCCGCGCGGCGGCTGAACCAGGGGCCGCGCGGCTCGGTGGAGGAGACCTCCACCTCCACCGGCAGCCCCGTCCGGACGAAGCCGCCGACGAGCTGGTCCAGCACGCCCAGGCCGGGCGCGGGCTCGGTCGGCGCCTCCGGGTCGCCGTACTGCCGGAGCAGGCCGACGGTGGTGCGCAGCTCGTTCAGCGCCGAGCGGCTCGCCTCCCGCACATGGGCCAGCGCCTCCTTGGCCTGGTCGGGGCGGTTGTCCATGACGTGCGCGGCGACCCCCGCCTGCACATTGACCAGGGCGATGTGATGGGCGACCACGTCGTGCAGCTCGCGGGCGATCCGCATGCGCTCCTCGGCCACCCGGCGGCGGGCCTCCTCCTCGCGGGTCCGCTCGGCCCGTTCGGCGCGCTCCCGGATGGCGTCGACGAACGCGCGGCGGCTGCGGACGGCGTCACCGGCGGCCGCGGCCATGCCCATCCAGGCGGAGAGGGCCAGGTTCTGCTGCCCGTACCAGGGGCGCGGGCCGAACAGCGCGGCCGCCGTGGTGAGCGCGACGACGGCCACGGCCCCGGCCCGCCAGGTCGTCGAACGGTCGGTGCGGGAGCCGACGGTGTAGAGGGCGACGGCCGCGGTCAGCGCGACCGGTGTGCCCTTCTCGCCCGGTCCGGTGACCAGTTCGAGCAGAGTGAGCGCGCCGGTGCAGACGAGCACCCGGGCCGGCATCCGGCGGCGCAGGATCAGCGCCGAGCAGGCGAGCACCGCGATGACGACGCTGGAGGGCTCGGGGGTGCGCTCCCAGAACCGGGGCTGCCCGTACGGCTTGTGGCCCACCGCCAGGCTGACGAGGACCAGGACGAGCAGGACGCCGGCGAGCACGGCGTCGACCGCGAGGGGGTGCGAGCGCAGCCAGCGCTGCGAGCGGGCCAGGCCCGGACCGGCGGCGAGGGTTGTCACGACAGGAACGGTACGGGGTCCGGCGGCTGCCCGTGACCGGACCGGCGGCCCCGGTACCCGTACCGGGGCGGACGGGCCGGGGCGGCCTCCGGGGACCCGCCCTCAGCTCGGGATGAGCCCTTCGTCGCCCAGCATCTCCCGGACCTCGTCCAGGGTGGCGTCGGGCGACGGAAGGATCAGCTCGGAGGGTTCCAGGGCGTCGTCCGGCAGGGGCTCGCCGAACTCCCGCACGGCGTCGAGCAGTGCGTGGAGGGTGCGGCGGAAGCCCGGTTCGTCGCCGCCCTCCATCTCCGCGAGCAGCTCGTCGTCCAGCTTGTCGAGCTCGGCGAAGTGGCTGTCGGCCAGCCTCACCTGCCCCTCCCCCATGATCCGTACGATCACGACGACCTCCTCTGCCGCTGCCACTGCCGGCCCGCCGGGGCCGGTCCCGGTCTCCGGATGCCCGGTGCCGTGCTGCCTGCTGCCGTACCGTCCCTGCCGCTGCCGGGTGCCGAGCCGCCCGGCGCCCCGCTGTCAGTGCTTGCCGAAGTCCGGCGGGGTCTGCTGCTGATTCTGCGGCTGCTGGGTCTGCGGCGCCTGCTGGGGCTGCTGCCCCTGCGGCTGCTGCTGCGCGCCGCCGCCCTCGATGGCCTGCTGCTGGGTGCTGCCGCCGGCCAGCTCCGCCTTCATCCGCTGGAGCTCCAGCTCGACGTCCGTGCCGCCGGAGAGCCGGTCCAGCTCGGCCGCGATGTCGTCCTTCGCCATGCCCGTCGGGTCGTCGAGCGCCCCGGAGGCCATCAGCTCGTCGATCGCGCCGGCCCGCGCCTGGAGCTGCGCGGTCTTGTCCTCGGCGCGCTGGATCGCCAGGCCGACATCGCCCATCTCCTCGGAGATGCCGGAGAAGGCCTCACCGATCCGGGTCTGCGCCTGGGCGGCGGTGTAGGTGGCCTTGATGGTCTCCTTCTTCGTACGGAAGGCGTCCACCTTGGCCTGCAGCCGCTGGGCGGCGAGGGTGAGCTTCTCCTCCTCGCTCTGCAGGGTCTGGTGCTGGGTCTCCAGGTCCGTCACCTGCTGCTGGAGCGCGGCCCGGCGGGACAGCGCCTCGCGGGCGAGGTCCTCCCGGCCGAGGGCGAGCGCCTTGCGGCCCTGGTCCTCCAGCTTGCTGGACTGGCTCTGCAGCTGGCCCAGCTGGAGCTCCAGCCGCTTGCGGGAGGTGGCGACGTCCGCGACGCCGCGGCGGACCTTCTGCAGCAGCTCCAGCTGCTTCTGGTACGAGTAGTCGAGGGTCTCGCGCGGGTCCTCCGCCCGGTCCAGGGCCTTGTTGGCCTTCGCGCGGAACAACATCCCCATCCGCTTCATGACACCGCTCATGGGTCTCGCGCGCCCCCTTCTCCGGGCTCGTCCTCGGGCAGTCCTCGGACCCACAGTAAGGGCCCTGCTCCCATTACCGCACTGATCGGCCGCGGATGCGCTCCTCCTGCAGGACGATCACGCGACGGCCTTCTCCGGCGCAGGGAGTAGGCCGGGGCCCCAAGGGTCTGGTACCCCGTCCGGACCCGTCCCATGGGACCGGCCCCGCATCCCGGCTCCCGCGCCGTCCGGAACCGGCTCCGGCGACCCCGCGGAACCGGCCGTGGACCGACCGTTGCGGGATCGTGCCCGGTACGGGCTGTGGCCCGGCCCGTGGGACCCCGTACCCTTGGGTTTCGTGTTCCGTAGCCGTTCCAAGGATGAGCAGGCCGCCACCCCCCGGGTGGCCGCGAGCTCCAAGCAGCCCCGCGACCCGCAGGCCCCCAAGGGCCGGCCCACGCCCAAGCGCGCGGTCGCCCAGTCGCAGCGCCGCACCGTGGCCGCGACGCCGGCCAACCGCAAGGAGGCCTCCAAGCGCGCCCGCGAGGCCCGCCGCGCGGACCTCGCCCGGCAGCGCGAAGCCCTCGCCAGCGGTGACGAGCGCTATCTGCCCGCCCGGGACAAGGGCCCGGTCCGGCGCTTCGCCCGCGACTTCGTCGACTCCCGGTTCTGCGTCGCGGAGTTCTTCCTGCCGCTGGCGGTGATCATCCTCATTCTGAGCATGCTCCCGTCGATGCAGGTGAAGAACGCCTCGCTGCTGCTGTGGATGGGCGTCATCGTGATGATCGTGATCGACTCGATCGGCATCGGAGTCCGGCTGCGGAAGCAGCTGGCCGCCCGCTTCCCGGACGAGCCCCGCCGCGGAGCCGTGGCCTACGCCCTGATGCGCACCCTGCAGATGCGGCGGCTCCGGCTGCCCAAGCCGCAGGTCAAGCGCGGAGAGCGGCCCTGAGCACGGACAGTGCCGCGGGGGCGGGCCGGACGACGGCCGAGGCGGAGTGGCGCCCCGAGGACGGGGCGGCGAACTGGCTCGGCGGTCCGGAGGGGATCCGCAACACCGTCCGCCGGGAGCTCGTGGCCCGGCAGCTGGAGGAGCAGATCACCGCGCGCTTCCCGGTCGGGCAGCGGCTCAGGGTGCTCGACGTGGGCCTCGGCCACGGCACGCAGGCGCTGCGGCTGGCCCGGGCGGGCCACCGGATCACCGGTCTGGAGTCCCACGCGCCGCTGATCAAGGCCGTGCGCACCGCGCTGGCCGCCGAGCCCGAGGGCATACGCGAGCGGTTCAAGCTGATCGAGGGCGACAGCCGCGAGACGGGCGTGCACTTCCTGCCCGGCAGCTTCGACGTGGTGCTCTGCCACGGGGTGCTGATGTACACGGAGCAGCCCGATCCCTTACTCGCCGGCCTCGCCCGGGTGCTGGCACCCGGCGGCCTGCTGTCGCTGCTCGTACGGAACGCCGACGCGCTGGCCATGCGCCCGGGGCTGGCGGGCGACTGGGAGACCGCGCTCGCCTCCTTCGACTCCACCACCTACGCCACCCGGGCCGGCCGCACCGCCCGCGCCGACCGGCTCGACGCGGTCTCCGCCACGCTCTCCGGGATCGGGGCCCCGCTGCACGCCTGGTACGGGGTGCGGGTGCTCACCGACCAGGTGGCCGACAACGCGCATCCGGGCAGCGTGCGCGAGCTGGAACTGATGCTGGCCGCCGAGGACCGGGCGGGGCGCACCGACCCCTACCGCTCGGTGGCGGCGCTGCTGCACGTGTGCGGGGTACGGGGAGCGCCGGGGGAAGCGGTGGCGGACGCGTAGTCCGCGCGGGGCGGCGGGGCCGCCGGTGCGGCCGTCTCGTTCTTCCGGAGCCGTTCCGGGGGAGCTCCCGGCTTGTTACAAGCTTTACTTCCGTTGCTTCCCTCCGGTGCGGGCTCCCGGATGGCGGGCGGGCGGGCCGGTACGCCGTCGGCGCCCCGCCCGCCCGCTCCGCCGCGCCGGTTCAGCCCTCGGCGGCGCTGAGGCTCATCGGGCCGTAGATCTCCGTGCCGTCCTCGAAGAGGGTGACCTGCTCGGTGCCGCCCTCCAGGAGCTCCTTCCACACTTCGCCGATCCAGGACTCCGCGTCGCCCTGGGTGCTGAACTCGCCCGGCTCGACCGCGGGTGCCGTCTCCGTCCCGTCGGACTTCTCGAACCGCCACGTCCACGCCATGTACGCCTCCCGGCTGCCGGCTCCTGTGATGAGGTGCTGCGCCCACCCTATGCGGCGGGCGGGCCGGCGCCCTCCCGTGCCCCGGGCCCGCCGGTCCGGCGCCTCACCCCATCGCGGGACCGCGGGGGCGCACCCGGGGGGCGCGCCCGGCAGGCCGTGCGTGCCACCGGCCCGGGACGCGAGACGATCAGGGCGTGGAACTCACTCTCCTCGGCACCGGGGCCCCGGGCGGGCTGCCGCTCCCGGGCTGCCCCTGCGCCTCCTGCGCGACCGCCGTGGGCGCGGACGCCCGGACCGCCACCTCGGTCTTCGTCGACGGCGCCCTCCTGCTCGACCTGACCCCGGACGCCGTGCAGGCCGCCGCCCGCGCGGGGCGCTCCCTGCGGGGCGTACGGCAGGTGCTGCTCTCGCACCCGCACACCGGGCCGGCCGTCGACGTGCCCGCCGGCCTGCCCGCTCCCGGACGGGTGCCGGACGGCCGCGAACTGGCGCTGATCAGCGGGCACCGGGTGCGGGCGGTCGCGGTGGACGCCCCGGGCACCGGCTATTCGGTCACCGGGCCGGACGGTGACGACCTGCTGTACCTGCCCCCGGGCGCGGCACCGGCGGGCATGCCGCCGCGCCCGGCCCCGTACGGCGTGGTGCTGCTCGACGTCCTGGGCCGGCCCGAGGCGCTGGCCCGGCTGCGGGCGGCCGGGGCGGTCACGGCCACCACCGATGTGATCGGCGTGCACCTCGGCCACGGGACACCGCCGGGCACCGAGCTGCACCGGCGGCTGGCGGCGGCGGGCGCCCGGGCCGTACCGGACGGCACGGCACTCGGCACCCGGGGGCATCCGGTGCCCCCCGCCCCGCCGCGGCGCACGCTCGTGCTGGGCGGCGCCCGGTCCGGCAAGTCGGCGGAGGCGGAACGGCGGCTGGAGTCGTATCCGGAAGTGCTCTACGTGGCGACGGGCGGCACCCGCGAGGGGGACCGGGAGTGGGCGGCGCGGGTGTCGCTGCACCGCGAGCGCCGGCCGGGGAGCTGGCGGACCACGGAGACCTGCGACCTGGTGCCGCTGCTGGCCGGGGACGGCCCCCCGCTGCTGATCGACTGCCTCGCGCTGTGGCTGACGCACGCGATGGACGCGGTGGACGCCTGGGACGACGAGGTGTGGGCGGCCGGGGGCGGCCAACGCGCCCTGCGGGCACGGACGGAGGCGCTGGTGTCCGCCATCCGCTCCACCCGCCGCACCGTCGTCGCCGTCTCGAACGAGGTGGGCTCGGGGGTCGTCCCCGCCACCGCGTCGGGACGGCGCTTCCGGGACGAACTGGGCCGGCTGAACGCGGCCGTGGCGGCGGAGTGCGAACACGTCCTGCTGGTGGTCGCCGGCCAGGCCCTTGCGCTGCGCGGCTGAGCCAAGAGGAGGAGCGGGGGTCCCGTGCCGCACCCCGCGGGCGGCGGGCGCCGGGCGCGGCGGGCTGATCGCTGCCGGGGTCCGGTCCCGTGGTCCGGAGCGTGCGGACCGGCGGTCCGGACCGGACGGACCGGCGGTCCGGGTCGAGCGGACCATCGGTCCGGTACTTCCGGCACCGGGGCCCGTCTCAGCGCGGGCCGGCGGTCCGGGCAGCCGCGGAGTCCTCCAGCGCGTCCTCCCCGCACGGCGTCACGCGCCCCGCGGCCGACGTCCCCGGCGGCCACGTCCGGCCGCCCCCGCACCCGCTCGCCCGGGATCGGGCGGCTGCCCGCGGGCGGCTGCCCCCGCCCGGTGACCCCGGCTCGCGGCACCGCTCGCACCGGCCGCCCCGGGGACGGCGGTGACTGCCACCCGCGGTCCCGTACCACCCCCGTGGCGGGAGCCCGCCCCGTGGCGTCCGGGCGGCCGCCCGGCGAGGGTAGGGTGCGGCGGATGAGCGGTCTGAATCTCGATGACTTCGGCAATCTGATCGAGCGCCCCGACTCCGGCGTACGGCGTGACGCCGAAGAGCGCAGGGAGCGGCTGGCCGTACGGCCCGGGGCCCTCGGACGGCTGGACGATCTCGGCGAGTGGCTCGCCGCCGCGCAGCACTCGGTCGCCGTCAGGCCGGTCGAACGGCCCCGCCTCGTGCTCTTCGCCGGTGACCACGGGGTGGCCGCGCTGGGCGTCTCCGGCCGCCCCGCCGGGAGCGCGCACCGGCTCGTGCGCGCCGTCCTCGACGGGGAGAGCCCGGCGGCCGTGCTGGCCCGGCGGTTCGGAGCCGGGATACGCGTCGTGGACATGTCCCTGGACTGCGACCCCGGCGACTTCCCCGAGGAGGTCGTACGCCACCGGGTGCGGCGCGGCTCGGGCCGGATCGACGTCGAGAACGCGCTCACCTCCGAGGAGGCCGAACAGGCGTTCCGCGCCGGGATGGCCGTCGCGGACGAGGAGGCCGACTCCGGCACCGACCTCGTGGTCCTCGGCGACCTCAGCGTCGGCGGCACCACCGCGGCGAGCACCCTCGTCGCCGCCCTCTGCGGCACCGACGCCTCCGTGGTGACCGGCCGCGGCGGCGCGGGCATCGACGACCTGGCGTGGATGCGCAAGTGCGCGGCGATCCGCGACGCGCTGCGCCGCGCCCGGCCGGTCCTCGGCGACCAGCTCGAACTGCTCGCGGCCACCGGCGGCGCGGACCTCACCGCCATGACCGGCTTTCTGCTCCAGTGCGCCGTACGCCGCACGCCGGTGATCCTGGACGGGGTGGTCTCGGCCGCCTGCGCGCTGGTCGGGCAGCGGGTGGCCTTCCGCGCCCCGGACTGGTGGCTGGCGGGCCAGGCGAGCGGCGAGCCGGCGCAGGAGAAGGCGCTGGACCGGATGGCCATGGACCCGCTGCTGGACCACGGGGTGACAGCGGGCGAGGGCACCGGCGCCCTGCTCGCCCTGCCGATGGTGCAGGCGGCGGCCGCCCTGCTGGCGGAACTCCCGGAACGGCGCGAGGAGCGGCCGGACCCGGCACCGGAACCCGGCACCGGCTCGGGATCGGGCTCCCAGCCGGGCTCGGAGCCGGGCTCGGAGCCCGGCTCCGAGCGGGACTCGGAGCCGGAGCCGGCCGCGGCACCGGCCGCCCGGGAGCCGTCCGGCGACGGCAGTGCCTGACGGACGGCGGACAGGGCTCGACGGCGCCGGGGCAGCGGGGCGGCCGCGCGCCGGGGAACGGATACCGGGGCGGTGGCCGGCGTGGCCTTCCGCCCCGGCATCGGCTGCGGGCGGGACGAGGACCGCCGTGCCCCGGCTCCCCGGGCCCGGCCGGGATCCGTGCGGCACCGGCCGTTGGCGGGCGGCGGGGCGCCGGATAGCCTGCGCCGCGTGACCGAGCCGACTGCCGACGACCCGCGCCGCCCCGCGTCTCCGGGCGACGGCCCCGCTTCCGCTTCCCCGGGCGAGGGGCCGGCCTCCCGGGCCGGGGGACCGCGCGACGAGCGCACCCCGCCCACCGGCGGGAGCCCGGTGCCCCCGGACGGGAATCCGGCATCCCCGCCCGGCATCCCTCCGCTCCCGCCCGGCACCCCTCCGCCGCCGTCCGGGAAGCCGGACTCCCCCGCCGGAGGGCCGGCCACCCCGGAGGACGCCCTGCGGTTCGCGTTCGGCACCCTCACCGCGCTGCCGGTGCGCGTCACCCGCTGGGACCGGACCGCCGCGCGGGGCGGCATGGTGTGCGCCCCGGTCGCCGGCGCCGTCCTGGGTCTCTGCGCGGGCGCGCTCGGCGGTGTGCTGCTCCTGCTGGGCGCGGGCCCGCTGCTGGCCGCGGTCGCCGGCGTCGCCGTACCGGCGGCGCTCACCCGCGGGCTGCATCTGGACGGTCTCGCCGACACCGCCGACGGCCTCGGCAGCGGCAGGCCCGCCGGGGAAGCCCTGCGGATCATGAAGCAGCCGGACGTCGGCCCGTTCGGGGTCGTCACCCTCGTCCTGGTGCTGTTCGCGCAGACCGCGGCCCTGGCCGAGCTGTACGCGGACGGCTGGGCGGCCGGCGCGGTCGCCCTGGCCGTGACCGCCGCGGCGGCGCGCTGCGCCCTCACCCTGGCCGCCCGCGCCGGGGTGCCCGCGGCCCGCCCGGAGGGGCTGGGCGCGGCGGTCGCGGGCGTGGTCCCCGTACGGACGGCGCTCACCGTGGCGGCGGTCACGGCGGTGGTGTGCGCGGCGGCCGGGGCCCTCCTCGGCCCGTGGGCGGCCCTGCGGGCCGTGCTCGCCGTCCTGGCCGCTCTCGGCGCGGCCGAACTCCTGCTCCGCCACTGCAGGTCGCGGTTCGGCGGGGTGACGGGCGATGTCTTCGGCGCCCTCGCCGAGACGGCCGCGACGGCGGCTCTCGTCGTGCTCGTCCTCGGCTGAGCGGCTGGGCGGCTGGGCGGCTGGGCGGCTGGGCGGCTGGGCGGCTGGGCGGCTGGGCGCACCGTGCGGGACGCGGCGTCCGCGGCGGGCCGGACGGCCGTCCCGCCGCCCCGGAAGCGGCATCCGCGGCCCCGCCGGACCGTCCGCGCCGGGGCACACGGCCAACGGGCCGCCGGCCGCGGGCCGTTCGGCGGCAGCCCGCCCCCGCCGCCGCGCCGCGGGACGGCCGGGCGGCGAGCAGGCCGCGCCGCGTCCCGCCGGGGCGTCAACTGCCGTACGGCGACCGCGCCCCGCTCCCTCCCCGCCCCGCGCCCCCGGCGACCGGCGCCGGGAGGGCCGGCGGGGCGCCGGCGGCCGCGGCCGGGCGCTGAACGGGCCCGCCGGTGAGGGCTAGGGTTCCCGGAGAAGGACCCCCCACGCCCGTCCATCGGCAGCCGGGTTTCACCCGGCGCATACGATGCCCCCGGGCGCGGCCGGCCCATCCATCGGCCGAGGAACTCAACGGAAGAGAGAGACCCCACCACCGTGACTGCACTGACTCTCAGCACTTCGTCCCCGGCCGCGCTCCGCGCGGACGCCATCGTCGTCGGCGTGGCCAAGGGCGCCAAGGGGCCCGTGGCCGCGGCCGGCGCCGAAGCCGTGGTGAAGGCCTTCGACGGCAAGCTGGCCGCCGTCCTGGAGACGCTCGGCGCCACCGGCGGCGAGGGCGAGGTGACGAAGCTGCCCGCGCCGTCCGGCTTCAAGTCCCCGGTCGTGCTGGCGGTCGGCCTCGGCGACGCCCCGGCCGGGGGCGACCGGTTCGACGGCGAGGTGCTCCGCCGGGCCGCGGGTACGGCGGCCCGTGCGCTGGCCGGTGCCAAGAAGGGCGGGTTCGCCCTGCCGGTCGAGGACGCGGACGACGCGGCGGCCGTGGCGGAGGGCGCGCTGCTCGGCGCGTACACCTTCACCGCCTACCGCTCCGCCCCGGCGGGCGGCCGGAAGAAGGACGACAAGAGCACGCCGCTGGCCGAGGTGACCCTGCTGGGCGGCAAGCCGCGCGACAAGGCGTTCAAGGCGGCGGCGGAGCGCGCGACGGCGCTGGCCGCCGAGGTCAACCGGGCGCGCGACCTGGTCAACATGCCGCCCAACGACCTGCACCCGAAGTCCTTCGCGGCGTCCGTGCAGGAGGCCGCCAAGGAGCACGGCCTGAAGGTCGAGGTGCTGGACGAGAAGGCGCTCGCCAAGGGCGGCTACGGAGGCATCCTCGGCGTCGGCAAGGGCTCGGAGAACCCGCCGCGGCTGGTCCGGGTCTCGTACACGCATTCCAAGGCCAAGAAGACCCTCGCCCTGGTGGGCAAGGGCATCACCTACGACTCGGGCGGCATCTCCCTCAAGCCGGCGGGCCACAACGAGACGATGAAGTGCGACATGAGCGGTGCGGCCGCCGTGTTCGCCGCCGTCGTCGCGGCGGCGCGGCTGGGCGTCGCGGTGAACGTCACCGGCTGGCTGGCGCTGGCCGAGAACATGCCGTCCGGCACCGCGACCCGCCCCGGCGACGTGCTGCGGATGTACAGCGGCAAGACCGTCGAGGTGCTCAACACCGACGCCGAGGGCCGGCTGGTGCTGGCGGACGCGCTCGCCCGCGCCTCGGAGGAGAAGCCGGACGCGATCGTGGACGTGGCGACGCTGACCGGCGCGATGGTGCTGGCGCTGGGCAACCGCACGTTCGGCATCATGGCGAACGACGACGCCTTCCGCGCCTCGCTGCACGAGATCTCCCAGGAGGCGGGCGAGCAGTCCTGGCCGATGCCGCTGCCGGCGGAGCTCCGCAAGGGGATGGACTCCCCGGTGGCCGACATCGCCAACATGGGCGAGCGGATGGGCGGCGGTCTCGTCGCCGGTCTCTTCCTCAAGGAGTTCCTGGGCGAGGGCATCACCTGGGCGCACCTGGACATCGCGGGTCCCGCCTTCCACGAGGGCGCCCCGTACGGCTACACCCCCAAGGGCGGTACGGGCTCGGCGGTCCGCACGCTGGTGCGGCTGGCCGAGCGCACCGCGGCGGGCGACCTGGGCTGAACGCACCGGGCGGCGCCGACCGGCGCCGGTCGACGGCGACGGGCGCGCGTCGCCTCCACGCGCGCCGCTCCACCACCGGCCGCCGCCGGACCGGGAACACCGGTCCGGCGGCGGCCGGCGCCGTTCCGACGGCGGTCCGGCGCCGGGATGCCGCGTGCCCCCGGCCGGAGCGCGCCGACCGCCCCGCGTTCGTCCGTGCGTTCGCCCTGAACGAAATCCGCGCGGGCATCCCTCGGCCCCTCCGGGGCAGGCGCCCGGGCAACCAACCAGTGTCCACCGGGCCCCGCGGCCCGCCCCCACCGGCCCTACGCGCGAGTAACTCCCCGCCTCGGCCGGACGGGCGTCCCGAGGACCGGCCCCGCGTCCCGTCGGCCGTCAACAAATGCGAAGATGTTGTCTCGGCAGGACAGGGCCCCGGCTCACGTACCGAGCGAGCCACACGGACGGGCTTGAAGAACTCAGCGGCCGAACAACAGCCGCCGCCCGGTCTCGGAAGACCGGCTCCGGCGCACCCATGCATGGAGGACGTGACGTGGCGAACGACGCCAGCACCGTTTTCGACCTAGTGATCCTCGGCGGCGGCAGCGGTGGCTACGCCGCCGCCCTGCGCGGGGCGCAGCTGGGCCTGGACGTCGCACTCATCGAGAAGGACAAGCTCGGCGGCACCTGTCTGCACCGCGGCTGCATCCCCACGAAGGCTCTGCTGCACGCCGGTGAGGTCGCCGACCAGGCCCGCGACGGCGCCTCGTTCGGTGTCCGGACCTCGTTCGACGGCATCGACATGGCGGGCGTGAACAAGTACAAGGACGGTGTGGTCTCCGGCCTGTACAAGGGCCTGCAGGGCCTGGTCGCCTCCCGCAAGGTGACGTATGTCACCGGCGAGGGCCGGCTGTCATCGCCCACCTCGGTGGACGTGGACGGGCAGCGCTACGAGGGCCGGCACGTGCTGCTGGCGACCGGCTCGGTGCCGAAGTCCCTGCCGGGCCTGGAGATCGACGGCAACCGCGTCATCTCCTCGGACCACGCGCTGAACCTGGACCGGGTGCCGAAGTCGGTGGTCGTCCTCGGCGGCGGCGTCATCGGCTGCGAGTTCGCCTCCGCGTGGAAGTCCTTCGGTACGGACGTGACCATCGTCGAGGCGCTCCCCCACCTCGTCCCCCTCGAGGACGAGAACAGCTCCAAGCTGCTGGAGCGCGCCTTCCGCAAGCGCGGCATCACCTTCTCGCTCGGCTCCCGCTTCTCGGGCGTCGAGTACACGGACGACGGCGTGAAGGTCTCCCTGGAGAACGGCAAGACGTTCGAGGCCGAGCTGCTGCTCGTCGCCGTCGGCCGCGGCCCCGTCTCGCAGGGCCTCGGCTACGAGGAGGCCGGGGTCAACATGGACCGCGGCTACGTCCTCGTCGACGAGTACATGCGGACCAACGTCCCCACGATCTCCGCCGTCGGCGACCTCGTGCCGACCCTCCAGCTGGCGCACGTCGGCTTCGCCGAGGGCATCCTCGTCGCGGAGCGGCTGGCCGGGCTGAAGACCGTGCCGATCGACTACGACGGCGTGCCGCGCGTCACCTACTCCCACCCGGAGGTCGCCTCCGTCGGCGTCACCGAGGCGAAGGCCAAGGAGATGTACGGTGCCGACAAGGTCGTCGCCCTCAAGTACAACCTCGGCGGCAACGGCAAGAGCAAGATCCTGAAGACCGCGGGCGAGATCAAGCTCGTCCAGGTGCGTGACGGCGCCGTGGTCGGCGTCCACATGGTCGGTGACCGGATGGGCGAACTGATCGGGGAAGCGCAGCTGATCTACAACTGGGAGGCGCTGCCGGCCGAGGTCGCACAGCTGGTCCACGCCCACCCCACGCAGAACGAGGCGCTCGGCGAGGCCCACCTGGCGCTGGCCGGCAAGCCGCTGCACTCCCACGACTGATCCGGGCGCGCCCACATCCGCACCATTCGATAGGAGCAACCGAAACCATGGCGGTTTCCGTAACCCTCCCGGCGCTCGGCGAGAGCGTGACCGAGGGCACCGTCACCCGATGGCTGAAGGCCGAGGGTGAACGCGTCGAGGCCGACGAGCCGCTGCTCGAGGTCTCGACCGACAAGGTCGACACCGAGATCCCGGCCCCGGCGGCCGGTGTTCTCTCCTCCATCAAGGTGGCCGAGGACGAGACCGTCGAGGTGGGCGCCGAACTGGCCGTCATCGACGACGGTTCCGGCGCCCCGGCCGAGACCGCGGCTCCGGCCGCCGAGGCCGCCCCGGCGGCCGAGGCGCAGCCCGAGCCCGAGCCCGCCCCGGCCCCGCAGGCCGAGGCCCCGCGGCAGGAGGCCGCTCCGGCGCCGTCCGGCGGAGGCGCCGAGGGCACCCCGGTCACACTGCCCGCCCTGGGCGAGTCCGTGACCGAGGGCACCGTCACCCGGTGGCTGAAGGAGGTCGGCGAGTCGGTCGAGACCGACGAGCCGCTGCTGGAGGTCTCCACGGACAAGGTCGACACCGAGATCCCGTCGCCCGCCGCCGGCACCCTGCTGGAGATCCTGGTCGGCGAGGACGAGACCGCGGAGGTCGGCGCCAAGCTGGCCGTCATCGGCGCGGCCGGACAGGCCCCGGCCGCCGCTCCCGCCCCGGCCCCCGCGCCGGCGCAGGAGGCCCCGAAGCAGGAAGCGCCGAAGCAGGAGGCGCCCGCCCCCGCTCCGGCTCCCGAGCCCGCCCCGGCTCCGGAACCGCAGGCTCCGCAGGCCCCGGCACCGCAGCGCGCCGAGGCCCCGGCTCCGGAACCCCAGCCGGCCGCTCCCGCGCCCGCCCCGGCCCCCGCGCCGGCTCCGCGGGCCGGCGCCGAGGCCGGCGGTGAGGGCGCGTACGTCACCCCGCTGGTCCGCAAGCTCGCCGCCGAGCACGGCGTGGACCTGTCCTCGGTCAAGGGCACCGGTGTCGGCGGCCGCATCCGCAAGCAGGATGTCATCGCCGCCGCCGAGGCCGCCAAGGCCGCGGCTCCGGCCGCCGCCGCGCCGGCCCCGAAGGCCGCCGCCCCGGTGCAGCCGTCGCCGCTGCGCGGCCAGACGGTGAAGATGAGCCGGATCCGCAAGGCCACGGCCAAGCACATGACCGAGTCCCTCAAGGTCTCGGCGCAGCTGACCACCGTGATCGAGGCGGACGTCACCCGCGTCATGCGGCTCCGGGCGCGGGCCAAGGAGCAGTTCCTGGCGCGCGAGGGCGTCAAGCTCTCCCCGATGCCGTTCTTCGTGAAGGCCGTCACCGAGGCGCTGAAGGTCCACCCGGCCGTCAACGCCAAGATCAACGACGACGAGACCATCACCTACCACGACACCGAGAACATCGGCATCGCGGTGGACACGGAGAAGGGCCTCTTCGTCCCGGTCATCGACAACGCGGGTGACCTGAACCTGGCCGGCATCGCCAAGAAGACCGCCGACCTGGCCAACCGCACCCGCAACGGCGGCCTCAAGCCGGACGAGCTGTCGGGCGGCACCTTCACGGTGACGAACACCGGTTCGCGCGGAGCGCTGTTCGACACCCCGATCCTCAACCAGCCGCAGGTCGCGATGCTGGCCATCGGGGCCACCGTCCGGCGTCCGGTCGTGGTGGACACCCCGGAGGGCGAGTCCATCGCCATCCGCGACATGGTCTACCTCGCGCTGACGTACGACCACCGCCTGGTGGACGGCGCCGACGCGGCCCGCTTCCTGGGGACCCTCAAGACCCGCCTGGAAGAAGGCGCGTTCGAGAGCGACCTCGGCCTGTAAGGGCTCGGGTCCCCTCGGGATTCCACGACGGCGCCCCCGTCCCGGTCCGTCCGGGCGGGGGCACCGCCGTTCCCGGGGCACGGCACCCGTCGTTCCGGCACGGCCCCCGTGACCGGTCGCGGGGAGCCCGGGCATGATGGCGCCCATGCGTGCCGCCCGGCTGATCCGCATGGTGCTGCTCCTCCAGTCCCGGCCGTCGATGACCGGGGCCGAACTGGCGCGGGAGCTGGAGGTGTCCGAACGGACCGTCGCCCGTGACGTCCTGGCGCTCTCGGAGGCGGGGGTGCCCGTCTACGCGGCGCGCGGCCGGACGGGCGGCTACCGGCTCATCGGCGGCTACCGCACCCGTCTGACCGGTCTGGCCCGCGGCGAGGCGGAGACGCTGTTCCTCTCCGGGGTGCCCTCGGCGCTCCGCGCCATGGGCCTGGCGGACACCGCCTCGGCGGCCCGGCTGAAGGTGGCCGCCGCGCTGCTGCCCGAACTGAGCGACACCCCCGCGAGCGCGGCACAGCGCTTCCATCTGGACGCACCGGGCTGGTGGCAGGAGCCGGTGACCCCGGAGCCGCTGCCGCTGATCGCGGAGGCGGTGTGGGGCGACCGGCTGCTGACGGCCCGCTACCGGCGGCGGGCGGAGACGGGCGGCACGGAGGTGCGGCGCGCCCTGGAACCGTACGGACTCGTCCTCAAGGCGGGCGTCTGGTACCTGGTGGCCCGGCCGGCCGAGGAGGGGCTCTCCCCGCCGCGGGCGGCGGTCCCGGCGCCCCGGGACTCCGGCGGGTCCGGCGGGTCCGGCCGGACGCCCGGCGCCGGACCCGGCCCCCGGTCCCACCGGGTCTACCGCGTGGAGCGCTTCGGCTCCGTCACCGTCTCGGAGCAGCGGTTCGCCCGGGACGAGGGGTTCGATCTGCCGGGCTTCTGGCAGGAACGGGCCGCGGAGTTCGCCCGTTCGATCCTGCGCGACACCGTCGTCGTACGGCTCTCCGCGGCCGGGGCCCGGAAGCTGCCCCGGGTCACCGACCGGGTGGCGGCGCGGGAGGCCCTCGCCGCGGCCGGGGAGGCCGACGGGGAGGGGTGGGTCACCGTCACCCTGCCCGTGGAGTCGCTCGACGTCGCCCACGAGCAGGTACTCGCCCTGGGCCCGGAGGCCGAACTGCTGGAGCCGCCCGAGCTGCGCGCCCGCTTCGCGGAGGCGGCGGCCCGCGCGGCCGCGCTGTACGCGCGGGACCGGCACGGCGAACGGGCCGGGCAGGACCGGCGGGACGGGCGGGACGGGCGGTAGCCCGGCATCACGGCGCCGCCGCGCCATGCGGGACGGACCGGGAGGGCCGCCCCGCTCAGCGGTACTCCGCGTCGTCCGCCTCCCGGCCGCCGGCCGTCACCTCCCTGAGGTACCGCCAGGCGTCCGGCCGGGTGCCGTCGGTGTCGGTGAAGCCGTAGACCCGGGAGAGCTGCCCGCTGGAGAGCGACTGCCCGTTCCAGCGCGCCACCTCCGGGTCGGCGGCCAGTGCGGCGACGGCCCGGCCGACGAAGACCGGGGACTCCGAGATCGCGAAACTCGGCTCCTTCGCCACACCGTCCCGCCAGTTCTCCTCCGTCACCCCGAAGTGGTCGAGCATCTGCTCGGAGCGGAGGAAGCCGGGCGTGACGGCGACCGCCGTGCAGCCGTACTCCTCCAGTTCCGTTCCGAGGCCGAGGGCCATCCGCAGGGGCGCGTACTTGGTGAGGTCGTAGTAGAGGCTCTCGCGGTAGTCCTTGTTCGTCTCGGCGGTGCCGTCGGTGATCTCCACCAGCAGCCCGCCGGGCCGGCGGATCAGCAGCGGCAGCGCGTAGTGGCTGGTGACGATGTGGCTCTCGACGCCGAGCCGCAGCATGCGCAGGCCGCGCTCCAGGCCGATCTCCCACATCTTCTTCCCGAAGTCGACGAGGTGTTCCCCGCCCCAGAGGTCGTTGACGAGGACGTCCAGCCGCCCCTGCTCGCGGTCGACGCGCTCGGTCAGCGCACGGACCTGTTCCCGCTCCAGATGGTCGGTGGGCACCGCGATGCCCGTGCCGCCCGCGGCGGTCACGAGTTCGGCGGTCTCCTCGATGGTCTCCGGGCGGTCCACCTCGCTGCGCCGCGCCCGTGTGGTGCGGCCGGTCACATAGACGGTCGCGCCCTCGGTCCCCAGTTGTACGGCGATGGCGCGTCCCGCGCCGCGGGTGGCTCCCGCGACGAGCGCCACCCGGCCCGCCAGCCTGCCCTGTCCGTTCACGTGTGCGGATTCCTCTCTCTGTCCGTACCGCTCTCTGTCCGTACCGTCCGCACGGTTCCTCCTCCGTGCGGACGGAACGACCCTGGCAGGCAATGCGGACATCTTCTGTCGTCTTTTCCCGCGCGCCTCCCCCGTGTTCCGCTCCGGACGGTCCGGGCGTTCCGGCGCGGGACGGCGTCCCCCGATTTGCGGGTCATCACCCCGGCCGGTAACGACACGGCCGCATCCGGCATGCTGCGCGTGCGCGGCGGGTGGGCAGGGCCGATGCTGGTCCCGTGATGGACGAGACGGAGTTCTGGGCGATCGTCGACAGCTCCCGCGAGGCCGCCGGCGGGGATCCGGTGGAGCAGGCGGACGCACTCGTGGAACGGCTGGTGCTGCTGGACCCCGAATCGGTGGTGGATTTCGCCCGGCACTTCGAGTCCCGGCTGACCCGGGCCCACCGCTGGGACCTGTGGGCCGCCGCCTGGCTGCTGACGGGCGACGCCGGCGAGGAGGCGTTCGAGGGTTTCCGCTGCTGGCTGATCGGCCAGGGGCGGCAGGTGTTCGAGGGCGCGCTGCACGAGCCGGACGATCTGGCGGAGCTGCTGGAGGACTTCGACGAGGAACTGGACGGTGAGGCGGAGGACCTCGGCTACGCGCCCTACGAGGCGTACGAGCAGCTCACCGCGGTCGAACTGCCGGACCTCGGGCTGCCCGAACAGCCGGCCGAACCCGAGGGCACGCCCCTCGACTTCGGCGACCGCGCGGCGCTGGCGGAGCGCTTCCCCGCCCTCACCGAGCGGTTCCCGCCCCCGCGGTGAGGCGCGGGCGCGGCCCCGGGGTCCGCCGGGCGGAGACGCCGCCGGTCCCTCAGCCGTTCTCCGGTCCCAGGGAGCGTCCCATCAGGACGTCGTCGGCGAACATCCCGTCCAGCAGGAACTCGCCCGGCAGGACGCCCTCCACGGCGAAGCCCGCCGACTCGTACAGCCGCCGGGCCGGTGTGTTGTGGCCCAGCACCCGCAGGGTGATCCGGACCGCGCCCTGCCGCCGCGCCTCGTCGCAGGCGGCGTCGAGGAGCGCGCGGGCGACGCCCCGGCCGCGGGCCCAGGTGTCGACCGCGAGGCCCTGGATCTGCCGGACGTGGTCGTTGGACGGCAGCCGGGTCGGCGGCACCAGCCGGATGTAGCCGGCGATCCGCGCCTGGATCTCGGCGACGAGGAGCTCCTCCGGCGGATGGGCCGCGTCGAAGAAGGGGGCACCCGGAGCGGGAGGTTCCGGCTGTACGGAGTGCAGCCGCGACCAGACGCGGCGGTCGAGGTCGCCGAGCGCGGCCCCGTCGACGGGCACGGCGGGGCGGACGGTCACCGGCTGAACCGGACGTATGAGCGGTTCGGGCATGGACGCCACTGTGCCACCGCCCCCCAATACCCGTCACCTCCCGTACGCCGGGGGCAGGATGGCCTCATGCGTATCGCGATCACCGGCTCGTCCGGTCTCATCGGTTCGGCACTGCTCCGCTCCCTGCGCGCCGAGGGAGGGCACGAGACCGTACGGCTGGTGCGCCGGCCGCCCCGGGCGCCGGACGAGGCACGGTGGGACCCGGAGGGCGGCTCCGCGGACGCCGGCGCGCTCCGCGGCTGCGACGCCGTCGTGCACCTCGCCGGCGCGGGAGTCGCCGACCACCGGTGGACGGCGGGCTACAAGAGGACGATCCGGGACAGCCGGGTGCTCGGCACCACCACGATCGCCCGGGCCCTGGCCTCGCTGGACGCCCCGCCGCCCGTCCTCGTCTGCGGCAGCGCCATCGGCTACTACGGCGACACGGGCGACCGCGAGACCGACGAGAGCGCGCCGCCCGGCGAGGGCTTCCTGGCCGGGGTCTGCCAGGAGTGGGAGGCCGCCGCGGCGCCCGCCGAGGAGGCCGGCGTCCGGACGGTCTTCGCCCGGACCGGGCTGGTGGTGGCGCGCGAGGGCGGCGCCTGGGGGCGGCTGTTCCCGCTCTTCCGGGCCGGGCTCGGCGGGCGGCTCGGCAACGGCCGGCAGTACTGGAGCTTCATCGCCCTGGAGGACCACATCTCCGCCCTGCGGCATCTCATCGCCACCGCGTCGCTCTCCGGCCCGGTCAACCTCACCGCGCCCGTGCCGGTCACCAACCGGGAGGTGACGGCCGCGATGGGCCGGGTGCTGCGGCGGCCGACCCTCGCCACCGCGCCCGCGCCCGCGCTGCGGCTGGCGCTCGGGGGGTTCGCCGAGGACGTGCTGAGCAGCCAGCGGGTCGTGCCGCGCCGGCTGCTCGACTCCGGCTTCGCCTTCGCCCACCCGACCGTGGAGAGCGCGATCCGGGCCGCGCTGCGCTGACCGGTGCGGGCGCGCACGCCCGTACGGTCCGCGCGGCGGCGTACGGCCCCCGGCCCCCGCCTACACCCACACCCACACCGGCACCGGCACCGGCACCGGCACCGGGGGAGCGCAACCGCAAAGGCCGGGACGCGGCTGTGCGCGGGTCCGTCCGCCCACCGGCGCTCTGCCCTCAACGCCCGTGCGCCCGTGCCCGGTTGGTGCGCGACTGTGCGGGCCGGTAATCGTTCCTAGGCTCGGGGGGAAGGGGATGCCGGGTATTGCGGTCGCCCGTTGAGGGCATGAGGTCTCCAGCGACCGCAGGTGGCCCGGTGAGGGGACACAGCCGACCTCGGGGAGGGCACGTGCTCAGCACCGCACAGGAGAGCACCGCACAGCAGAGCAGCACGCGGAACCGCAGCGGACGGGGCTCCGCGGACCGGACGGACGTCGTCGTGGTCGGCGCCGGGCTGGCGGGCCTCACGGCCGCCGCCCGGCTCAGCCGCGCGGGCCTGGAGGTGACGGTCCTGGAGGCGTCGCCCCGGATCGGCGGCCGGATGGCCACCGAGGAGGCCGACGGCTTCCGGCTCGACCGCCCGGGGCGGCTCCTCGACCCGTCCCTGCCGGCGCTGGCGTCCGCCCCCGAGCTGGCGGACCTCGTCCTGCGCCCCCTCTCCCCCGGCCTGCTGGTGCACAGCGGGGGCCGCGTCCACCGGTACGCCGAACCCCGGAGCGCGCGGGGCACCCGGGCCGCGGCCCGCGCCCTGGCCGGTGCCGCACGCGCCCCGCGCACCCTCCGTGCGCCCCGCGCGCCACGGGCCGCCCGCGCGAACGCCCTTGACCAGGCCCGGCTCGCCGGTTATCTCAGCCGACTGGCCGGAACCCCGGCCGAGCGGCTGCTGGCCCGGCCGGAGCTGCCCGCCGCCGCGTTCCCCGGCAGCCGGGGCCTGCCGCCCCGCACCATCGACGGCTATCTGCGGCCCCTGCTCACCGCACTCCTCAACGACCCGGAGCTGACCACCTCCGGCCGCTGCGCCGATCTCGCGCTGCGCGGCTACGCCCGGGGCCGGCTCAGCCTCGTCGAGGGCGGTACGGCCGCGCTGACCGGCCTCCTCGCCGCCGCCCTCCCGCCGGGCACCGTACGGACCGGGGTCCGGGCCGTGTCCGCCGCCACCAGCTCCGTCATCACCGACACGCAGGGCGAGATCGGCTGCCGCGCCGTCGTCGTGGCCACCGGCGCCCGCGCCGCCGCCGGGCTGCTGCCCGGTCTGCGGCTGCCCGGGTTCCACCCGGTGACCGTGCTGCACCACGCCGCGCCCGAGCCGCCGTCGCAGGAGCCGGTGCCCCTCCTCGACGCCGACCGGACCGGGCCCGTGGCGCACACCCTCGTGGTCAGCGCGGCGGACCCCCGGCGCAGCCCCTGCGGCCGCGCGCTCATCACCTCCACGGTCCTCGGCCCGGCCGCCGGGGAGCCGCCCGCGCTCCTCGACAAGAGCGCCCGCGCCCAGCTCGGGGAGCTCTACGGCACCCCGGCGGAGGACTGGGAGCTGGTCGCCGTCCGGCACGACCCGGAAGCCGTGCCCGCGATGCCCGCGCCGCACGACCACCAGCGGCCGGTGCGGCTGCTGCACGGGCTGTACGTGTGCGGCGACCACCGCGACACGAGCACCGCCCAGGGCGCGTACGGCTCGGGGTGCCGGGCCGCCGCGGCGGTGCTGCGCGACTTCGGCCTCCGCCCGGGCTCCGCCGCCGAGCCGGTGGCCTCCGCGGCGTAGCACCGCCGGCGGCCGGCCCGGGCGGAAGGCCCGGACAGCGCCCGCGCGAACGCCTCCCGCGCGGGCGTCTTCCGTGGGGACGCCCCGTGCGGGCGCACGGTCCGCACGGGAGCCGCGCACCCCCACCGCCCGGGGGCCCGGTCAGAGCGCGGCGACGCGCTCCCGGTAGCCGCGCACCGCCGCGGCGTCCTTGAAGGGCTCCAGCCGGCGCTCGAACTCGCGGACGTACTCCGTGGCGCGCACCGACCGCATCTCGGCCGCCTGCCGCGCGGACTCCGCCCCCAGCGCGCACGCCTGGTCCAGATCGCCCAGGCCCAGCCGGGCCGAGGCGAGCACCACCCGGCAGAACAGCCGGCTCCGGGCATAGCCGGAGTCGCGCAGTTGCAGCGACCGCTCGGCGTGCTGCGCGGCGGCCCGGTACTGGCCGAGGTCGCGGTGGCAGTGCCCGAACTCGTCGGCGAGCTGGGCCTCGTCGAAGAAGCGCGCCCAGTACGGCACCTCGTCGCCCGGGCGCGCCGACTCCAGGGCGCGCTCCGCCCGCGTCAGCGCCCCCGTGCAGGCCCGGACGTCGCCCAGCAGCCCGTGCGCCCGGGCCTCGGCCGCGTGCAGCAGCGACTGCACCACGGGGGGCGCGCCGCAGCCCGCTCCCTGCTGCGCGACCCGGGCGAGCTGGGCGGCTTCCCGGCCGTGGCCCAGGTAGACGGCCTGCCGGCTCATGGTGACCAGGACATAGCTGCCGTAGACGCGGTCGTCGGCGGCCTGCGAGAGCCGGAGGGCCTGGACGAAGTACCGCTGGGCGAGGCCGTGCGCCGCGATGTCGTACGAGGTCCAGCCCGCGAGCCGGGTCAGATCGGCCACGGCGCCGAAGAGCTGCCGGCCGGTGCTCTCGCCGTAGGAGCCGCGCAGCATCGGCTCGGCCTCGTGTTCGAGGTAGCGGACCAGGGCCTGCCGGGCGTGGCCGCCGCCGTACGCGTGGTCGAGTGAGCGGAACAGCTCGCCCACCGAGCGCAGGGCCGCGATGTCGCCGGCGGTCACCTTGGTGCCCGGGCCCGGGTCGGGCCGTTCCCGCCCGCGGAGCGGCGGCGTCCGGCCGGGCGCGGCGGTACCGGTGCGGCCGTCGCTCCCGGGGCTGCCGGCGACGCCGGGTGCCGCGGTGCCGGTGCCCGAGCGGAGGGCGGCGCGGGGCCCCGGGACGGTGCCGGGGCGGAGCCGCGCCGGACCGGGCGCCGGGGCGGCGGACGGGCCGGTACGGGGGCCGGGCACGGCGGCGGGGCCCTCTCCCTCCCCGGAGCCCCGGGACTCCCCCGGCCCGGGCTGCCGTCCGGGGCGGGCGACCCTCTCGTCCGTCCGGCCGATCAGCCAGTCCCGGCTCGGGACCACCAGGCCGGCCGGGGTGAAGGCGATCTTCCGCAGCTCGGCGTGGCTGCCGGAGTCCTTCCGCCACAGCCCGCTGACGATATCCACCGCCTCGGCGGGCGTCTCCGCGAACTCCAGGCCGGCGTAGACCGGTGCGCAGGCGTCCAGCCCGAGATCCTGCGCGGTGAGCCGGCGTCCCAGCCGGCGGGTGAAGACCTCCGCGATCAGCGCGGGGGTCGTGCCGCGCGGCTGCTGGCCGCGGAGCCAGCGGGTCACCGACGTCTTGTCGTAGCGCAGGTCGAGGCCGTGCTCCAGGCCGAGCTGGTCGACCCGGCGGGCCAGCCCCGCGTTGGAGAAGCCGGCCTCGGCGATGAGAGCCGCCAGGCGGCGGTTGGGGATGCGCTGGGGGATGGTCCCGTCACGCAGCCCGGGGGAGGGTCGATCCGTCATCGGTTGTGCGGTCTCCTGCCTTCCGGACCCGTGGGGGGAGCGGGGCGCGACAGGCTCCAGTGCTGTGGTGCTGCGGCCGGCAGCCCGCGCTCGCCCGATCGCCCTCCTTGGACCGGCGCGAATTTAGCGAGAGACGCGGCGATTTCGGCCGTCTCGTCGCCTTGTTCATCCGATCGTGTGAGCGGAACCGGTATTCCGGTGCGAAACCACCCAGTGGCCCGCTAAGGCCGGTCCGTCCCGTCCGTCCCTTCGTGCCGGATCGGGCCGCTTCCGGAAGCCCGGCCCGGGCGCTCCCGGCCTCCCGGAATCCGGGCTCCGGCGGCCGGGCGCGGCGCGGGCCCGCCCCGGTCGTACAGTGGCTGAGGGCGCCATCCGTGCCGTATCGCTGTTCGAAGAGGAGCCACCGTGAGTGAGCTGCGCTTTGTCCACCTCGGCTTCGGGGCGGACGCCGTCGAGTACCAGGCCGCGTGGCAGGAGCAGCGCCGGGTGCACGCGGCGAGGTTCGCGGACGAGATCCCCGACACCTGTCTGCTCCTGGAACACCAGGCCGTCTACACGGCGGGCCGCCGGACCGCGGACAGCGAGCGCCCGCTGGACGGCACCCCGGTCGTCGACGTCGACCGCGGCGGCAAGATCACCTGGCACGGCCCCGGCCAGCTCGTCGGCTACCCGATCCTGAAGCTGCCCCGCCCGGTGGACGTGGTGGCCCATGTGCGCCGTCTGGAGGAGGCCCTGATCCGGGTCTGCGCCGACTTCGGTCTGGAGACCTCCCGGATCGAGGGCCGCAGCGGGGTCTGGGTGCTCGGCGACCCGGCGGACGCCCCGGCGGCCTCCCTCGGCGGCCTCTCCCTGGACTTCGACCCGCGGCTCACCGACGAGCTGTTCGACCCCCGGCTGGCCGGGCCGGAGTACGCCCCCTCGAACGCCGGGCAGCGCGGGGAGGACCGCAAGCTCGCCGCGATCGGTATCCGCGTGGCCAAGGGCGTCACCATGCACGGCTTCGCCCTCAACTGCGAGCCGGACAACACCTCGTTCGACCGGATCGTGCCGTGCGGCATCCGCGACGCGGGTGTGACCTCGCTCTCCGCCGAGCTGGGGCGCACGGTGCCGGTCTCCGAGGTGCTGCCGGTGGTGGAGAAGCGGCTGCGCGAGGTCCTGGAGACGGCCGACCCGCTCCCCCGGGCCGTCTGACGTGCCCCGCCGGGCGGCCCGGGAGGCGGGAATGCCCGCCCCCTCACCCGGGGTTGGCGGAGGACGGGCCCGCTTCCCCGGCGCACCGGCGGCGGCGGGGCGCGGCCGTGCGGACGGGGCGGGCCCCCGGCGCGGTGGCCGTGGAAAATACGGGCGTACCCTGGTGTTCGCCGAAGATTCGAATAGCCACGCAAGGCAACGCTGAGAAAAGGGGAGTGCCGGACGTGTCCGCAGTCGCACCCGACGGTCGGAAGATGCTCCGTCTGGAGGTCCGGAACAGCCAGACCCCCATCGAGCGGAAGCCGGAGTGGATCAAGACCCGGGCCAAGATGGGCCCCGAGTACACCGAACTCCAGGGCCTGGTGAAGCGCGAGGGCCTGCACACGGTGTGCCAGGAGGCCGGCTGCCCCAACATCTACGAGTGCTGGGAGGACCGCGAGGCGACCTTCCTCATCGGCGGCGACCAGTGCACCCGGCGCTGCGACTTCTGCCAGATCGACACCGGCAGGCCGCAGGCGCTGGACCGCGACGAGCCCCGGCGCGTGGCCGAATCCGTACGGTCCATGGAGCTGAAGTACGCCACGATCACCGGAGTGGCCCGCGACGACCTGGAGGACGGCGGCGCCTGGCTCTACGCCGAGACCGTGCGGCAGATCCACGGCCTGATGCCGGACACCGGCGTCGAGCTGCTGATCCCCGACTTCAACGCGGTCCCCGAACAGCTCGCCGAGGTCTTCTCCAGCCGCCCCGAGGTGCTCGCGCACAACGTGGAGACCGTCCCCCGGATCTTCAAGCGCATCCGTCCCGGCTTCCGCTACGACCGCTCCCTCGACGTCCTCCGGCAGGCCCGCGCGGACGGGCTCGTCACCAAGTCGAACCTGATCCTGGGCATGGGCGAGGAGCGCGCGGAGATCAGCGAGGCGCTGCGCGACCTGCACGAGGCCGGCTGTGAGCTCATCACGATCACCCAGTACCTGCGGCCCACGCCCCGCCACCACCCGGTGGTGCGCTGGGTGAAGCCGCAGGAGTTCGTGGAACTGCAGCAGGAGGCCGAGGAGATCGGCTACGCCGGTGTCATGTCCGGCCCGCTGGTCCGCTCCTCCTACCGCGCCGGACGGCTCTACGCGCAGGCGATGGAGCGGCGCGGCGAGGCCCCGGCGCGCGGTGGCGCCGCCGCCGCGGACCGGCAGTCCGCCTGAGCGGCACGGCCGGCCCCGTCGCCTCCCGCCGGGGTTCACCCGTGCGCACGGGCGTTCCCGATCGCGAAGTCAAGAGGCCGTGCGGCTCCCCCGGAGGGGCCGCACGGCCCCGCGCCGGGGCCGCTGTTCGTCCGTTTCGGAACATTGTTTCGCTGCGTTTGACCGATCGGTCACCCGCTGGTAACACCTATTCATGACGCTGGATTTACGCACCGCGAACGCACACGCGCCGGTCCGGCACGGCCGCCTTCCCCGCCCGCCGGGCCGCCGCCCGCCGCGCCCGCCCGCGTGAACCCGGCGCCGCCGCACCGCCCGCGCCACTTCCTCCCGTCCACGACGCTCCGAGGGGAAACGAGACCATGCAGGGCTCTCCCGTCCACGCCACCGCGATCCCGTCCGTCACCGGCGCACTGCGGGCCGTGGAGTCCGTTCTTCTGCGCCGGGGCCAGCTCACCGCCCGCCGCAACGCCTGGACCGCCGTCCTGGAGGACCGCCGCCGCGCCAGGGCGCGGTACGAGGCCGAGCACGTACTGGAGGCCGCGGCGACCCGCGCCCCACAGGCCACGTAAACTCGGGGGCATGGCGAGGAAGGAAACATCCGAGAACCCCGGGCGGCTCAAGCAGATCGCCCTGACCTACAAGATGACCAAGCGGTCCGACTCCAAGGTCGGGCTCGTCGTCGCGGCTGTGGGACTTGTCACCTTCGGTGTCCTCCTCGCGATCGGCTTCTTGATCGACCACCCGGTGTACCTGGGCATCCTGGGCGCCCTGCTGGCCTTCCTCGCCATGGCGATCGTCTTCGGGCGGCGCGCCGAGGCGGCGGCCTTCGGGCAGATGGAAGGCCAGCCGGGGGCGGCCGCGGCGGTCCTGGAGAACGTCAAGCGCGGCTGGACGGTGACGCCCGCGGTGGCGATGAACCGCCAGCAGGACGTCGTCCACCGGGCCGTCGGCAAGGCGGGCATCGTGCTGGTGGCCGAGGGCAACCCGAACCGGCTCAAGGGCCTGCTGGCCTCGGAGAAGCGGAAGATGGCCCGCATCGTCACGGACGTCCCGGTGCACGACGTCACGGTGGGCAACGGCGAGGGCCAGGTGCCGCTGAAGAAGGTCCGCACCCACCTGCTGAAGCTCCCCCGGGTGCTGACCGGCCCGCAGGTCACCACGGTCAACGACCGGCTGCGCGCGATGGGCGACCTGATGAGCAACATGCCGATGCCGAAGGGCCCGATGCCGAAGGGCATGCGGATGCCCAAGGGCGGCCGGATGCGCTGAGCCGCACCCGCGGCGGCGCCGGGCGGCCGGCCCGGCCGTATACGGCCCGGCACGGACAGCCGAAGGGCCCGGATCCCCCAGGAAGCCCTGGAGGATCCGGGCCCTTCGCGTGGAGCGCGGGCGGTGCCGCTTCCGGCCCGGACCCGGCCGCGCCCCGGTCCGGCCGGGCGGCGTCACGGGGACGGCCCGGCCGGGACGCCCGCCGCAGAGTGCGGACCGCCGCTCAGATGCGTACCTGGACCGCCCGCGCGAGACGGTCGTGGAGGCCGCGGCCGTCGCGGTCCCAGATCAGCGCGGGGACGACGAGCAGGAGCAGCAGGGTCCGCGCCACGACCCGTACGGCGCCCAGCCGGTCACCGTTCTCGGCGATGACCCGCAGGCCCATCAGCCGCTTGCCGGGCGTGCTCCCGACCGTGGTGAGGGTGGTGACGCCGAGCAGCGCGAAGAGGGCGAGGGCCCAGTTGTTGGCGGCCCTGAGCTCGCCGCCCGAGAGCAGCCCGTAGGCGATCAGGACGCAGAGCGCCCAGTCGATGAAGAGGGCGCCGGTGCGGCGCCCCACGCCCGCGACCGAGCCCGGCCCCTCCTTGGGCAGGCCGAGGCGCTCGCCGCGGTAGCCGAAGTCCACACCCATGTCCTCGGCCGCCGCGCGGGGGCCGGAGATCCACGATCCGATTGCGTGCCTGTTGTCCACCCGTCCACGGTACTGCGGTGCCCCGGCGGGCCCGGGACCGCATACGTTCCCCGCCGCGCGGACCGGGCCCGGCGACCCGGACGACCACCCCGGCGACGAGCGCGGCTCCGTGTTTCAACAGGCAGAAGCGGCCACGGGCCGGTTAACCTCGGCGAAACAAATGGGTCACGCTCGGGAAATCCCCCAAACCTAAGGTCGATGCCAGCGTGCCACCGCACTGGCCGCGTTCCAGGCAATCCCGCCACCCCCCGGACGGCGGGCTAGGAGGAGTTGCATGTTCCAGAACGCCGACGATGCGAAGAAGTTCATCGCGGACGAGGACGTCAAGTTCATCGACGTCCGATTCTGCGATCTGCCCGGCGTGATGCAGCACTTCACGATCCCGGCCGCCGCTTTCGACCCGGCCGAGGAGCTCGCGTTCGACGGCTCGTCGATCCGCGGCTTCCAGGCGATCCACGAGTCCGACATGGCGCTCCGCGCCGACCTCACCACGGCTCGTGTCGACCCGTTCCGCCGGGACAAGACGGTCAACATCAACTTCTTCATCCACGACCCGATCACGGGCGAGCAGTACAGCCGTGACCCGCGGAACATCGCCAAGAAGGCCGAGGCGTACCTCGCCTCCACCGGCATCGCCGACACGGCGTACTTCGGCCCCGAGGCCGAGTTCTACGTCTTCGACAGCGTGCGCTTCAGCACCGCCGCGAACGAGTCCTTCTACCACATCGACTCCGAGGCCGGCGCCTGGAACACCGGCGCCCTGGAGGACAACCGCGGCTACAAGGTCCGGTACAAGGGCGGCTACTTCCCGGCCCCGCCGGTCGACCACTTCGCCGACCTGCGCGCCGAGATCTCCCTGGAGCTGGACAAGGCCGGCCTGCAGGTCGAGCGCCAGCACCACGAGGTCGGCACCGCCGGACAGGCCGAGATCAACTACAAGTTCAACACGCTGCTCGCCGCGGCCGACGACCTGATGCTCTTCAAGTACATCGTGAAGAACGTCGCCTGGCGGAACGGCAAGACCGCGACCTTCATGCCCAAGCCGATCTTCGGTGACAACGGCTCCGGCATGCACGTCCACCAGTCCCTGTGGGCCGGTGGCGACCCGCTCTTCTACGACGAGCAGGGCTACGCGGGCCTCTCGGACACCGCCCGCTACTACATCGGCGGCATCCTCAAGCACGCCCCGTCGCTGCTGGCCTTCACCAACCCGACGGTGAACTCGTACCACCGCCTGGTCCCGGGCTTCGAGGCCCCGGTCAACCTGGTCTACTCGCAGCGCAACCGCTCCGCCGCGATGCGCATCCCGATCACGGGCTCCAACCCGAAGGCCAAGCGCGTCGAGTTCCGCGCCCCGGACCCGTCCTCGAACCCGTACCTCGCCTTCTCCGCCCTCCTCCTGGCGGGCCTCGACGGCGTCAAGAACAAGATCGAGCCGGCCGAGCCGATCGACAAGGACCTCTACGAGCTCGCGCCCGACGAGCACGCCAACGTGGCCCAGGTCCCGACCTCCCTCCCCGCGGTCCTCGACGCCCTGGAGGCGGACAACGAGTACCTGCAGGCGGGCGGCGTCTTCACGGGCGACCTGATCGAGACCTGGATCGACTACAAGCGGACCCAGGAGATCGCCCCCATGGCCCTCCGTCCGCACCCGCACGAGTTCGAGATGTACTTCGACATCTAGAGCGACCGGCCTTCACGGGCTTCCGGCTCTCCGGACCGCCGTCCGCGCACTCCGCGCGGGCGGCGGTCTTCGTGTGGGACCGGTGCCGCGGTACCCGCGGGCACTGCCGTGGTGACGGGCAAAACCTGAACCGGGAGTGAAGTGCCTCACAGCGAACGCGGGGCCGGGCCGCCCGGGACACCGGCGGGGGTCTGCCGGTTACGGCGGGTGAGACGGGGCCGGGCTCCGAGACGGGCTGGTGGAGCCGGGGGACCGAGCGGGGACGCACTCTCCCCGGGTATTCCGGTTGCCGTTGCGGAACTACCGGTCGGTCATTTCGTGTCGGGGATTTTTTCGAGACCGGTGTCAACGTTCGGCCCCCCGGCTCGCTTAGCTGGTCACTGAGAGCGAACACCTCTCCGGCACGGATCCGGAACGGACCACGGACCACGGACCCGGGACCGCAGTGCCGGCCGCCTCTGCGAAAGAGAAGCAAGCCGTGAACGAAGTGCTCCTCCATGGACTGGTGCTGGCGACCGCCATGCGCGTGTTCACCCCTGACGCCGCACGTCTCGTACGCCGGGCCCTCGCCGCCGGCGTACGTGTCGGAACCGCCTCGCTGCTCGATCACCGGACCCCGCTCCCCTGCCGTCCGGCCCCCGCCCCCGCCGGGGCCGCCCGCCCCTTCCCGGTTCCGGAGAAGGGAGAGCACGCGTGAGTGAGGACCTGCCCCCGTCGCAGTCCGGCCGCGCTCTGCGAGCCCGCTCCGTGCAACTGCCGCGCGCCTTCTGGGCGCTGCACCGCCAGTACTACCGGCCCTACCAGCGCTACGCCGAGCTCCAGCTGGGCGACCCCGGTGCGGCCACCCGGCTGGTCCACCAGGTGTTCATGGACCTGGCCACCCACTGGGACCAGCTGATGGAAGAGCCCAACCCGGCCACCTGCGCCTGGTCCCACCTCAAGCAGTGCATCGCCGATGAACTGCGGGGCCGCGAGCCGGCCATGGCGGAGACGGCGGTCTTCAGCAGCGTCGCCCGGGTGGCACTGGAGTCGGTGCGCGAGCAGTTCGCCGCCATGGAGAGCAAGATCGGCCTGTACCCGGCGATCTCCCGGCTGCCCGACCGGCTGTTCGACGTCATCGTCCTCCGGCACGTCCTGGGCTATCCCTCCGACCGGACCGCCCACATCATGGGCATCACCGAGGCGACGGTCCGCTCCCATCTGGGGGCCGCCCGCCGGAAGCTCGAGCGGGACCTCGGGCTCCCGCACGCGGGCCAGGAGCACCGATGAAGGAGACAGGAGTCCCCATGCGACCGCCCCGTACGCTCGGCGAGCTCCTGGCCGACGCCGAAGTCCTCCGGCACGGCTACGAGGAGGAGGAGATCGCCGCCTCCCGCCGCCGCATCGAACGCGATGTCGCCGAGCTCCAGCGCCGCGCCGGTGGCGGCCGGCTCCCGGCGCCGGCCGCCCACGGCGGACGCGCCGCCCTGCGCCACGCACAGCGGGCGGCGCCCCCGTGGGCGTCCTCCCGCAACGGACGTGCCGCCGGGGACCTGCGCCACCTCGCGGCCTACGTTCTCCACAGCACCCCCGCCGCCCGGCACATCGGCCGGCTGGCCACGTCCCACCAACTGGAGCCGGAAGGCGCCCTGGTCTTCGCCTGCCTCCTCCACCTCTCCGACCGCGAGGAAGTGGCGGAGTTCCTCTGGCAGTTCTCCGCGGGCGCCGGCAAGGCCGTATCCGCCCTGTGCCTGCATCTGCTCCACCTCCAGCGGGGCGAGCTCCGTGACGCCCGGCACTGGGCGCGGCAGGCGTCCGTCCTCGAGAACCACCAGCAGTCCAGCGACGGGGACACGCGGTCGGACGAGGGCACGGAGGTCCCCGCCGCCCTCATGCTGCTGCGCACCAGGATGGGCCTGGCCAAGCTCGACCAGGGCGCTGCCGGCGCCGGCGGCGCCCCCGGACCTGCCTCACCGGGTACACCCGGGGTTTCCGGGCCCGGGGTCCCCGGGCGGGCCCGGCTCTCCCGGTCCCTGACCGCCGCGGTCCAGCGCCTCGTCGCCAGGACGAACCCGTACGAGGGTTCCCTGCCCTGGCCGGACCGCGACCTCGCCCTCCGGCTGGAGCACTGCGGCGCCGCGTAGACGGCCCGTGCCCGCTCCGGAGGAGCCGGGGGAAAGGCCACGGGGCCGCCACCCGGGGGCGGGGGTGGCGGCCCCTGAGACCCCCGGAGACGGTGGGGGTCTCGGCCTGTGCCTCAGGGCTTCGGCCCGCGGGTTCGTCGGCACCCGCGGGCACCCGCGCCTGAGGACATCGGTGCGGGCGTCCTCCTGCGGACGGGTGCCGGCGCGGCTGCGCGCGGGCCCGTCGGCGGGGCGGCCCGTCAGCGGAAGAGCCTCAGCGGGACGGCGCGTCCCATGGCGGTCAGTCCCGCGTCGTTCGGGTGGAGGTGGTCGCCGCTGTCGTAGGCCGGGAGCAGGCGCTCCGGGTCCTGCGGGTCGCGGACGGCCCGGTCGAAGTCGATGACGGCGTCGTACTCGCCGCTGGTGCGGATCCAGTGGTTGAGCCGCTGCCGCGCGGCCTCGTTCTCCTCGCTGTAGAAGCCGAGGGTGTCGTTCTTGAACGGGGTGACGGTGCCGCCGTAGATCTTCAGTCCGCGCTCGTGGGCGCGGGCGATGAGCTGGCGGTGGCCGTTGATCAGGTCCTCCGCCGAGACCCGTTCGGACTCGGGGGCGACGGTCCCGGGGTGCCCGAGGTCGTTGACGCCGAGCAGCACCAGGGCGTACCGCGCGCCGGGCTGGGCGAGCACGTCGCGGTCGAAGCGCGCCAGGCCGCTCTCGCCGAAGTAGGCCGCGTACGCCTCGGCCTGGTGGCCCTCCGGCGGGTTGGGGTCGTGGAGGAGGCGGTTGCCGCTGATGCCCTTGTTGACGACGCCGGTGCCGCGCAGCGCGGGGTGCTGCTGGAGGCGCCGGGCGAGGACGTCGGACCAGCGGTTGTTGGCGTCGAGGCCGGTGCCCGCGGTGATGGAGTCGCCGAGGGCCACGGCGGCCGCCGGCCGGTGGGCGGCCACGCTGACGCCGGTGAGGAAGTACCAGCGGTCGTTGGTGGCGGCCGGGTCGATGTGGGTGCGGCCGGTGACGTTGCTGTCGGCCACGTAGTTCGTCTGGTGGGCGAAGGCGGCCACCGTGGCGCCCGGGGTACGGCGCGGGAGGTGGATGCTGACGACGAGGTCGGTGCCGGCCGGCACCCGCAGCTTCACCGGGTCGCTGAGCATCGGGGCGCCCGGCGGGACGGTGACGGAGCGCTCGCCGCCGAAGGTGAGTGTCCGGTCGGTGGCCGGGGCGATGGAGGAGCCCGGTCCGCCGCCGGCCCGCCGGGCGATGTGCGCCTCGCCGATGAGCAGCCGCTCGGTGCCGAACTCGTTGGAGAAGCGGACGCGCAGGGTCTGGCCGGCGGTGCTCACCCGCACGACCTGGCGGAGGGTCTGGTCCTCGAAGACGGTGCCGTCGGAGGCGGGGACGGTCGTGGGGGCGGCGCCCCAGGTGCCGGCCCAGGAGGACGCGGTGCGGGCCGGGCCGCCGCCGTCCGGTCCGGGGGCGGCCGGGGCGGCGGGCGCCGAGCCCATCAGCAGGGTGCCGGTGAGCAGGGCCACGGCACCGGCCCGTACCCGGCTCCAGGGTCCGGGGCGGCGGCCGCCCCGGGGCCCGGGTGTCCGGGTGCTGTCGTCGTTCATGTTTCTCTCCTGGGAATCCGGTGCGAGGAGGGCGGAGCGGCCCGCGGGCCGGCGGGCGGCGGGTCAGCCGCGGCGGGCGGGCCGGTCGAAGCGCCAGCCCTCGGAGCGGAGCTTCGGGATGATCCGTTCGACGGCCTCCACGGTCTGGCTGCGGTCCCCGCCGCCGTCGTGGAGAAGAACGACGGCTCCGGGGGTGAGGCCTTCCTCCAGACGGCTGACCAGTTCGTCGGTCCCCGGCGGGTCCCAGTCGCCGACCACCAGCCGCCAGCCCAGCGGCTGCATCCCGAGCCCGGCCGCGACCTCCGGGCTCTTGCCCCAACTGCCGTACGGCGCACGGAAGTACGGGATGCGGGCTCCCGGGGCGGCCCTGCGTATGGCGGCGGAGGTGCGCCGCAGGTCGGCCCGGATCTCCTTCTCGGACCAGGCGCCCATGTCGTCGTGGTGCATGCTGTGGTTGCAGAGCGTGTGGCCGCCCGCGACGATCTTCCGTACGAGCTCGGGGTGGGCCTCGACGTGGTCGCCCCAGAGGCAGAACACGGCCTTGACGCGCTGCTCGCGCAACACCTGGAGCAGGCGCGGGGTGTCGGCCGGGTTGGGTCCGTCGTCGAACGTGAGGGCGACGGTGTTGCCGCCGTGCCGGGTGGAGTCCACGATCGCGGGGGTGGCCTTGCCGCCCTGCGCGGGGCCGGGCCGGTGGGCCTGCGCGACCGGCGCGGTGGCCGCGGTGACCGCCACGGCGGCCAGGCAGAGACCGGTGGCGAGCAGCGGGGAACCGGCCGGCCGGCGCCGTGCGCCCGGACGTCCCGTCCTGCCGGCCGGCGCCGGCGGGGCCGTGTCCCTCCCGTGCCGGGCGCCGCCGGGCCCGGGCCGCGGCGCGCCGTACTCCCGGATCTCGTTCCGGCCGGGCTCGCCGGCTCCGTCCCCGCCGGCTCCGTTCCGGGTCGCGGACCTGGCCATCCCTGGCCCCTTTCTGACGCTCCGTGGGCGCGTAGTGGTGCCCGGTCCGGTCCGCGCCGCCCGCGGCACGGGCGGCGGGCCCGGGGGCGTACCGCCGTCGGCCCCTGCTCCCGCTGTATCCCCGACAGCCGTTCCGGCCGATAATTTCCGGAAACTCCTGTCGGGCGGGGCAGACCTTAGGAACGGGCTTTCCCCCACGTCAAGGGGGTGCTGGCGGGGAGTATCCGGCCGGGATGGACCTTCCGGCGGAAGGCGCAGGTCGTAGGCTGGCGAAAAATTTCCGGGGCCGTCGGGCGTCGCGCGCGGATGTCGGACGGCGGAGGCGGTTCTTCCGACGCCTGTCTGATGACCGCGCCGGACCCTCCGTGACACCGTTCTGGAGGTTCCGCGCGACGCCACCCCCCACACCCGCGCGGAACGGAGGGACCACGGATGCGTTATGCCTTCGACCCGGAGCTGGCCGCGGCGGTCGCGATGATGCCGGAGGTCGACATCAGCGATGTGGCCGCGGCCCGGGCCGCGCAGGCCGAGCAGCTGTCCGCCGTCGTCGCAGCGGCCGACACCACCGGAGCCGAGGTCGAGGACGTCTCCGTCCCCGGCCCCGAGGGTGCCCCGGACGTGCCGCTGCGGCTCTACCGGCCCCGGGACGCGCGGGGCCCGCTGCCCGTGGTCTACGCGATCCACGGCGGCGGCTTCGTCGTCGGCACGCCCGACGCCGACCACGAGGGCAACCTGCGGTTCTGCCGCGAAATCGGCGCGCTGGTGGTCTCGCCGGACTACCGGCTGGCGCCCGAACACCCGTACCCGGCCGCGCTGGAGGACTGCTACGCGGGTCTCTCGTGGCTCGCGAAGAACACCGCCGAACTGGGCATCCTGCCCGACCGGACGGCGCTGTGGGGCGACAGCGCCGGAGCCTGCCTGGCCGCCGCGCTCACCCTGCTCGCCCATGACCGCGGCGGTCCGGCCATCCGCTTCCAGTGCCTGGTCGCCCCCGCGCTCGACGACCGGCTCCGGACCGCCAGCGCCCGGCTCCACACCGACACCCCCGTGTGGAACCGGCACAACGCCCGGCTGAGCTGGGAGGCCTATCTGGGCCCCGGCACGCCCGGCTCCCAGGGCGTCTCCCCGTACGCGGCGCCGGCGCGGGCCGGGACCGCCCTGCTGAAAGGGCTGCCGCCCGCGCACATCACGGTGATGCAGTTCGACCCGCTGCGGGACGAGGGCATCGACTACGCCCGCGCGCTGCTGGCCGCCGGGGTCCCCACCGAGCTGCACGTCCTTCCGGGGACCTTCCACGGAGCGGGCGCGGTGGAGCACGCCGCCGTCGTCCGGCGGATCACCGCCGAGATCACCGCCGTGCTCGCCCGGGCCCTCGGCCGATGAGCGCCCGGACGGCGGGCCGCAGCCGGACGGCGGGCGTGCGGGCGGGCCGCCTCCGGCCGGCGTCCCCGCGCACCCGGGTGACGAAAGGCGCCGCCGCGGCGGCCGCCGCTCACTCCGTGCCGGACAACCGCCAGGCGTACAGCGCCAGATGGGCGCGGAACCGGTCCCGCGGGTCTCTCAGCCGCCAGCCCAGCGTCTCCTCGACGTGCGCCAGCCGCGCCGCCACGGAGCTGTGGTGCAGATGGAGCTCCGCCGCGGCCTGCCGCAGCGAGCCGGTACGGCAGAACGCGGCCAGCGCCGCGATCCCCGTCCCGCCGCCCTCCCCCGCCGCCAGCTCCGCCAGGGCCCGTACCTCCGGCCGGGCGCGCAGCCGCTCCGCCGGGATCTCGGCCAGCAGCGCGACGGGGCCGAGGTCGTCGTGGTCCGTCACGGCCTCCTCGGGCGTGCCCGCCACCGCGAACCGCAGCGCCACCCGCGCCTGTTGCCAGGAAACCCCGGCGTCCAGGGCCTCGGTGAGGCCGCCGACACCGGCTCGTACGCTCCGTACCGCCCGCCCCGCGGACTGTCCCGGCGCGTCCGGGCCGGCGGGACGCGCGCCGGCCGCCGCCCGCAGCGCCTCGGCCGGTGAGGCGGGGTCGCCGTCGGGCCGCTGGACGAGCACCGCGCCCAGCGGGCCCACCCGCGCGATCCGTACGGAGCCGGGCAGACCGCTCCGCCCGAGCAGGGCGACCGTCTCCACTCCGATGTCGGGTGCGGGACCGGCTCCGTGTCCACTCCCACTGCCGGGGGACGCGGTCTCCGGCCCGCCGGCACCGTTCCCGCCGTCCGCCGCGGGCGCGGGCGCGAGCGCGAGCGCGTCCGAGCCTCTTCTCCCGCCGGCGGAACCGGCCGCCCCCGGCGAGCCGGGGGAAGCGGGTGTGCCCGCCGCCCCGGTCCCCGCCAGGGCCACCGCGACGACCCGCAGCGGCAGTTCGGGCACCAGGCCCAGCAGCCGCAGGGCCCGGGCCCGGTCCTCGACGGCCTCGCGTTCGGAGAGCACCAGTTCGACCAGCGCGGGGTCGGCCGCATGCGGTGGCTCGGCCGCGCGGCGCCGTCCGTCCAGCATCCGGGCGGCGATGGCCATCCACTCGAGCACCAGCTCGTCGAACGGGCCAGGCGCACCCGGGCGCTCGAGCCAGACCCGCCCGCCGGGTCCGGAGTCCGTGTCGCCGAAGAAGGCGCTGCCGGACACCCGTTCGGGCTCGCCCGGGAGCGCGGCTCCCCCGGGCCCGAACCGCACCCTGCGCCCGCCGGTCCGCTCCAGTCCGGCCGCGCACTGCGCGAGGCCGGCGGTGGACCGCACCAGCGACACGGCGTCGGAACCGGCGCTCATCAGCGCCTCGAAGTGGGCGATCACCCGCACCGCGGTGGCCGCGTCCGCGTCCAGTGCCGACAAGCGCAGCAACAAGCCCTTCACAGCCGCAGTCTAGAAAGGAGAACGGCATGCCCGACACCCCCACGTCGCCCGCGATCCCGTCCCGCGGATCCAGCGGATCCAGCGGATCCAGCGGATCCAGCGGATCCAGCGGATCCAGCGGCGGAGCGTTACGCGGAGGACCGCGGCCCGGAAGATCCCCGCGCACGCTCGTCGCCGCCCTGCTCGGCGGCGTCCTGCCGCTGCTGGCAGCCCTGTGCCTCGCCGCCGCCCCCGCCGCGACGGCGGCCGGCACCGCGCCCGCCGCCCCCACCGCGCAGCTCGTCGAGGTGAACAACTTCGGCAACAACCCGACCGGTCTGCGGATGCACCTGTATGTGCCGGACAACGTCGCGCCGCAACCGGCGCTGCTGGTCGCCGTGCACTACTGCACCGGCTCCGGACCGGCGTTCCACAACGGCACGGAGTTCAAGTCCCTGGCCGACCGGTACGGCTTCGTCATCGTCTACCCGTCGGCGACCCGCAGCGGCCAGTGCTTCGACGTCTCCTCGCAACAGGCGCTGCGCCGTGACGGCGGAAGCGACCCGGTGGGCATCAAGTCCATGATCGACTACGTGCAGCAGCGCAACAACACCGACCCGGACCGCGTCTTCGTCGTCGGCGCCTCCTCCGGCGCGATGATGACCAACGTCCTGCTCGGCAACTACCCGGACGTCTTCGAGGCCGGGGCCTCCTTCATGGGCGTACCGCACAGCTGCTTCGCCACCACCGACGGCTCCAGCTGGAACAGCGCCTGCGCCAACGGGCAGATCAACCGGAGCGGACAGCAGTGGGGCGACCTGGCGCGCGGCGCGTATCCCGGCTACGACGGCCCCCGGCCGCGGGTGCAGATCTGGCACGGCACCCAGGACAACACCCTGCGCTACCCGAACTTCGGGGAGCAGATCAAGCAGTGGACCAACGTCCACGGCGTGAGCGAGAACCCGTCGTCGACCGACCAGCCGCAGTCCGGCTGGACCCGCACCCGCTACGGCGGCACCGGCGACCGGGCTCCCGTCGAGGCGATCAGCATCGCGAACACCGGCCACAACCTGCCGCAGGGCGGCCAGGCCGCGCGGGCGGTCACCTTCTTCGGCCTGGACGGCACCGGAGCCGCCGCCCGCTAGGCGGCAGCCGCACCGCCCCGGCGCCGTGACCGCCGGGGCACAGAATCCGGCCCCTCGCCTCCCTCGCGCATCCCGGAGGGGCCTTCTCCGGCCCGGTGTGTGTTGGCAGGATGCTCGGTATGACGACCTTCGACCGTCCCATACCGCCGCTGACCGCCGACGAACGCACCGGGCTGGAGGCCTGGCTGGAGTTCCAGCGCGAGACACTCGCCGTCAAGTGCCGCGATCTGACGGACGAGCAGTTGCGCGAGGCGGCCGTCCCTCCGTCGAACATGACGCTGCTCGGCCTGGTGCGGCACCTGGCCGAGGTGGAGCGGAACTGGTTCCGGCGCATCCTCCTCGGCGAGGACGTCCCGCCCGTCTTCGGCGCCGCCGCCGATCTCGGCGAGACGGACGGCGGTTTCGACCTGGGCGACGGGCTCGGCCGGGACGAGGTCTTCGCCCGCTGGCGCGCGGAGACCGACAGCAGCCGGAAGATCTGCGCGGCCCACGGCTTGGAGGACACCGGTCTCCTGCCGCCCAACCCGGGCGTGGAGGGCCCGGTGAACCTGCGCTGGATCTACGTCCACATGATCGAGGAGTACGCCCGCCACAACGGCCACGCCGACCTGATCCGCGAACGTGTCGACGGGGTCACGGGGGTGTGAGCCGTCATCACGCCCCGGCAGCCGGTGAACCGGAGGATCGAACCGGTCTGCCGGTCCGTCCGCGGAGGCGTTCCGCCGCCCGGTGTCGTCCTGCCCGTCAGGCGGGCAGCGTTGACAGCAGTTCGGTGACGCGGGCGTCGATGTCGTCGCGGATCCGGCGGACGAGGGCGAGCGGGGCGCCGCCGGGGTCGGCCACGGGCCAGTCGAGGTAGCGGCGGCCGGGCACCACCGGGCAGGCGTCCCCGCAGCCCATGGTGATCACGATGTCGGCGGCCCGGACGACCTCATCGGTCAGCGGCTTGGGAAAGGCGCCCGCCGGATCGACGCCCGCCTCCTCCAGAACCCGCACGATGTGCGGCTCGACGGCGTCGGCCGGGTGCGTGCCGGCCGAGGAGACGGTGACCCGGCCGCCGGCCCGGTGTCCCAGCAGCGCGGCCGCGAGCTGGGAGCGCCCCGCGTTGTGACTGCACACGAACAGCACCCGCGGCAGCCCGGCACCCGGCGCGTCCTGGACGTGGACAAGGGCGTCGAGGCGTTCGGCGGTGAAGCGCTCGGCCAGCACCACCAGGTGGGTTCGCACGCGCGCCGTGGCGGCGAGCCGGCGGTAGGAGTCGGCGAGCAGGCCCTGCACGGTCTCGACCGCGAAGCGGTCGGCGTGCAGGGTGGCCAGCCGGGCCACGCCGGCGGCCAGACGCTCATCGGGCAGGAGGGAAGGCGGAGAAGCGGGCATGAGGGACCCTTTCCACGGGCCGACGGGGTCGGCCGGGGCCGGCAGCAGCACCGGATGGCGCGACAGTATCAGCCTGTGGTGACGTCAGTCGATACTGACTTGACCGGCCCGTCCGGCCGCCTCCCGGGCAGGCCCCCGGACGGACACGTCCGGGGCCCGTCCGGCGGCACGGGCGCGGCCGTCAGGCGCGCGGGGCGAGCATCGCGGCCATCGCGGCGACCACGGAGGGGGCGACCCGGTAGTACACCCAGGTCCCGCGCCGTTCCGAGGTGAGCAGGCCGGCTTCGCGCAGCTTCCTCAGGTGGTGGGAGACGGTCGGCTGGGAGACGCCGACATCGGAGATGTCGCAGACACACGCCTCGCCGCCCGGGTGCGAGGCGATCCTGGAGAACAGCCGCAGCCGCACCGGGTCGGACAGCGCCTTGAACATCGCGGCCGTCTTCTCCGCGTCGGCCTGCGACAGCTCCCCGGCGGTGATCGGCGGGCAGCACGGCACCACGTCCCCGGCGTCCAGGACGGGCAGCTCGGCCCTCTCGAACTTCGACATGTGTCTATGTTGACACTCATCGATGCGACGTGGCAAGCTTCGGATGCACCAGACATCGACAAGCGTCGAATCAGAGCACCGCGGCGACCCCGCCCGTCCGCACGACAGCCCTTCACCGGCCCTTCGCCGGGGAACCCGCACCACACCGTCCGGACCGGCCCGCCGCACGGCTCACCGACGAGACCCGCCCACGCGAGGAGACCCACCACCATGAGCGAGCAGCAGCTTCCCGTCGCCGTCATCGGAGCAGGCCCCGTGGGCCTGGCCGCGGCGGCCCACCTCGTCGGACGCGGTATCGAACCCCTGGTCCTGGAGGCCGGGCCGGCCGCCGCCTCCGCCGTGCGGGAGTGGAGCCATGTGCGCCTGTTCTCCACCTGGGGCGAGGTGGTCGACCCGGCGGCGGAGAAGCTGCTCGCCCCCACCGGCTGGACCGCGCCGGACCCCGCGGCCTACCCCACCGGCGGCGACTGGGCCGAGCTCTACCTCCAGCCGCTGGCCGACGCCCTGGGCGACCGCGTCCGCTACGGAGCGCGCGTCACCGGCGTCTCCCGCGCCGGCCGCGACCGCATCGTCGACGCCGGCCGCGAGGCCCAGCCCTTCGTCCTGCACCTCACCACCGACGACGGCCGCGAGGAGCGCGTCACCGCACGCGCCGTCATCGACGCCTCCGGAACCTGGACCACGCCCGGCCCGGCCGGGGCCTCCGGCCTGCCCGCCCTCGGCGAGAAGGCCGCCGCCGACCGCGTCACCTATCGCGTTCCCGACCTCAACGACCCGGCCGTGCGCGCCCGGTACGCCGGCAAGCGCACCGCCGTCATCGGCTCCGGCGCCTCCGCCTTCACCGCGCTCGCCACCCTCGCCGACCTCGCCCGGGACGAGCCGGGCACGCACGCGGTATGGGTGCTGCGGCGCGGCATCGGCGGCTCCACGTTCGGCGGCGGCGAGGCCGACGAACTCCCCGCCCGCGGCGCCCTGGGGCTCGCGGCCAAGGCCGCCGTCGACAACGGCCACGCCGCCGCGGTCACCGGCTTCCGCACCGCGGCCGTCGAACGGGACGCCGACGGACGGCTGGTGCTCACCGGCGAGGACGGCCGGCGCCTCGACCCGGTCGACGAGGCCATCGTCCTCACCGGCTTCCGCCCCGACCTCTCCTTCCTGTCCGAGCTCCGCCTCGGCCTGGACGAACGCCTCCAGGCCCCGGTCGCCCTCGCCCCGCTGATCGACCCCAACCAGCACTCCTGCGGCACCGTCTACCCGCACGGCCACCGGGAGCTGTCCCACCCCGAACAGGGCGTCCACCTGGTCGGCATGAAGTCCTACGGCCGCGCCCCCACCTTCCTGGCGATGACCGGCTATGAGCAGGTCCGCTCCGTCACCGCCGCGATCGCCGGCGACACCGAGTCCGCCGACCGGGTCGAACTCACGCTCCCCGAGACGGGCGTGTGCGGAGGCGTCGGCCTGTTCGACGACCCGGCCGCCACCGCACAGGGCGACAGCGGCGGCGGCTGCTGCGCCCCGGCACCGGCCGACGCCACGGCGGGTGCCACGACGGGCGGCGGCTGCTGACCGCACCCGCCCCCGGCCGACGGGGCCGCGACCGGCACAGGGGTCCGGTCGCGGCCTCGCGCCCGCGCAGGACGACGGCGACAACCGCCGGGAAACGGCCGGGTTCCATGCCCGGCGGATGCCTCCCCGGGCGGAACGTTCTACGCCACCTCGACGCCGAACTCCTCCACCAGCTCCACCAGACCGCCCTCGTCATCCCTGCCCCAAACCCCGGCCGCCGCGCGTCTGCGGTGCGAAGGTGGCGGGGTCGCGCATCGGGGCGGGGTGCGACGGCTGCCCCGGGGGGAACGTCTCCAGTTCCTCCGGCATAGCAGCGCCCGGGGCAAGAACGGCGGCACCGCACACCCCGCCGGGGTTGGTCACCGTACGTACGTTCCCACGGCATCGGCCGCCGCACGAGGCCACCGTCACGCGCCCTTGCGGCCGTATTGCCGCGTCTTTCGGCCCGCCCGTACATTGGGAGCGCTCCCACAGCCCTGCCCCCCACCCCCGAGTCGCCGAGCGGCCCGCCCGCGCCGGTCCACCGCTCCGCCGGCAGCCCTCCGCGGCGGAGCCCAACTCCGCGTGCCGCGATGCGCCGTGAGGGACCTGAAGGAACGAAGGGACACCCCCCCATGACCAGAACACGGCACCTGCTCTCCGGCCTGGTCGCCCTCGTGGCGCTGCTCCTCGGTATGGCCTCCACCGCCTCAGCCGCCTCCGCCGCCCACGCCGACTCCGACGCCGCGCCCGTCCGCGTCATGCCGCTCGGCGACTCGATCACCGACGGCTTCAACGTACCCGGCGGATACCGCGTCGACCTCTGGCAGAAGCTGGTCGCGGGCGGCCACGAGATCGACTTCGTCGGCTCGCAGGCCAACGGACCGGGCAACCTCGGCGACCGCGACCACGAGGGCCACTCCGGCTGGACCATCGCCCAGATCGACAGCAACATCGAGAGCTGGCTGAAGACCTACACCCCCGACACGATCCTGCTGCACATCGGCACCAACGACATGTACGGCGGCGACCCGGGCGGCGCCCCCGCACGGCTCGCCACGCTGATCGACCGCATCACCGCCCAGGCGCCGGACGCACACCTGTTCGTGGCGACGATCGTGCCGCTGGCCTGGGGAGACCAGACCGTGCGGACGTTCAACGCGGCCATCCCGGGCATCGTCCAGAGCAGGGCCGACGCCGGCAAGCGGGTCCACCTGGTCGAGATGTACAGCAAGCTGACGACGGCCGACCTGGCCGACGGCGTGCACCCCAACGCCACCGGTTACAGCAAGATGGCCACCGCCTGGTACGACGCGCTCCTGTCCGTGCCGGGCAGCATCGGCGCCGACGGCACGCCCGCCCCGGCGGTCGAGCGGCGGACCGCGGCAGCGCGGAGCTAGCCCGCCCTTCGTGAAGCGAGCTGTCCGGCGCATGGCCGGGCACCCGAGAAGCGCCTCCGACCGGCAAGACCAAGGATCGTTGAGATCTTTGCTCCCGCCACCGCCGGAGGCGCTTCGCCGCGCCCCGGGAACTTGGCACCGGCTGCCCGGCTGCCCGGCGGCCGGGCGGCCGGGCGGCAGCCCTGGAATCATGAGACCTGTAGTCGCAGGACGTGCGTGTGAGCAGCGAGCGGTGAGGAGCCGGTGTGGACGCCGAGGCGTGGGACGAGCGGTATCGCAGCGCGAAGTTGGTGTGGTCGGCCGGGCCCAACCGGTTCGTCGCGGAGGAGCTGGCGGATCTTCCGCCGGGGCGGGCGGTGGACCTGGCCGCCGGCGAGGGACGCAACGCCGTCTGGCTGGCGGAGCAGGGCTGGGACGTGGACGCCGTGGACTTCTCTGCCGTCGCCCTGGAGAAGGCCGAGGAGATGGCCCGGGAGCGCGGTGTGACGATCCGCACCGTGAGCGCCGACGTGACGGAGGCCGGGAGTGTGCTCGCCCAGGCGCCCCTGTTCGACCTGGCGCTGATCGCCTATCTGCATCTGCCCTGGCCGCGGATGGAGGAGGCCCTCCGGCTGGCCGCCATCTCCGTGCGGCCCGGCGGGACGCTGCTGCTCGTCGGCCACCACGCCGACAACATCGGCCGGGGACACGGCGGTCCGCAGGACCCGGACGTGCTCTACACCGCCGAGCAGGTGGCCGGCACGTGGCGGCCGTATGCCCGGATCGTCAAGGCCGAGGCCCTGGACCGGCCGGTGGAGACGGACGAGGGGCCGCGCACCGCCATCGACGCGCTGGTGCGGGCGGTACGAGTCTGACGCGGCCGGCGGCCGGCGGCCGGCGGCCGGTCAGCTCTCGTGGGTACCGGACGCCCGGCCCGTGTCGCCGTCGGCCGTCGCGTCCGGGTCCGGGCCGCCCGTGGGGCCGCCGCCCGGCCCGCCGTCCCCCGTCTCGCCCCGGGTCGCCGCGAGGGACCAGACGATCGAGACCGTGATGGTCAGGACGATGAAGCCGAGGGTGACCGGGATGGGCAGCTTGCCGACCGGGGTCTCGGACAGGATGAGCTTGACGCCGGCGAAGGCGAGCAGCACGGCCAGCCCGTAGTGCAGATAGCGGAAGCGGCGCAGCAGGCCGGCGAGGAGGAAGTAGAGGCTGCGCAGGCCCAGGATGGCGAAGGCGTTGGCGGTCCACACCAGGAAGGTGTTGGTGGTGATCGCCAGGATGGCGGCCACCGAGTCGATGGCGAAGACCAGGTCGGTCGCCTCGATGGCGACGAGGGCGACGAACAGCAGGGTCACCACACGACGGCCGTTCACCCTGACGACGAACCGGTCGCCGTGGAACTGGGGATCGGTCGGCACGATGCGCCGGACGAGCCGTACGACCGGATTGCGGTCCGGGTGCACTTCCGTGTTGTGCGAGACGGCCATCTTGTAGCCGGTGTAGATCAGGAAGGCGCCGAACACATAGGCGGTCCAGAAGAAGACCTCCAGCAGTTCGGCGCCGACGAAGATGAACACCAGACGGGCCCCGAGCGCGCCGATCACCCCCCAGAACAGGACCTTGTGCTGGTAGGCGTCGGGGACGCCGAAGAACGAGAACACCAGCGCGAAGACGAAGATGTTGTCGACCGACAGGGCTTTCTCGATCAGATAACCGGCGTAGTACGTGCTCGCCGCCTCCCCGCCCTGCCAGGCCCACAGGACCACGCCGAAGGCCAGGCCCGCGGCGATCCATCCGGTGCTCCACAGGGCGGCTTCCCGGAAGCCGATGACATGGCTGTCGCGGTGCGCGAGCAGATCGACGGCCAGCATCACCCCGATGGCGACGGTCAGCGCGGCCCACACCCACAGCGGAGCGGTGAAGCTCAGGTCGTTCATGCGGTCGGCTCTCCTCGGCTTCTCTCGGTCGTTCCCCCCGGCCGTTCTGTATTCCCCGGTCGCGGGTCCTCCGGATGCCCGCTCTCCCGGATTCCCGTGCGGGCGCGTGGGGTGACCGCATGGGGCGGGCCGGCGTGACAGGGGCGGTACGGGCCTCATCGTCACTCAGGGGGCCCGTGCCACCCGTGTGGATCACCGGGCCGTCCGTCAGATGCCGTAACGCCCTGGTGCCCTGGTGCCCCGGTGCCCCGGGTGTACACACGGATGTCACACCGTGTCGCCGTGGCGCGGCCCGCAGTCCGCACGTCGAGGAGAGAGGACAGCCTCCCCGCCCCGGCTCCCCGCGGCCCCCGTCGCGCGGGCAGCGCTTCGTAGCCCGGACGACACATACGGGGCCCCGCGGACACAGCCGGTTTACACCGGAGCAACTGCCGGGAAACGGCCCGTTGCCATGCTGCCGCCGAGGGGACCGGGGGGTTGGGCACCACCGTGCAGAGCCGCGCGGAAGAGGCGCTTCCGGGACCCGCACCCGCTGCCGTCCGCACCCGCACGAGGGGGACCACGTGACCTTCAAGGCCGAGTACATCTGGATCGACGGAACCGAGCCCACCGCGAAGCTCCGTTCGAAGACGAAGATCCTGGCCGACGGCGCCGAGCCGCCCGTCTGGGGCTTCGACGGGTCCAGCACCAACCAGGCCGAGGGCCACTCCTCGGACCTCGTCCTGCAGCCCGTCTTCTCCTGCCCGGACCCGATCCGCGGCGGCGGTGACATCCTCGTCCTGTGCGAGGTGCTGCACACGGACCTGACCCCGCACGCCTCGAACACCCGCGCACTGCTGCGTCCGGTGGCGGAGAAGTTCGCCGCGCAGCAGCCGGTCTTCGGGATCGAGCAGGAGTACACCTTCTTCCAGGGCAGCCGGCCCCTGGGCTTCCCCGAGAACGGCTATCCGGCTCCGCAGGGCGGCTACTACTGCGGCGTCGGCGCCGACGAGATCTTCGGCCGCGAGATCGTCGAGAAGCACCTGGACAACTGCCTGACGGCGGGCCTGGGCATCTCCGGCATCAACGCCGAGGTCATGCCCGGCCAGTGGGAGTTCCAGGTGGGCCCGCTGTCGCCGCTGGAGGTCTCCGACCACATGTGGGTGGCCCGCTGGCTGCTCTACCGCACGGCCGAGGAGTTCGGGATCTCCGCCACGCTGGACGCCAAGCCGGCGAAGGGCGACTGGAACGGCGCGGGCGCGCACACCAACTTCTCGACCAAGGCGATGCGCGAGGGCTACGAGCCGATCATCACGGCCTGCGAGGCGCTCGGCGACGGCGACAAGCCGGCCGTGCACGTCAAGCACTACGGCGTCGGCATCGAGGCCCGGCTCACCGGTCTCCACGAGACCGCGCCCTGGAACGAGTACAGCTACGGCGTCTCCGACCGCGGCGCGTCGGTCCGCATCCCCTGGCAGGTCGAGGTGGACCGCAAGGGCTACATCGAGGACCGCCGCCCGAACGCCAACGTCGACCCGTACGTGGTGACGCGGCTGATGGTCGACACCTGCTGCACCGCCCTGGAGAAGGCCGGCCAGGTCTGATCCCTCCGCTCCTCCCCGTGGTAAGGCGACGGGCGCCCGCGGCACCGGCGGGCGCCCGTCGCGCTGTCCGGGCGCGGGCCCCCCGTACCGCGCCGCCCGGCGGCCCCGTCCCGTACGGGCCGCCGGGTGACGGACCGTACGGAGCGAGGCCTCGCGCGGCAGCCCGTCAGCGGGCCGTGCGCGTCAGGAGACGTCCGCCCTGCGCCGGGCCACCGCTCCGAGGAGCAGGTCCACCGCCAGGAACAGGACCAGCCCCAGCCCGAACAGCGGTACGAACCAGCCGAGCAGTACCGCCCCCGCCAGCAGCCCCGCCAGCGCTCCCGGCGGTGCCTTGCGCCAGGCGCCGCGCGGCATCGGCCGTCCTACGCCGAAGCGGGTTCCGCGCGCGGGACGGCGCTGCCACCACATCCGGTAGCCGTACACGATCAGCACGATCAGTCCGGCCATCAGGGCGATCAGCAGCAGCTGGTTGGGCAGTCCGAGGAAGAGCCCCATGTGGGCGTCGATGCCGACCCGGGTGAGCTGCGCGAGCACCGGGTAGTCGGCGAAGGCCAGCGTGTCCACGACTTCGCCGGTCATCGGGTGCACGGACACCGAATCGAAGTGCACCGGCCACTGCTTGTCGTTCTCCGCGACGACATAGGCGGCCTTCTCGTCGGCCGGCAGGGTGATCACCACGGACTCCGAGACGCCCTGCTCGCGGGCGGTGTCCATGAGCCGGTCCAGGCCGATGTCACCACCCTCGCCCGGCTGGTGGCCGCCGTCGCCGTGCGCCGAGCCGTGGCCCTCGTGGCCGCCTGCCCCGGTGCCGGCCGCCGGGTCCACGGTGGCGGTGACCGCCGGGGTGGTGCCGCGCACCTGCTCGCGCAGCAGGGCGACGTTCTCGCCCGCGTACGTCGACCAGGTCAGCCCGGTCGCCGAGAGGAACAGCAGGCCCAGCAGGGACCAGACGCCGATCGCGCCGTGCCGGGACATCGTGCGCCGGCGGCCCGTCAGGCCCCGCTCCGGCAGCAGCACCCCGCGCGCACCGCGGCTGGCACGGCGGCGCCGCAGCCACAGCAGCAGCCCGCCGAGCGCGACGACCCACAGCCAGCTGGCGGCCAGTTCGCTGTAGAGGCGCCCCGGTTCGCCCAGGTGCAGATGGCGGTGGAGCTCCGATATCCAGGCCCGCACGGGGAGCGCGCCGGAACTGCCGTAGCTGAGGAGCTCTCCGCGCACCTCGGCGGTGTACGGGTCGACGAACACGGCCGTCGACTTGCTCTCCCCGAGGCCGGGGTCCTCGAAGAGGACGCGGGTGGTGGCCCCCGCTTCGGGGGACGGCCACACCTTCGAGAGCGTGCCGCCGGGGTGTGCTTCGACAGCCGCCCCGACCTGCTGGGACAGCGGCAGGGCGGCCTTGCCCTCGGGCACGGCGACCGTCAGCTCGTCGGCGTAGATCACCTTCTCCAGCGGGTACGAGGCCGCGTACAGCAGCCCGGTGACGGCGGCGATCAGGAGGAACGGGGCGACGAGGATGCCCGCGTAGAAGTGCATCCGCAGCACGAGCGGGCGCAGGCTGCCCTTGGACGACGCGGGGACGCGGGGCGGGGGCGGGGTGGCGGTGCCGGCCTGCGGGGCCGGTGCGGGCGGCTCGTGCTCCGCGTCGCCCCCGCGGAGTCCGCCGGGCGTGCCGGCGGGGACCGGATCGGGGACGGGCGCGGGTGTGGCGGTCTTCGCGGGGGTGGCCGGTGAGACGGTGACCGCCTCCCCGGCCGCCGGGTCCGCGGCCGGGGAGGCTCCGTCATGGGACGCGGTGCCGGTGGACGCGGACGCCACGGCCGTGGTGCCGGAGCCGGAAGCGGAGCCCGGCTGAGCGGGCCGGCCGGTGTCCGGCTTGGCGGGATCGTCGATGGACATGGGGGTTGGCCTCACTTCGTGGACGGGCCGCGGGGCGCGCGGAGGCGCGGGCGCGGCACGGGGAGCGGGGGCGGGTGGAGCCGGGCCCGGAGGGCGCGGTGGAGTCCCGGCCGCGGCCGGCGTGGGGGTGCCGGTGCGCGCGGCCGGCCCGTCGCCCGGCCGGGGGCTTCGACCGCCCGGCCGTCCGGGACCGCCCGGAATGGCCGCGGGCCGCCCGGACGGCGGCTCCGCGTACGGTTCACCCCGGCCCCACACGCTCGCCACCGCGCGACGGCAACGCGTCGCAGCCGCACAGCGGGCGCGACCACCCCACCGTCAGGTCACGGCGGGAGCGGCGGCCCGTGCGGCGCCGCGCGGCGGTCGCCCGTCAGGCCGGCGTCGTACCGGGCGCGGGCCCGGGGGCGTACGGGATGGGGTGGGGCCGGGCCCACGGCGGCGGCCCGCGCCGGGACAGGACGTGGGCCAGCAGGGAGCCCCGCAGCCGGAGGGCCGCCTCCCCGTACGGCAGCGGCGGGCGCACGGGGCGCGGCGCGGCCGGGGTCCCGTACCGGACGGCCCGGAGCAGCGTCCGCAGCGGCATCAGCGCCAGGGAGCCCAGGCAGCGCAGCAGCCGGAAGAAGGCGGCCTCGCCCCGCCAGAGCCAGACGGCGCAGCAGAGTGCGGCGAGGAGGTGGACGGCGAGCATGGCGAGTGTGGCGTGCTCGGAGTGCTCGCCCGGGACGGCGAGTCCGGTGAGATCCGGCGCGGCACGGACGCCGTGCGCCGGGCCGGCGCCGGCGCCGGTCCGACCCGCCTCGGGCAGGGGCCCGCCGGGCGTCCGGGGATGCGCCGCGGCGGTGCCGGGGCCGTCGGTGAAAATCAGGTGCAGGACGGTCTGGACCGCGAGCAGGGTGCCGGCGATGGAGAGGACACCGCGCCGCCGCCCTCCGGCCAGCCAGGCGACGGTACCGGTGATGCCGAAGGCGGCCAGCAGGGCCGGGAACGGGATGTCGTGACCGGACATCACCGCGTGCCCGGTGGCCGCGAGCACGACGGAGACGGCCGCGAAGAGCGCGGCCCGCAAGAGGCGCGTCAGCGATCCGCCTGCCGTCTCTGCCGTCATGGTGAGGTGCATGCTCCCATGCCGCGCCGGGCGGCGGCAGCGGCGACGATCGGCCAACGCCCTTGTCCGCCCGATGAGTTCACCCGTACCTGCCCCGGAGTCCTTGTCGTTCCGCTCCTGGATACGGACGGGACCGCCGATCGGCTCACCCGGCCTGCGGATTCCCGTACGGAGGACCGGGCGGCAGCCGGGGGGCCGGTGGCCGGACCGCTCCCCCGGGCGCCCGTCCGGCGAGGGATGAACGGGCGGGCAGGCGTCGGGCACACCGCGCGGGGGTGGTGCCAGGTGCACCCCCCGCCCGGGGGCGCGGCCCCGTGACCGCCGGCTCCCGGTCCGGCGAGACTGGGGCCGTGCCCGAGAGCCGGGCGCGGAGCAAGGGGCCGGGGGCCGAAGATGGGGAAGTTCAGGGAAGCACTGATGGCAGCCGGGCGGGGGCTGTACATCGCCGTGGTGTCGCTGGCCGGTTCGATCGCGCTGCTCGTGCTGTCGGTGCTGTCGATCGGCTTCATCGCCCTCGGCGTGGGCGTGCTGACGACACCGGTGGTGCTGGGGGCCGTGCGGTCGTTCGCGGAGTGGCGGCGGAGGCTGGGGCAGGACTGGGCGGGCGTGCGGACTCCGTCCGCGTACCGTCCACTCCCGGCGGACCTGCGGCCGGGCCTGGCCGGGCAGGCCGAGCGGTGCGCGCGTCTGCTGCGGGACCCGGCGACATGGCGGGATCTGCTGTGGCTGCCGGTCGACATGACGGCCGGGTTCTTCACGGCGGCGCTGCCGGCCGTGCTGCTCGCCTTCGCGGCCGAGGGAGTCGCGATCGCGGCCGGGCTGTGGCGGGTGCTCGGGGACGGCTACTGGTTCGCGTTCATCCCGGTCCGGGGCCAGGTGAGCGCTCTCGCGGCGGGCGTGCTCGGGCTGCTGGTCCTGGCGGGTGCCCTCCGCGTCAACCCGGCGCTGCTCCAGGCCCACTTCCGGCTGACGGGCGCGGTCCTCGCGCCGTCCAAGGAGGCCCTGGCGCGGCGGGTGGAGCGGCTGTCCGAGACGCGGCACGACGCGGTGGACACCTCGGCCGCCGAACTCCGCCGCATCGAGCGGGACCTGCACGACGGTGCGCAGGCCCGGCTGGTGGCGATGGGTATGAGCCTCGGCACCGTGGAGGCCCTGCTCGAGAAGGACCCGGAGCAGGCGAGGAAGCTGCTCGCCGCGGCCCGGCAGGACTCGGCCGAGGCGCTGACGGAGCTGCGCGACCTGGTGCGGGGCATCCATCCGCCGGTGCTGGCGGAGCGCGGGCTCGGGGACGCCGTGCGGGCCCTGGCCCTGCGGATGCCGCTGCCGGTGGAGGTGGAGGCGGACCTGCCGGGGCGGTTCGCGGCGCCGGTGGAGTCGGCGGCGTACTTCGCGGTGAGCGAGGTGCTGACCAACGCGGCGAAGCACTCCGGTGCCGAACGGGTGTGGCTGGACGTGCACCATGACGCGGCCTCGGGGACACTCCGGATGACCGTTACGGACAACGGCCGCGGCGGGGCGGACCCGTCGGCCGGTTCGGGCCTGGCCGGGATCGAACGCCGGCTCGGTACATTCGACGGCATACTCGCCGTCAGCAGCCCGGCCGGCGGTCCGACCCTGGTGACGATGGAGCTGCCGTGCGTGTTGTCCTCGCAGAAGACCTCTTCCTCCTGAGGGACGGCCTGGTCCGGATGCTGGAGGCGTTCGGCTTCGAGATCGCGGCGGCCGTGGAGAGCGGCCCGGAGCTGAGCCGGGCGCTCGCGGAGCTCAAGCCGGACGTGGCGGTGGTCGACGTCCGGCTGCCGCCGTCGTTCACGGACGAGGGCCTGCAGTGCGCGCTCGCCGCGCGCCGGGAGACGCCCGGTCTGCCCGTGCTGGTGCTCTCCCAGCATGTGGAGCAGCTCTACGCGCGGGAGTTGCTGGCGGACGGCATGGGCGGGGTCGGCTATCTGCTGAAGGACCGGGTGTTCGACGCCGACCAGTTCACGGACGCGGTGCGGCGGGTGGCCGCGGGCGGCACCGCGATGGACCCGCAGGTCATCTCCCAGCTTCTCAGCCGCCGGTCCCGGGACAGGCCGATGGAGAAGCTCACCCCGCGCGAGCGCGAGGTGATGGAGCTGATGGCACAGGGCCGTTCGAACACGGCCATCGCGGGGGAGCTCTTCGTCACCGAGCGGGCTGTGGCGAAGCACACATCGAATATTTTCACGAAGCTCGGTCTGGCCCCGTCGGACGACGACAACCGGCGGGTTCTCGCGGTTCTGGCCTATCTGGACCGGGGCGCGCGGGAGTAATCGTCCGGCGCGGGTTTGAACACCCGAGCGCCGGGCTCCGTATCGGTGGCCATGAAGCCCAAGACACACAAGCGTTCCCCTTTGCTGAACAGGACGGCTGGTGCGGCGGCAGCTCTCCTGTTGGGAGGCGGCGGGCTCGCTGCAGTGAACTTCTACGCCTCCGCCGGCACCTCGAACGATGGCGACAGCCGGAAAGGAGCGGTAGCACAACAGGCGTCCACCATCGCCTGTCCGGATGTGGTGGACCGTCTGGAAAAGGTCCCCAGGCAGTCGCGGAAGGAAGTCAGCCGTGAGCTGGGACGGCTCGACGCCCAGATCGGCGCGGCCTACAAGCGCCTCGTGGAGAACCGGCGCGCGGCTGCTCTCGACGCGTCGTGGGCCAAGAACTCCGTACTCGACCCGCTGGCCAGCAAGCGCCGTGCCAGTCTCGACCGCATCAGAATCGCCCTGGAGCGGGCCGGTGTGACCCAGGCCGGCCTGGAGAAGCTCGCCCGCTGCGGCATGAAGGACGGCGGCACGGTCCGTCCGGGCGACGGCCAGCAGGACGGCGGCGAACAGGACGGCGGCCAGGACGGCGGCCAGCAGGACGGCCAGAACGGCGGCCAGGGCGACGGCGGCCAGGGCGAGGGCGAGGCCCCGCCGCCGCAGGTCGGCCCCTCCCCCGAGGACTTCGTGGACATCAACGACGTCCAGCCGAACGTCCAGGAGCCCGAGGCCCAGGAGAACGCGTCCACCGGCGTGTTCAGGAGCGACTGCGGCGTCAACGAGAACGGCAAGTTCAACTCGGACAACATCATCGTGGCGCCCGGTGTGGTCAACGCCGCGCACCACATGCACGACTACGTCGGCAACCAGGCCAACGACGCCTTCGCCGTCGACGAGGACCTGGCCCAGGGCGAGACCACCTGCGCCAACCAGGAGGACCAGTCCACGTACTACTGGCCGGTCCTGCGCGACCTGACCGGCGGTGACGAGGCGGACGTCAACACCCCGGGCGGCGGCCTCGACGGCAACGTCGGCAAGATCATCACCCCGGCCGAGGTGACGATGGAGTTCCAGGGCAGCCCGGTCGGCGAGGTCGTGGAGATGCCGCGCTTCCTGCGCATCATCACCGGTGACGCCAAGGCCTTCACCAACGGCACGGACAACGCCAACTCCTCCTGGAGCTGCACCGGCTTCGAGGACCGGCAGATCGCGGACAAGTACCCGCTGTGCCCCGAGGGCAGCCAGGTGGTGCGCAAGTTCGAGTTCCAGAGCTGCTGGGACGGCCAGAACGCCGACAGTGCCAACCACCGCACGCACGTCGACTTCGCCAATGAGGACGGCTCCTGCGACGAGGGCTTCGTGGCCATCCCGAAGCTCGTGCAGCGGATCGTCTACGACGTGCCGGAGGGCACCAACTTCGCCGTGGACTCCTTCCCGGAGCAGCTGCACAAGCCCATCACGGACCACGGTGACTTCATCAACGTGTTCTCCGAGAACCTGATGGCGGAGGCGGTGGAGTGCATCAACAGCGGCCAGGAGTGCACCTGACGGTGCCCCTCCCGGCGCTGCCGGACCGCTGATTCGGTCCCCCCGATGACCCGGTCCCTCGTCATCCCACTCCCCTGACGGCCTCCCCTGTGGCCGTCACGGGGCGGGGGTGCCGGTGATCCTCACCGGCACCCCCGCCGTCGTTTCCGCGTGCGGCCGTGCCGCCCGGTCCGGGTCTCCTGCGGACGGGCCGGCCGGTACGGTCAGCCGTGCGAGCCCTGGTGGCCCCCCTGGTGCGCGTCCCCGTGGGATTCCTCCGGGGAGTCCTCGGACGCGCCGCCCGAGCCCTCGCCGTGCGCGGGGCCGTGCGAGGCGCCCGTCTCAATGTCGCCGCCGAGCTTGCCGCGCAGGCTCTCCACCACCTTCGGGGAGCCCACGGCGACCCACTTCGGGCCGACCAGATAGGTGCCCCCGTAGCCCTCGGCCTCGGAGAGCCAGTCCTGCTGCCCCTTGTGGGTCGCGAAGGTGGCCAGCACATAGCGGCCGTCGCCCCTGCCGCACCGTCCCTGCCGCAGCTCCTCGGCGTCGATCTGCAGATTCGGTTTCTCGCAGCCCGCCTTCCCGGCGAGCTGCTCCACGGTGCCGGTGGCCGCCTCGGGGACGCCGGCCCTGTCGTCCGCCCCGCCGTCCCCGCCGTCCCCGCCGCCGCAGCCGGCGGCAAGCAGCAGGGCGCAGGCCAGCGCCGGGATGACGGCGGCGGTACGCGCCGCCGAACGCTTCGATGACATCGGTCCTCCGGATGGGTGCGGCCCCGCGGGGGCCGCATGGTGACTTCTCGGTGTGTCCCGGGGTACGGCTCACCGCGTCGCGCGTCTCATTGCCGGGCCCCGGCCGGCTCGTTAGCGTGCACACCTCACGCACCTGTTACCGCTGTGCTACGCAGAGTGGGGAGCGCACGTGTCCGAACCGACCAGACGGGTTCTGCTGGGAGCCGCCGGTGCCCTGGGCATCGCGGCCCTCGGCGACCACGCACCGGCCGCCCGCGCCGAGACCACCGCGGCCGGCCCGCCCTTCGACCCCGCACCCGCCCGCGCGGCGCTGGAGCGCCTGCTGCCCGGCCACGCGGGCCAGTTCCGGCTCCGGCCGCTGTCCGGCGGCCGGGAGCGCTTCCGCGTCACCGGCGCCGCGGGGCGCGTCGAGGTGGCGGGCACCGGCCCGGCGGTGCTGCTCACGGGGGTCAACTGGTATCTGAAGTACGTCTGCCGCGCCCATCTCAGCTGGTCCGGGAGCCAGACGGAACTGCCCCGCCGGCTGCCCGCGCCGGACCGTCCGCTTGTCCGGTCCGCGACCGTACCGAACCGGTTCGCCCTCAACGACACGCACGACGGCTACACCGCCCCGTACGCCGACTGGCCGCGCTGGGAACGCCTGATCGACATCCTGGCGCTGCACGGCTGCAACCAGGTGCTGGTCACCCCCGGCCAGGAAGCCGTCTACCACCGGCTGCTGCTGGACTTCGGCTACAGCGACGAGGAGGCCCGCGCCTGGATCCCGGCCCCCTCCCACCAGCCGTGGTGGCTGCTGCAGAACATGAGCGGCTACGGCGGCCCCGTCAGCCCGGAACTGCTGGCGCGCCGCACCGCCCTGGGCCGCCGCATCTGCGACCGGCTGCGCGAGCTGGGCATGTCCCCGGTGCTCCCCGGCTACTTCGGCACCGTCCCCGGCGGCTTCGCCGAGCGCAACGACGGGGCGCGCACCATCCCGCAGGGCACCTGGGCCGGCCTGGAGCGCCCCGACTGGCTCGACCCGCGCACCGCCGCCTTCCGCGCCGTGGCCGCGTCCTTCTACCGCCATCAGGAGGAACTCTTCGGCGCGGCGGACCACTTCAAGATGGACCTGCTGCACGAGGGCGGCGACCCGGGGGACGTGCCCGTCCCCGAAGCGGCGCGCGCCGTCGAGACCGCGCTGCGCACCGCCCGCCCCGGCTCCATCTGGGTCATCCTCGGCTGGCAGGAGAACCCGCGCCGGGAACTGCTGGACGCCCTCGACAAGGAGCGGATGCTCGTCGTCGACGGGCTCTCCGACCTGGAACGGGTGACCGACCGTGAGGCCGACTGGGGCGGCACCCCGTACGCCTTCGGCACCATCCCCAACTTCGGCGGCCGTACCACCCTCGGGGCCAAGACCCACCGGTGGACCGAGCGGTTCACGGTCTGGCGCGACAAGCCGGGCAGCCAGCTCACCGGCACGGCCTATATGGCGGAGGCCGCCGAGCGCGACCCGGCCGCCTTCGAACTCTTCAGCGAACTCGCCTGGCGCGAGGAGCGGGTGGACCGCGCCGCCTGGTTCGCCGAGTACGCCGACATCCGCTACGGAGGCCGCGACCGCGAGGCCCGGGCCGCCCTCGCCGCGCTGCGGGAGACCGCCTACGAGATCGGCAGTCGCGACGGGCGTCCGCACGACAGCATCTTCGCCGCCCGCCCCGGCCTCACCGCACGCTCCGGCACCCACTACGCCACCCACATGCCGGCCTTCGACCCGGCCGCCTTCGACACGGCCTTCGCCGCCCTGCTCGGCGTCCGGGCCGCGTTGCGCGGCTCCGACGCCTACCGGCACGACCTCACCGACCTCGGCCGGCAGGCCCTGGCGAACCGCTCCTGGCAGCTCCTGCCGCAGCTCCGCACCGCCTACGAGCGGGGGGACCTGGAGACCTTCCGGGCCCTGTCCGCGCTGTGGCTGCGGCTGATGCGGCTCAGCGACGCCATGGCGGGCGCCCACCACCGCTTCCTGCTGGGCCCCTGGCTGGCCGACGCCCGCCGCATGGGGTCGGACGAGGCCGAGTCCGACCGGCTCGAACAGACGGCCCGCACGCTCATCACCACCTGGGCCGACCGCCCCACCGCCGACGGCGGGCGCCTGGCCAACTACGCCAACCGCGACTGGAACGGCCTCATCGGCGACTTCCACCTCCCCCAGTGGCGGAGCTACCTGGAGGAGCTGGAGAACGCCCTCGCCGAGGGCCGCGATCCCCGCGCCTTCGACTGGTACGCCGTCGAGGAGCCCTGGACCCGCGAGCGGCAGAGGTACCCGGAGCGGCCCGTCACCGACGCCTTCCGCACCGCGCGGCGCGTCCACGACGAGCTGGCCCGGGCCCCGTACCAGGGGGTCGTCACGGTCTCGGCGGACCCGGCGGCGATCCCGCCCGGCGGCGGCACCGACCTCACCGCGGCGTTCCGCAACACCAACGGCCTGGCCCCCACCGGCTCCGTCGGGTTCACCCTCACCGGCCTCACCGGCGGACCCGGGGAGACCGTCACCCTGCCGCCGGTCCCGGCAGGCGGTGAGGGCCGGGCCCGCTGGCGGGTGGCCGCCCCCGCGGGCCCGCCGGCGCGCCCCCTGGACCCGCTGCCGTACGAGATCGCGGTGCGCTACGGGCCGCGCGACGAAGCACCGGTGCGCACCGCCCACCCCGGCGTCCTGTACGTCGCGAGCCCGCCCGGGCCCGGCTGGCGGACGGCGAACGGGAACGCGGCGCTCTTCGGGCAGCTCGGCGACCGCTGGGCCATCGAGGGCGCGGGCGCCGATCTGTGGAAGGCCACGGCCGAGTTCGGCGCGCTCTACCGCCCGGGCGTCCTGGCCCCGGGCACGGCGGTGACCGTCCGCGTCGACAGCCAGGCCGTCACCGGACCGTGGGCCCGCGCGGGCCTCGTCGTCCGCAACTCCCTGGAGGAGGCGGGCTCCCCCGGTTTCCTCAATCTCTCCGTCACCCCGGCCAACGGCGTCGTCCTCTCCTACGACGCCACGGGCGACGGCACCCTCGACACCTACCGCCGCGTCACGGGTCTCACCGCCCCGGTCGTGCTGCGCCTGACCCGCACCGGCGAGGACGCGTACACCGGGGAGTGCTCGGCGGACGACGGAGCGACCTGGCGCACCGTGGCGGCCGTCCGGGTGCCGGGACCGGCCGCGGGGCCGCAGGACGCGGGGATGTTCATGAGCGCGGCCAACGGGGGTGACGGCGGGCGCGGCCTGGTGGAGTTCAGCGGCTGGCAGGTGAGCTGAGGAGCGGCCCGGCCCCGACGGGCCCGGGCGGGCCGGGAAGGACGGGGAACCCGCGGCGCTCTCCCGGCTGCCGGGAGGGCGCCGCGGCGCCGTTCTCCGGGGGCGCCGGCTCCCCCTCCGCCTCCTCGTCCGGCTCCCCGAGGTCGCTCTCCCCGAGCAGATAGGGGTACGGGCAGCTGCGGGGATCGGCGGCGATGCAGGAGTTGCACGGCCGCGACCGGTCGAGGACGCACTTCGGTACGGGCCTCATGACGGCTCCCCTCCGGCTTCCGCCCCGGCCGGGCCGTCCCCGGCCAGCCGGCGGCACACGCGTTTGAACACCAGGACCGGCACGTAGTGCCGGAGCGGCGCGGAGGCGAGGACGGCGGACTCCTCCGCCAGCACCGCGTCCAGCACCTCGGAGGGGGTGTCCGGGAAGCGCCGGGCGAGCCGGGCGCGGACGTCCTCCCGCGCCCGGTCCTCCGCTGCCGGTCCCGGCGGCATCACGGGCCGGGTGTCCCGGCAGTGGCCGCCGCCCCCGGCCGGGGGGCCGTGCGGGGCGGCCGGGGCGGCCGGTGATCCGGCCGGGAGCCACCGGAGCCCTCGCCCCGGTCCTGCGGTGCCGCGCGGCTGTCCCCTCATGCCGACATTGTATACCCCCTAGGGTATTCATTCAACCTGGCCCCGCCCCGTCCGCCTCGGCGGAAAGCGCCCCAACTCCCGCCCCTCCAGCAACATCCGCCCCACGGGTAACGCCGGAACCGGCCCTCACCTCCGCCCCGGCACGCCCCCGTGCCGCCCGTCACACCTGGCGCCGGGGACACAACACGCAGATAACCGGTCGTTAAGGTAGCCACCATGACGACCGTGGTACGCCGCCGGATGGGTGTCGAAGAGCGGCGGGAACAACTGATCGCCGTGGCGCTGGAACAGTTCAGCCGCCGCTCCCCCGACGAGGTGTCCATCGACGACATCGCGACGGCCGCGGGGATCTCGCGGCCGCTCGTCTACCACTACTTCCCGGGCAAGCACAGCCTGTACGAAGCGGCGGTCAGCCGGGCCGCGGAGGAACTGGCGAACCGTTTCACCGAGCCCCGTGAAGGCCCGCTCGGGGCACGGATGCTGCGGGTCGTGAACCGCTACTTCGACTTCGTCGACGACCACGGCCCCGGCTTCGCCGCCCTGCTGCGCGGCGGCAGCGCCGTGGGCCCCGAGCGCGCCAACGCGCTCATCGACGACGTCCGCGAGGCCGCCTACCGGCAGATCCTCCTCCACCTGGGGACCGACGAGCCAGGCCCGCGTCTCGGCCTCGTCGTCCGCTCCTGGATCGGGCTCGCCGAGACCACGGCGCTGACCTGGCTCGACGGCTGCGATGTGCCGCGTGAGGAGATGGAGTTGCAGCTCGCGCACGACTTCCTGGCGCTGGCGGCCGTCACCGCCGCGTACGACGAGGAGACCGCCGCCGTGGTGCGCGCGATCATCTCCGAACAGGCGCCGGACGGCGCCTTCGCCGCCTTTCTCGCCCGGCTCACGGAGTTCGGCCCCCGGCCCGGGGCCTGAACCGCCGTCTGAACCGCCGTCTGAACCGCCGCCGTGGGCTGCACGGCTCGTACGGCCCTCCCTCTTCCTCTTCCCCCTCACACGCGAACGGACCACCCGCGCTCGCCCCGAGGGACGTGCCCGGATGGTCCGTTCACCGCGTGGTCCGTTCACCCCGTGGTCCGGTCCGCGGAACCGGCCGCCGGATCAGTGCCGCTGGAAGACCGCCACCGTGCGGCCCGGGACCGTGAAGGCGCCCGAGTCCCGCGCGTAGGACGCCTTCTTCACCACGCCGTCCGAGCCCCCGGCCTGGACCGGGTGGAGGGCGTAGCCCTTCCCGGCCGCCGAGCCGGCCTTCTGCGTCTGCTCCCGCGGGGTGGCGTTGAAGACCACCATCAGGTCGCCGAGGGCCATGGTGATGACGCCGGGCGTCTCCCCCGCGCCGCTGAGCGGGAAGGACAGCCGCTTCTGCACCGCTTCCGCCGTGTCCAGGCCGAACACCGGCTCGGTGGTGCGGATGCGGAGCAGGTCCCGGTACGCGGCCGAGGCGCCCTCGATCTCCGTGCAGCCGGGCCGGAGCTGCGGTTCGCTCAGCAAGGGCTTGGCGAAGGGCCACTTGTCCTTGTTGTCGGCGGCCGGGGGCAGGCCGCGGCCGAAGCCGTTGCCCTTCTCGCAGTCCCAGTTCAGGACGTTGAACCAGTCGCCGCTGTCGTAGGAGTTGCGGTCCAGCGACTTGGAGCGGAGCAGGTCGCTGCCCGCCTGGGAGAGCGCCGGGCCCTGGGAGAGCGCCGCGGTGGCCATGGAGAGGACCTGCATCCGGGCCCGGTCGGCCGCCGGGATGTCCGCGGGCAGTTTGAACGCCAGCGCGTCGTACAGGGTTTCGTTGTCGTGGGCGTCGGCGTAGGCCAGGGCCTCGCCGGGGGCGGCGGCGTAGCCGGCCGGTGAGCCGTTGTAGTCCACCTCGGACCCCTTGACCTGCTTCCCGGAGGAGCCGGTGAAGGAGTAGTCGGCGAGGTTGCCGCTCAGCCCGACCTTGATGAGGTCCTGGTAGTGCAGCAGCCGTGCCCTCTGCTCCGCCTCGCTGCCGTTGGCGTCGGAGCCGTTGGGCTCGGTGAAGAGGCCGGAGCCGAAGCCCTGGACACCGGGGTCGGCGTCGAACGGGCCGCCGCCGCGCACCGCGTCGCGGGCCCGGTCGCTGAAGGTGGCGATGCCGGTGCCCGCCATGTTCTTCTGCGTGGCCTGGACGAAGCGTGCGTCGTCGGCGATCTCGCCGAAGTTCCAGCCCTCCCCGTAGAGGATGATCTCCTTGCCGTCCACGCCGTCCTTCTCCACCGTCAGGGCGTCGAGCGCCTCGCGGACGGCGAGCATGTTGGCCTTGGGGTGGTGGCCCATGAGGTCGAAGCGGAAGCCGTCGACCTTGTACTCCTTCGCCCAGGTGACGACGGAGTCCACGACGAGCTTCCCCATCATGGCGTGCTCGGGCGCGGTGTTGGCGCAGCAGGTGGAGGTGGCCACGGAGCCGTCCGCCAGCAGCCGCTGGTAGTAGCCGGGGACGATCCGGTCGAGGACGGACTTGCCGTCCTGGCCGCTCGCCACGGTGTGGTTGTAGACGACGTCCATGACGGTGCGCAGCCCGCTGCCGTTGAGGCTCTGCACCATCTTCCGGAACTCCACGGTCCGGCGGGGGCCGTCGGGGTCACTGGCGTAGCCGCCCTCGGGGACGGAGTAGTGCAGCGGGTCGTAGCCCCAGTTGTAGCCGTCCCCGGCGGCGGCCTTCCCGACGCACTCCTGCTGCTGCTCGGAGTCGGCGGGGAGGGCGGCCAGGTCGCAGTCCGGCTCGGTGCGGTCGGCCCTGCGCTCGGGGATGGTCCCGATGTCGAAGACCGGCAGCAGGTGGACGTACGAGGTGCCGGCGTCCGCCAGCTTCTCCAGGTGCTTCATGCCGTCCGCGTCGCGGTCCGTGAAGGCCAGGTACTCGCCCGGGTGTTCGTTGGTGGGGTCGGCGGCGGAGAAGTCGCGGACGTGCAGCTCCTGGATCTGTGCGTCGCGCAGCGGCACCGCCTCCGGCTTCTTCAGCGAGGCCCAGCCCTCGGGGGCCAGCTCCGGGTCGGCCAGCTCGGTGACCAGGCTTTCCTTCGAGTCGGCGGTGAGGGCGGTGGAGTAGGGGTCGGTGACCTTGTTGGTGACGAGCTTCTGGACGCTCGGCGCCCAGACGGTCACGGCGTAGCGGTACGGCTTGCCGCGCCAGTTCTTCTTCCCGGCCGCGCTCCAGACGCCGCTGGCGTCGTCACGGCGCATCGCGACCTTCTCGCCGTCCAGTTCGAGGGAGACCTCGCGGGCGGTGGGGGCCCAGACGGAGAGGGACGGGGTGCCGTCCGCGGCGAAGACCGGGCCGAGGCCGGCCTTGGTCGCCTCCGCTCCGTACAGGTCGTCGAGCACGCCCGGGATCTGGACGCCGGTGGCGGCGAGCAGCGCGCCGGAGGCCGAGCGCTGGGTGGCGATCAGCTGGCCGCGCAGGGCCTCGCGCACCCGGTCCCGGTCGCGCTCGTCCAGGCGGAAGGCCGGGTGGTCGGCGAGGTGCGGGTACTTCTTCTTCTGCGCGTCGGTCAGCGCGGAGGGGGCGAGCCGCAGCCACTGCCCCTCGTCGGAGAGGGCGCCGTCCTCGGCGGTGATGCCGCCCCGGGGGGCGTACACGAGCTGCTGGCTGGTGGCGGCGGTGGCCTTCACCTTCCAGACGACGGTGTCGCGGTCGATCCACTGCGCCTCGGCCTTGGTGAGGTCGAGGTCGGGGGCGCCGCCGGTGGCGGGGAGCAGATGACCGGGCTTGCCGGCGAGCCGCCAGACCTCGTGGCCGTGGGCGGCGAGGTCGAGGGACTGGTCGCTCGGAAGGTCCTTCTCGTCGCCCTTGTGGAGGATGTACGACAGGGAGGTCGCGCCCTCGGCGAGGGGCACCTCGAAGGTGGCGCCGAAGGCGTCCTTCCGGACCGGCTCCAGCGGCTTCGACCACTCGGTCGGCTCGGCCGCGCCGGTCCAGGTGTGCAGGCCCCAGCCGTCGTAGTCGCCGCCGGGGCGCTGGTAGTGGATGACGGCCTTGGTCGTGTCCTGCGGCGGGTAGACGCCGTCGGGGCGCTCGCCGGTGAGGCCGTCGTCGCCCTGCTCGATCCACACCTCGCCGGTCTTCGCCAGGTCGATGGTGCGTTCGGGGCCGTCGGCGGTGCCGTCCTTCTCGACGGTGAACTTCAGTTCGGCGGCGCTCTCGCCCTCGCCCAGGGTGATCCAGGCGAAGGCGCCGTACGCGTCGCGGCCGGTGAAGGCGCCGGTGCGCTCGCCGGCCCTCAGCCTCCAGCCCTCGTAGTCACCGTCGGCGCGGCGGTAGTGGACGACGGCGTAGTCCCGTTCGACGGCGGTGGGCCTGTCGGGCGCGGAGGGCTGCCCGGTGGCGGAGGAGGCGAGGGCGCTCGCGGTCCGGCCTTTGCTGTCCACCACGACGGCCTTGTAGCGCAGGGCGGTTCCGGCGGGGACGGTGTCCTCGATGTGGTGGGTGACCCGGTACGGGGCGTGGTCGGCGCTGCCGAGCACCCGCCACTTCCCGCGGCCGGTCTGGGCGGCGAACACGACCCGGTTGAGCTGTCCGCCGTCCACGTCGGCGGTGAGTTCGACGGTGCCGGTGGCGCCCTTTTCCGGGGCGGTGAGGGTCAGCGAGGGCTTGGCGGCAGGCGCGGCGAGCGGCTTCGCGGCCTTGAGGACGGTCGCCGAGAGGGCGGGGACGGTGACCTCGATCTTCTGGTCGGCGCCGCTGACCACGCGGTCCGCGTCGTCATAGCCGCCGGAGCCGCCGGAGCCGCCGGAGCCGCCGTGGAGCGTACGGAACGTCATGCGGGCGGAGCCGGTGGGGATCTCGGCGGTCTTCGCCTTGGTGGAGTTGTTGAAGGCGACGATGTACTCGGTCTTCTTCCGGGCGTCCGTCCGCGAGAAGGCATAAACCGACTTGTCGGCAAGACGCTCCGTCTGGATGCCGTCGCGCAGCGCCGGGTGCTTCTTGGTGAGCCGCGACAGGCCGGCGATCTGCCGGTAGAGCGGGTGCCGGGTGTCGTAGGCGTCCTCGGCGTGGGTGCGGCGGGTGCCGAGCTGGTCGTCGTCCAGGTAGTCGGCGGTCTTGGAGGCGAAGAGGGTCTGCCGGGCGTCCTTGTCGCCGCCCGCGCCGGTGAAGCCCTGCTCGTCGCCGTAGTAGACGACCGGGTTGCCGCGGGTCAGGAACATCAGTTCGTTGGCGAGCTTCGCCCGCCGGAGCAGTTCCCCGCCGTCCGCGTCCGGGTTGTCCTTCTTGAGGAAGCTCCCGATGCGGCCCATGTCGTGGTTGCCGAGGAAGGTGACCTGGGAGTAGGCGTTGGCGCCGTCGGTGGTGTAGCGGTAGTCCTGCGCGAGGACGTCCGACAGCCCGGACGCCTCGGCGCCCTGGGAGGCGTAGGAGCGCGCCGCCTCCTGGAAGGGGAAGTCGAGGGTGGAGTCCAGGCGCCCGCGGGTGACGTAGGGGGAGGTGACGGCCGGGTCGGCGGAGTAGACCTCGCCGAACATGAAGAAGTCGTCCCGGCCGCGCTTCGCCGCGTAGGCGTCGAGGGCGGTGGCCCACTGCGTCCAGAAGTCCAGGTCCACGTGTTTGACGGTGTCCACCCGGAAGCCGTCGATGCCGAAGTCCTTCACCCAGCGCTGGTAGATCTTCTCCATCCCCCGCACGACCTCGGGGCGCTCGGTCCACAGGTCGTCCAGGCCGAAGAAGTCGCCGTACTCACCGGACTCGCCCGCGAAGGTGGAGTCGCCCCGGTTGTGGTACATCGCCGGGTCGTTGAGCCAGGCCGGGACCTTCTTCTCCCCCTTCGCCACGGGCGTGTAGGGGAAGGCGTCCAGGTCCACGCCCTTGCGCGGCATGCCGTCGCGGTCGTCGAACGGGCGGCCGTCCTTGTCGAGATACGGGAAGGCGCCCTTGGGCTTGTAGCCGTACTCCTTCTCCGCGTAGTCGACGGTGTCGGCGGTGTGGTTGGTGATGACGTCGAAGTAGACCTTCATGCCCTTGGCATGGGCCTTGTCGATCAGCTTCGTGAGCTCGGCGTTCGTCCCGAAGTGCGGGTCGACCCGGGTGAAGTCGGTGATCCAGTAACCGTGGTAGCCGGCCGACGCGTTCTCGCCCTCCCCCTGCACCGGCCGGTTCTTGAAGATCGGCGCCAGCCAGATGGCGGTGGTGCCGAGGCCCTTGATGTAGTCCAGCTTGCGGGTCAGGCCCTTGAGGTCGCCGCCCTGGTAGAAGCCCTTGTCGGACGGGTCGAAGCCGGTGTCGAGGCGGCCGCCGGACAGCCCGCCCCTGTCGTTGGCGCGGCTGCCGTTGGCGAACCGGTCCGGCAGGACGAAGTAGAACTGCTCGCGCGACTGGTCGTGGCGCGCGGGCTGCGCCGCCAGCGACCGGTCCGACGGCGGTTTCGGGGGCGGCGGTGCCGCGGACGCGGGCTGCGCCGCGGGCAGGACGGCCGCGAAGAGCGCCGCGGCGAGGGCCGCGGCGGTCGCGGGGACCGCCGAGGCCGCTCTGCGGCGCGGGTGACCGGTCACGGGTGACATCTCCTCAAGGGCTGGTGGAACGGGGTGCACGCCGGGGTGGCGCGGAGGCGGGCCCGCAGGGGGACGGACGCGGAAACTCGGTGAGCGGGGAGGGCGGAGGACGGAGTACGGGGACGGCGGAACGGGCCCGGGGCCGGGGAGCGGCCGCCCGGCCCGTCGGGGAGTACGGGCCGGACGGCCGGCGCCCGGGGCGGTGGCGCCCGCCGGGAAGGGGCGCCCCCGCCCGGTGGGGACGCCCCCGCGCAGAGGGCGTCCCCGGTCCGCCGGAACGGACCGCGGACCGGTCCGGTGGACGGCCGGCGGCTTCCGGGAGCGGTCAGCAGCTCCGGGCGCCGGTGTGCAGGGCGAGCGCCGTGTGGGCGCCGAGGGTGGCGGTGAACTGGCCGGAGCCGTTGACCGTCACCGTCTTCCCGCTCTGCACATCGCAGTACGAACCGCTGGGCAGCGAGGTCTGGAAGGTCCGGCTGAGCGACCCGCCCTCGTGGTTGATGGCCACATAGGCGGCGTTGCCGCGCCCGAAGGCGATGGCGTCGTTGCCGTTGTCCCACCAGTTGGTGACGGCCGAGCTGCCCGCGGTGTTGCGGAAGGCGACCATCTTCTGGATCTCCGGCCACTTGTGCTGGCACTTCCAGCCGTCCTGCCAGCAGGCGCTGACCGTGCCGCCGCCGGGCGGGCCGGCGTCCTTGTCCGTCCACTCGTAGCCGGAGTGGACGTCGGGGGCGCCGTACGGCCAGGCGAGCATGAAGACGTTCGCCAGGGTGTAGGTGGCGCCGTCCTTGTAGCTGAGGGTGTCGCCGACGCGCTCGGTGTCGTGGTTGTCGACGAAGACGGCGGACTTGCCGCTGCTCATATAACCCCAGCCCTCGCCGTAGTTCTTGAGGTAGGCGAGGTTCTCGTTGTTGAAGACCCGCTTGAGGTCGCGGGCGTAGCGGAACTCCTGGACGTCACCGGTGCCCAGGTACTCGCTCGGGGAGACGGCCTCACCGGCCCCGTGGATCGCCTCCTGCTTCCAGTAGGCGTTCGGGTTGCTCAGCCGGGACTTGATGTTCGCCAGGTCGGCGGCCGGCATGTGCTTGGCGGCGTCGATGCGGAAGCCGTCCACGCCCAGGGAGAGCAGGTCGTTCATGTAGCCGGCGATGCGGCCGCGGACGTAGTCCTCGCCGGTGTCGAGATCCGCGAGGCCGACCAGCTCGCAGTGCTGGACGTTGTACCGGTCCCCGTAGTTGTTGATCTCGGACCGGCAGTCGTCCATGTCGGCGCCCGAATAGATGCCCGGATAGCCGTACTTGGAGTACGAGGACCCGCCGGTACCGGTGCCGGAGCCGGCCGACATGTGGTTGATGACGGTGTCGGCGACGACCTTGACGCCCGCCGCGTGACAGGTGTCGATCATGTTCTTGAAGGCGCCGCGGTTTCCGAGCCGCCCCGCGATCTTGTAGCTGACGGGCTGGTAGGAGGTCCACCACTGCCCGCCCTGGATGTGCTCCTGCGGGGGCGAGACCTGGACGTAGCCGTAGCCGGCCGGGCCGAGGGTCTGGGTGCACTCCTTGGCGACGGAGTCGAACCGCCACTCGAAGAGCACGGCGGTGACCTGCTTGTTGCCGGGGGGCGCCGCCTGGGCCGGAGTGGTGGCGGCGGGGGAGGCGAGTCCGGCGGCGGCGCCCGCCACGAGGGCGAGTGCCGCGGCCAGGGGTCGGCGTCTGCTGACGCTACGGGCCATTGCTTCCTCCTGGGTGAGGAAAGGGGTGGGGGAGCAGCCTCGTGCGGCAACGCGCCATGCCCCTAAGGCCGATGAAGGTTCTTGCTGCAAGAAACAACAAGAGGTTGGGTACCGGACGGTAGGCTCCCCGCCGTCCGAGGTCAAGACCCTGGACACAACCGCGTTACGGAGGCGAAATACCGTCGCCCCACGGCGGCTTGGACGCCTGCAAACTCTTTCGCAAACTATTGCAGCAGTGTTACGTTCAGCCCTGCCCGGCCCGGCCGGCCGGGGGATCCGCAGGGCGTGGCCGTTTCCGGGCCGCCCCGTCCGCGGACCCCACGCGCCCGTCCGGCCGGGCCGGTTCCAGGGGAACGGGAGTCCGCGTCACGGCGGGGGCGTGCGACCGCCCGGCGGCCGGCCGCCGCCCCTCCGGCATGCCCAGCGAGCAGGCGGTTTCTGGTACTTCTCTCCCGGCGGCGCGACGCTGCCCGTTGCGTTCGCCGTGCCCACGGGTGCGTGCCGGGCGGTCATCCGGTACGCCCGCCCATCCGCCGGACGGCATGATGTCCCGTTGACTTCCTCCACCCGCCTGAAGGCGGGGGATTCCTCACTTCGCAGTGAGGGCTTCCTGCTTCGCAGGCAGTTGCCCCGTCCGAGAGGACTCTCGTTGAGGTCTTACACCGCCTCCACAGGCCGAGACGGCCAGCCCGGCCGCCTTGAGGTTGCGTGCCGCGTTGATGTCGCGGTCATGGAGGGCGCCGCAGTCGCACGTCCACTCGCGGACGTTCAGCGGCAGGCTCGCCGCGACGGTACCGCACGCCCCGCACAGCTTGCTCGACGGGAACCAGCGGTCGACTACGACAAGTTCACGCCCGTACCAGGCGCACTTGTACTCCAGCATCGACCGCAACTCGGTCCACGACGCGTCCGAGATGGCGCGCGCCAGGCTGTGGTTCCTGGCCAGGTTGCGGACGGTGAGGTCCTCGATCACGACCGTTTGGTTCTCACGGACGAGCCGAGTAGTGAGTTTGTGGAGGAAGTCGCGGCGCCGGTCGGTGATCCGCGCGTGGACGCGGGCGACCTTGCGGCGGGCCTTCTCCCGGTTGTTCGAGCCCTTGGCCTTGCGGGACAGCTCTCGCTGAGCACGGGCCAGTTTGGCGCGGTCCTTCCGCTCATGCTTCGGGTTGGCGATCTTCTCCCCGGTCGAGAGCGTCACGAGCGAGGTGAGTCCGGCGTCGATACCGACCGCCGCCGTGGTGGCCGGGGCCGGGGTGATCACGTCGTCGCACAGCAGCGACACGAACCAGCGCCCGGCCGCGTCGCGGGACACCGTCACCGTGGTCGGTGCGGCGCCTTCCGGCAGCGGACGCGACCAACGGATGTCCAGCGGCGCGGCCATCTTCGCCAGCGTCAGACGGCCGTCACGCCACGTGAACCCGGAGCGGGTGTACTCCGCCGACTGCCGGGACTTCTTCCGGCTCTTGAAGCGCGGGTACTTGGCGCGCTTGGCGAAGAAGCTCCCGAACGCCGTCTGAAGATGGCGCAGTGCCTGCTGGAGCGGGACGCTGGACACCTCAGCGAGGAAGGCGAGTTCCTCGGTGCGCTTCCACTCCGTCAGCGCGGCCGAGGACTGGACGTAGGAGACGCGGCGCTGCTCCCCGTACCAGGCCCGAGTGCGCTCCTCCAGCGCCTTGTTGTACACGAGACGGACACAGCCGAACGTGCGGGACAGCTCCGCTGCCTGCTCGTCCGTGGGGTGGAAGCGGTACTTGAAAGCCCGCTTGACCTGCTGCGTCACGCCTCACATCCTATCAGCTACCGTGTCAGCGGCATGCGTTGGGCGGTCGGCGGAACGCGCCCCACCGCTGCGCGGCTCCGGGCACGGGATGCCTTTCCTCCCCCGGCTGAAGCCGGGGGTATCCACGCAAGGAGCCACCGATGACCGATCATCAGAGGACCGATCCGCCGCCGGTCGCCGACGAGCGGGCCACGCTGAGCGGATACGTGCAGTACCAGCGGGACACCCTCGCCATGAAGTGCGCGGGGCTCTCCGCCGGGCAGCTCAGGGAGCGGGCCGTACCGCCGTCCCCGATCTCCTTGCTCGGGCTCGTGCGGCACATGGCCGATGTCGAGCGCGGCTGGTTCCGTAACGTGGTGAACGGCGAGAGCGTTCCGCGGTACTGGCCCCGCGAGGACGGTACGGACGGCGCCTTCGACGTGGACACCGCCGACCCGGAGGAGGCCTTCCGCGTCTGGCGGGAGGCGTGCGCGCGGTCCCGCGCCGTCGTCGAGGCCGCCGAGTCCCTCGACGTCACGGGCCGCCGCCGCGGCGAGGACTTCTCCCTGCGCTACATCCTCGCCCACATGATCGAGGAGTACGCCCGTCACAACGGCCACGCCGACTTCCTGCGCGAGCGGATCGACGGAGCGGTCGGCGAGTGAGCGGCGAGGAGCGGCGGGTGAGCGGAGCCCGGACCGGCCCCGCCGTCAGTGCCGGTCCGGCTTGCCCGCCAGGAGATTGCCCGCCTTCGCGCTGACGCCGCCCCAGCGGGCGTCGTGCCGCCGGGCCCGCTTGGTGGCCCGGCGCCGGCGGCGCGAGCCCTCCGAGTAGAAGCGGTGGGCCCAGGGCGAGTCGGGGCGGGCCAGGCGCACGGCGGCGGTCAGCGCCACGGGCGGCAGGAAGATCCCGATCACGCCCAGCCGCATCTTCCCCTTGGCGAAGGACGTCACGACGATGAGGAAGTGCAGGGCGACGGTCAGGGCCAGAACCGCCCGGTTGTCCTGCTCCGACTCGCTGACGTCGTCCACGCCCACCGGCAGCGCGCCGAGCAGCACCATGCCGACGGCGGCCGCGGTGAGCATGACCGCCTCGACGGAGGCGCGGCCCTGCTGGGACCAGTACACGTCGCTGAGGTAGAGCATCAGCGCGAACTCGTCCATGACGAGGCCCATTCCGGCGCCGAAGACCAGCGCCATCGCCGCCGCCCCGCCGCTCTCGTCCGCGATGGCCGCCATCCCGAAGCCCCCGACGGCGGCCAGCACGATGCCGGGCACCATGTGGTGGATGTGCACCCGCCCGGTGCCGACGTTGCGGAACGGGCCGCGGCCGGCCCGGATCATCCGGGTGATGCCGCGGGTGATCAGGAAGACGGTCACGAACCCGGCCAGGCTGAGCAGCAGGGGCAGCTTGCCCGGCTCCACGATGTTGCGATACCACCAGTCCCCCATGGGGCCGCCCTGTTTCCGCTATGCCGTGATTCCGGCGGATTGTTCCGGTCGGCGCTCACGATAATCCCCGGCCGGCCCGGGCGGTGCCCGGCGCGCGGCCCGCGGGGCGACCAGCGGCGTACGACCGGCCGCCGGTTCTGTACGAGCACCCGTCCGAACCCCCCGCCCACTCCGCCAGTTGGGCCCGGTGACCGGACCACCGGTTCGCAGGCAACCCGGCAGATCCGACCTGGCACAAGAGCAGTTACGGCGGGCCCGAGGGTGGAAAGTGCGTCGAGATGGCGCCATTCCGGCATCCGTTCACGTACTCGACTCCAAGGAGCGGCGGGGTCCCGTGCTCCGGTTCTCGCCCCCGCGTGGGCGGCCTTCGTGGCGTACGCCCATGACGAGAGCTGAGCCGACCGGAGGTTGACGCCTGTGCCCGGTCGCGTGAACGGTGCCGGGGCACAGGCATGCCGGGGGCAGTCCCGGCGGGCTCAGCTCAGGGCGGCGATGACTTGGAACGAGGCGTCCTGCTTGAAGAGGTCCGAGCCGTCGGGACGGTCGAGCACCAGCCGGAAGTCGCGGTGGCGCAGGAAGCGGCCGGGGAAGTTGTACGACTCGAAGCTGGTGGCGCCGGCGACCATCCCCTCGGTGGCGCAGAAGGTGGCGTCCTGGCGGAAGAGGCCCGTGTCCTGCATGGCGGAGACCCGCACGCGGAACTTCTGCTGGCGCAGGTACGTCCCGTTGGCCGTCTTGAACGAGTAGCACTTGTCGTCGGCGAGGCCCGGCATCACGGTGAAGGTGGCGTCCTTGGCGTCGGCCGCCGCGGCCGGGCCGGAGCTGATGGGGTCGAGGAAGATCCCGCCGTTGCGCCGGCGCAGATAGCGTTTGGGGTAGTTGACGGACTGGAACGAGCGGTTCGCCGTGGCCCCCTCGGCCGGCAGCCCGCCCTTGCCGGACGCGCCCGGCGCGGGGGCGTTGGGCAGGGACGGGGTGGGCCGGGGTCTGCTCCCGGGCGGTGCCGACGCCCCCGGCGCCGCGCCGCCGCCCGCCGGGCCGTCGTCGCCGTCCGCGCCCATCATGTCCATTCCGAAGAACCAGACCGTGCCCACCAGGGAGGCGGCCAGCAGCCCGGCCAGCAGGAGGATCGGGTTCAGCGGCCAGTCGCGGAGGCGCCATCCGATACGGCGCGCCCGGCGGGCGGGCCGGGTGCCGGTGCCGTCGTCCTCCGGCAGCGAGAGGCCGTACTCCGACAGGTTCGGCGGCGGTCCGCCGGCCCTGCCGCCGCCCTCTTTCCGGCGGCGTCTGCCGCGGGGCGCGGGGGGCGGGGGCGGCGGGGGCATCAGGGGTCCGGAGCCGTAGAAGGACCCGGCCGGGGCGGCTCCCACCAGGTCGTCGGCGCCGGGCGCGGCGGCCGGCTCCCCGCCGGCCGGGAACGCGCCGGTGTAGCCGCCGGTGGGCCACTCCGCGCCGTCCTCCCAGTAGGGGGGCGACCATACGGCCGGGTCCGGCCCCGGGCCGTCGTCGCGTGGCGTGTCGGCTGTCATCTCGGGTCCTCCCAAGACCTTCTCTGACCAACGCACAGCCCTTGGGGCGGCAGCCTCCGAACCGGTGGCGGAGCCCCCGGAGGCGCGGGCGAACCCGCGTCACAGTAGCCCAAACGACCTTCGCCGCAACACACTTCGCCTCCTATAACCGCAGTAAGCAGCGATGACGGGCCGGGGCGGCGGTCCGGCGGCCGCCCCGGCCCGGACCGAAGGCGCTCAGCCCAGGGGCGAGGTCAGCTGGAAGGAGATGTCGGCCCGGTAGAGCTCCGAGCGTTCCCACGGATCCAGCCGGAGCTCGAAGTTCCGGTGGCGCAGAAAGCGCCCTGGGTGGTTGAACGCCTCGAAGGAGACCGATCCCCGCCCGGCCGCGCCCTGGCGCATGCAGAAGGTCGCGTCCTCGCGGAACAGCCGGGAACCGTCGTTGCCCGCCACGACGGCGCGGAAGTCGCGGTGCCGGAGGTAGCGGCCGTCGAGCGTCCGGAAGGAGCGGCAGCGCCCGTCGGCGAGCCCCGGCACCAGGGCGAAGGTGGCGTCCCGGGCCGCGCCGGGGGAACCGATGGGGTCGAGGAGGACCCGGCCGTCCCGGTGACGCACGTACCGGTCCGGGTAGTTGACCGACCGCAGCGACCGTTCCGATCCGGTGCGGGAGGCTCCGCCGTCGCTGATCCTGCCGCTCTCCTCCTTCGCGCCGCCCTCACGGTCCCCGCCGGTGCGGGAGCCGGACGACGGGCCGGCGGTACGGGACGGGGCGGGCGCCGGGCGTGCCGCGGAGGTGCGCGACGCGCTGGGCGAGGGGGACGGGGTCTTCTCCGTCCCGGAGGGGGAGTTCGAGGGTTCCTCCCGGCCGGCGCCCGGCAGGGACGGGGTGGGGCGGGGAGCGGCGTGCCAGGACGGTGCGGCGCCGGAGTCCGCCCCCGCGTCCGCGGGACCGCCGCTGCCGCCGAACCACAGGGCCAGCGCCAGGACCGAGCCGATCACGAGACCGGACACGGCCAGCACCGGAACCGACGGCCGTGCCGGGCGCCCCGGCCGGCCGGGGCCCTGCGGGACGACGGCCGAGCGGAACACCGGATCGTCCCCGGCGGCCGGCGGCCCGGAGGGCCGGTCCCGCCGCCACGGCGGGGGTGCCATCAGCGGCCGGTCGGCGGACGCGGCGGATCCGGCGGGCCGGCCGGTGGACGCGGGGGCATCCGGGTCCCCGTCGGGGGACGCGGGGGCATCCGGGCCGCGGCCGTCGGACGCCGCGGGGTCCGGGCTCCGGCCGGTGGACGCGGCAGGGCCCGGGCTCCGGCCGGTGGACGCCGCGGGGTCGGGGTGTCGCGGGCCGGCGGCCTCCGTGGAACCGGCGGGCGGGCCGGCCGGAACGGCGGGTGGGCCGGCCGGGACACCGGGCCGTGGTTCCGGCGCGGGTGCGGTCGCGGGCGCGCCGCCGGACGGGGCGCCGTCCTCCGCGCCGTCCTCCGCGCCGTCCCCGGCCGCGTCCCCGGTGGCGTCCCCGGTGGCGTCCCCGGTGGCGGGCGGCTGCTCCCCGTCCTCCTCTTCTCCGAGGTACGGCGGTATCCGTACCTCCGGGTCCGGCCCCGGGGTGCCCGGCTCGGGTGCGCCCCGCTCCGGCTCCGTGCCGTCATGGCGTGCTTGGCGGCCGTCTGCCAACGGTGGTTCCTCTCTCGAACCCTTCCGGCGAGCGCACAGCGCGGAGCAGCCCGGAGACGGGCTGGTGGGGGGCGCGTGTGGGAGCGCGCGCCACAGTAGCCGAAACGGTGGGCGGAGCAACACAGTTCGCGGAGGGAAGATCCGCAATCGCTTTCCGCGGCCCTCCCGGCGGTCGCCGGAGCGGTTCCGCGGCGGATCCCGGGGCGGGTTCCGGAGCGGCTCGGCGTGAACCGGCCCGAAGCGGGACAGCCGGGGCGGGTACGGACAGCACAGCGCCCCGGCCCGGCAGCGGGACGGGCGGGGGCGAGGGGCGGGCGAGGACACGGGAACGCGAACGGACGGCCGCTCCCGCGCCGCGCGGGGCGACCGCCGCGCACCCCGGCTCAGTCGCCCGGCGTCCTCCGGGCCGGCCCCGTCGAGCCCCGGACGACGAGGTCCGGCTGGAAGACGAACTCCGTGCGCTGCACCGGGTTGCCCTCGATCTCCTCCAGCAGGGCGCCGACCGCGGCCGTCGCCATCGACTGCACCGGCTGCCGCACGGTCGTCAGCGGCGGGTCGGTGAAGGCGATCAGCGGGGTGTCGTCGAAGCCGACGACGGAGATGTCGCCGGGCACGTCCAGGCCGCGCTGCCAGGCGGCCCGGATCACGCCGAGCGCCATGAGGTCGCTGCCGCACACCACGCCCGTGCAGCCCTCGTCGAGCAGCGCGCCCGCCGCCGCCTGGCCGCCCTCCAGCCCGAACAGCGTGTGGTGGACGCGCCGTTCGGCCTCCTCGCGGGACTGGCCCAGCGATTCGCGCAGCTCCGCGACGAACCCGTCGGTCTTGCGCCGGGACGGGACGAAGCGCTGCGGGCCGACGGCCAGGCCGATCCGCTCGTGGCCCAGCTCGACGAGGTGCCGTACGGCCATCCGGGCCGCCGAGCGGTCGTCGGGCGAGACGAACGGCGCGGCGATGTTCTCGTTGTAGCCGTTGATCAGGACGAACGGCACGCCGCGCGCCGTCAGCCGGGTGTAGCGGGCGGGGTCGGCGGTGGTGTCGGCGTGCAGCCCGGACAGGAAGATGATGCCGGTGACGCCGCGCTCCTCCAGCTGCTCCACCAGTTCGTCCTCGGTGGCGCCGCCGGGCATCTGGGTGCAGAGCACCGGCGTGTAGCCGTACCCGGCCAGGGACTGTTCGATGACCTGGGCGAAGGCCGGGAAGATGGGGTTGGTCAGCTCGGGGATCACCAGTCCGACGAGTCCGGCGCTGCGCTGCCGCAGCCGGACGGGGCGTTCGTAGCCGAGGACGTCGAGCGCCGCGAGCACCCGCTGCCGGGTGGAACCGGCCACGCCCGCTTTGCCGTTGAGGACCCGGCTGACGGTCGCCTCGCTGACGGCCGCCTGGGCGGCGATGTCCGCGAGCCGCGGGGCGGCGGGTTCGCCGCCGCCCCGCGGCACGGCCATGGTCACGTCGTCCACCAGACGGCGGAGTCGGCGGGCAGCACGGCCTCGCCGCCCTCCACGACCGGGCCCTCCACGACCGCGCCGTCACTGGCCAGCAGCATCCGGCCGGGCGCCGGGACGCGGACGGGCGCGCCGGTGGTGTTGACGGTGCAGACGAAGGCACCGTCCGCAGCACGGCCGGCCGCACCGCCCGCGCCGCCGGCTCCGTCCGCCGGGGTGCGGCGGAAGGCGAGGACGCCGTCGGGCGCGTCCAGCCACTCGACGGCGTCGCCCGCGCCGAGCGCCGGGTGTTCGCGGCGCAGCGCGATCGCCGCGCGGTAGAGCTCCAGGGTGGAGGTCGGGTCGCCGGTCTGGGCCTCGACGCTGTACTTGGCCCAGACGTCGGGTTGCGGCAGCCAGCTGGGGCCGCCGGGCTCGGGTCCGAAGCCGTACGGGGCCTCGGTGCCGGACCACGGGATCGGCACCCGGCAGCCGTCGCGCAGGCCCTCCTGGCCGTTCTCCTTGAAGAAGGAGGGGTCCTGGCGGACCTCGTCGGGCAGGTCGGTGACCTCCGGAAGCCCGAGCTCCTCGCCCTGGTAGACGTACGCCGAGCCGGGCAGCGCCAGCATCAGCAGCACGGCGGCGCGGGCCCGGCGCAGGCCGCGCTCCGGGTCCCCGTCCGCGTAGCGCGTGGTGTGCCGCACGACGTCGTGGTTGGACAGCACCCAGGTGGTGGGGGCGCCGACGGGCCGCATGGCGTCGAGCGACGCGTCGACGGCCTCGCGCAGCTCGGCGGCGTTCCATCCGGCGCCCAGGTAGTGGAAGTTGAACGCCTGGTGGAGCTCGTCGGGGCGGAGGTAGAGGGCGGTGCGGTCGGCGCTGGGGGTCCAGGCCTCGGCGACGCCGATCCGCTCGCCCGCGTACTCGTCGAGGACCTTCCGCCAGGAGCGGTAGATCTCGTGGACGCCGTCCTGGTCGAAGAAGGGCAGCTTCTGGCTGCCGAGGAGCTTCAGCTGCTCGCCGCGGCCCATGTCGGGGAGCCCGTCGGCCTTGACGAGGCCGTGGGCGACGTCGATGCGGAAGCCGTCGGTGCCCAGGTCCAGCCAGAAGCGGAGGATGGAGCGGAACTCGTCCCGGACGGCCGGGTGGTCCCAGTTGAAGTCGGGCTGCTCGGGGGCGAAGAGATGCAGGTACCACTCCCCCGGGGTCCCGTCCGGGTTCACGGTGCGGGTCCAGGCGGGGCCGCCGAAGACGGACTCCCAGTCGTTGGGCGGGAGTTCGCCGTCCGCGCCCTTGCCGGGACGGAAGTGGAACCGCTCGCGGAGCGGTGAGCCGGGGCCCTCGCTCAGGGCCTGCCGGAACCACACGTGCTGGTCGGAGCAGTGGTTGGGGACGAGGTCGACGATGATCCGCAGGCCCAGGGCGTGGGCCTCGCGGATGACCGCGGCGGCGTCGTCCAGGGTGCCGAACATCGGGTCGATGGCGCGGTAGTCGGCCACGTCGTAGCCGGCGTCGGCCTGCGGGGAGGCGTAGAAGGGGCTGAGCCAGACGGCGTCCACACCGAGCCCGGCGAGGTACGGCAGGCGGGTGCGCACCCCGTCCAGATCGCCCATGCCGTCGCCGTTGCCGTCGGCGAAGCTGCGCGGGTACACCTGGTAGATCACCGCGTCCCGCCACCAGCCGGTGCGCTGTTCCGCGGTGGGGGCGGCGGAGCCGGCCTGGGGGGTGCCGGTGGGGTCGTGGGTCATGTCATCCCTGAATCTCGGGGAACTCGGCGGCCGCGGCGCCGGTGTGGCCGCGGCCGCCGGGTGGCAGGCGGGGGTGGGTAAGCGGCCGGTCCCGGTCACGACTTGGTGGCGCCCGCGGTCAGCCCGGCGACGAGATGGCGCTGGGCGAAACCGAAGACGATCATTGCGGGCACGGCGATGATCACGGCGGCGGCCGTCATCGATCCCCAGTCGTTCGTGTACTGGTTGACGAAGGTCTGCAGGCCGCCGGCCAGGGTGAGGTTCTCCTCGCCGGTCATGAAGGCCGAGGCGTAGGCGACCTCGGCCCAGGCGGTCACGAAGCTGTAGAAGCCTGTGACGGCGATGCCGGGCTTGGCCAGCGGCAGGATCAGCCGCCAGAAGGTGCCGAAGGGGTTGAGTCCGTCGACACGCCCCGATTCGTCGATGGCGACGGGGATGGTGTCGAAGAAGCCCTTCATCATCCAGGCGCAGAACGGCACGGCGATGGTGAGGTACGTGATGATCAGGCCAACGGGCTGGTTGAGGAGCCCGAGCTGTGCCATGAGGTTGTAGAGCGGCACGATCAGGATCGCCATCGGGAACATCTGCGTGATCAGCAGGGTCCACATCAGCGGGCGCATGCCCGGGAAGCGGAAGCGGCTGACGGCGTAACCGGTGGTGGCCGAGATGAAGACGCCCAGGAACGTGGTCACCAGCACGATCAGCACCGAGTTCCCGAACCAGGTCAGGAAGTGGGTGTCGTTCAGGACGTGGTCGTAGTTGGCGAAGGTGAAGTTCTCCACCAGTGAGGTGGTGAAGGCGTCGCTCTTGGGCTTGAAGGACGTCACCAGCAGCCACAGCGGCGGGAACACGGCGGTCACGGCGGCCAGCAGCAGGCCGGCGTGCAGCCCGGCGGAGGCCAGCGGCCCGCGCTCGCCGCGCCCGCGGACGCGGCCGGTGCGGCCGTTCCCCCCGCGGACGGCGGCGGCCGGTACCGGGGCGGTGGTGGCGGGGTCGGGCGTCGTGGTGCCCGTGATGGTCCCCGCGGGGCCGGGGGTTCCGGGAGTTCCGGGGGTTCCGGTGGTTCCGGTGCTCTTCATGGTCGTCACCACACCTCTCCCTGCTTGCGGAGCGAACGGCGGTAGACCACCGCGAAGGCCGACAGGAGCAGCAGGATGAGCACGCCCCAGGCCGCGGAGGAGGCGAAGTCGCGCGGGCTGACGAGGAAGGACAGCCGGTAGGCGTAGGTCACCAGGATCTCGGTGGAGTCGCCGGGGCCGCCCCGGGTGAGCAGGAAGATCACCGGGAACATGTTGAAGGTCCAGATGGTGCTCAGCAGGATCACGGTGCTGCTGACCGAGCGGATGCCGGGCAGCACGACGTTGCGGAACCGCTGCCAGGCGTTGGCCCCGTCCATCTCGGCGGCCTCCAGCAGCTCGCCGGGGATGCCCTGCATGGCGCCCAGCATGGCGACGAGCATGAACGGCACGCCGAGCCAGACGTTCACCGCGATGACGGAGATCTTGGCCCAGGTCGGGTCGCCCAGCCAGGGGATGCCGTCGATGCCGCCGCCGGCCAGCAGCTGGTTGAGGATGCCGTTCTTCTCGTTGTAGAGCATCCGCCAGGCGAAGACGGACACGAAGGCCGGGATGCCCCAGGGCAGGATCAGCGCCATCCGGTAGACGGTCCGGCCGCGCACCTTGCGGTTGAGCATGGAGGCCAGCACCAGGCCGAGGAGGAAGGTGATGGAGACGCATCCCACCGTCCACAGCACGGTCCAGCCGAGCCGGTCCCAGAAGACGCCGTCCGTGAGGATGGCCTGGTAGTTGTCGAGGCCGACGAACTCGTAGGTCGCGTCGATCTCGTTGACGCCGATGGTGCGGGCGACATTGGCCTCGTCCGCGTCGGTCAGCGACAGATAGATGCCGCGGACCAGCGGATAGCCGATGATCACCCCGATGACGGTCACCACGGGGGCCACCATGGCCCAGGCGTACCAGTGGGTGGCCAGGGCCCGGCGCAGCGGGCCGGGGGTCTTGCCGGGTGCTCCGCCGGTTCCGCGGCCGCGGCCGCGGGCGTCTCCGCCCGCGGCCGGTGCCACCGACCGGCCTGTCTCGACAGCCATGGTCGTCGGTCAGCCTCTCCCTGGGTTCCTCGGTCCTACTTCCAGTCGCCGTCCTTGAGGAGCTTGGCGTACTCCTCACCGATCTTGTCGGCGGCGGCCTCGGGCTCGGTCTTGCCGGTCAGCACGTCGGCGAGCTGGACGCGGATGGGCTCGAAGAGGGAGTTGCCCTCGGCGATCCACGGGCGCTCGACGGCCTTGTCCACGGCGGGCTTGAAGAACTGGACCATCGTGTTGTCCTTGACGGTCTGCTCGTCGTACACCGAGGTACGGGTCGGGAGCAGGCTCAGCTCCTCGGTGGTGGCCTTCTGGACCTCGGCGGAGCTCATGTACTTGGCGAACTCGTAGGAGGCGTCCAGGTTCTTCGAGCCCGCGTAGACGGAGAGGTTGTGGCCGCCCTGCGGGGCGCCCTGGGCCTCGCTGCCGGCCGGGACCGGGGCGACGCCGAGGTTGTCCTCGTTGCCCTTGAACTCCTTGCCGGCCAGGGTGTCCTCAATGGCCCAGGGGCCGTTGAGCATCATGGCCACCTTGCCGTCCTTGAAGGACTTCTGCATGTTCTCCCAGCCGTCGGTGGTGTCCGTCGTCGCGGCCTTGGAGTCCACCAGGTCCTGGATCGTTTCGAACGCCTTGGCGCCGGCGCCGTCGTCGATCGTGATCTTCTTGGCCTCGGCGTCGACCATGTCGCCGCCCTCGCCGTAGAGGAAGGGCAGGAACCAGTAGGGGTCGTCACCGCGCATGTAGAAGGGGGTGACGTCCTCGCCCTGGAACTTCTTGGTGGAGTTCTTGATGTCCTCGACGGACTCGGGGACCTCGACGCCGGCCTTCTTCAGCAGGTCCTTGTTGTAGAAGAGGGCGAGGGTGTCGATGACCTGCGGCACGCCGTAGGTCTTGCCCTCGAACTGGGTGCTGCCCCAGGCCTGGTCGAGGTAGTCGTCCTTGTTGTCGACGGCCGCGGTATCGTCCAGCGGGGCCAGGTAGCCGAGGCTGGCGAAGTCGGCGACCCAGGCGACCTCGGTGCGCATCACGTCGGGGGCGCCGGAGCCGCCGCCCGCGGCGTTCTTGAACTTGTTGCTCGCCTCGCCGAAGGGGACGCTGACGTACTTGACGTCGACCTTCGGGTGCTCCTTCTCGAAGCCCTCGGCGGTCTTCTTGAAGAACGCCTTCTCGGCCTCGTTCGAGGTGTCCCAGAAGGTGACGGTGCCGGAGAGCTCGCCGGAGCCCTTCTTCTCGCCGCTCTCGCCGCTGTCGCTGTCCCCGCCGCACGCGGTCGCCGCCAGGGAGAGCGTCGCGACCAGCGCGGTGGCCGCTATGCCACGCCGCATGGTGTTACTCCTTCATGAGAGCCCGTGATGGCCGGGGTCCCGGGGGACCACCTGCCCTGACCGCGCCGTCGCGGCGCCGGGTTACCGCGAACGTAACAGGGATGCAATGTGGCCGAAAGTCCTTGCGGCAACTTTCTGCAAGGCTGCCGGATCGTTACAGCGGCGTGTCTGCACAGTTGTCACCCCACCCCTTGACGGCCCTGGCCGGGGGACTTTCGGCCCTGCCGCAAGAATCTGCCGATACTTCCGCAAGAGCTTGCAAAGCTGTTACGTTCCCCACGTCAACCACGGGGGGCCGCGGCGCGTTGTCCTCTCTGGCGTCCGTGCCGAGCGTCAACACCGGCTACCGAAGGGGAAACGACGATGACTCAGGAGCTCACGCCCGCCCTCCACGACCGGCCCGCGCCCGCTCCCGGCGCCGGCCCGGGGGACGCCCCGCGCGGCGGCTCCGGCACCGGCACACACTGGTGGCGGGACGCCGTCATCTACCAGATCTACGTCCGCTCCTTCGCCGACGGCAACGGCGACGGCATCGGCGATCTGCGCGGCGCCCGGGAGCGGCTGCCGCATCTGGCCCGGCTGGGCGTGGACGCGGTCTGGCTCACCCCCTTCTACCTCTCCCCGCAGGCCGACGGCGGCTACGACGTCACCGACTACCGCACCGTCGACCCGCTCTTCGGCGATCTCGACGACGCCCGGGAGCTGATCCGCGCCGCCCACGGGCTGGGAATCCGCGTGATCATGGACATCGTCCCCAACCACACCTCCGACCGGCACACCTGGTTCCGGCAGGCCCTGAGCGAGGGCCCCGGCTCCCCCGCCCGCGGCCGCTACTGGTTCCGCCCCGGCCGCGGCACGGACGGCGAGCTGCCGCCCAACGACTGGGAGTCCGTCTTCGGCGGCCCCGCCTGGACCCGCACCACGAACCCCGACGGCAGCCCCGGCGACTGGTACCTCCACCTCTTCGCCCCCGAGCAGCCCGACCTCAACTGGGAGCACCCGGAGGTCCGCCGCGAGTTCGACGCCATCCTCCGCTTCTGGCTGGACCTGGGCGTGGACGGCTTCCGCGTCGACGTCGCCCACGGCCTCGTCAAGGCCGAGGGCCTGCCCGACATCGGCCACGGGCAGCAGGCCAGCCTCATCGGCACCCAGAAGCTGCCCTTCTTCGACCAGGACGGCGTCCACGAGATCCACCGCCACTGGCGCCGGCTGCTGGACTCCTACGACGGCGAGCGGATCGGCGTCGCCGAGGCCTGGGCCCCGGACTCCGAGCGGCTCGCCCTCTACGTCCGCCCCGACGAGATGCACCAGGCGTTCAACTTCCAGTTCCTGCGGAGCGGCTGGGAGGCCGCGGAGATGCGCGCGGTGATCGACAGCTCCCTCACCGCCACCGCGTCCGTCGGCGCGCCCACCACCTGGGTGCTGTCCAACCACGACGTCGTCCGGCACACCACGCGCTACGCGGACGGGGACCCGGAGCGCGGCCTGCGCCGGGCCCGCGCCGCCGCCCTCCTGATGCTGGCGCTGCCCGGCTCCGTCTACGTCTACCAGGGCGAGGAGCTCGGGCTTCCGGAGGTCACCGACCTGCCCGACGAGGTCCGCCAGGACCCCTCCTTCCTCCGCGCCGACGGCCAGGACGGCTTCCGCGACGGCTGCCGGGTGCCGATCCCGTGGTCCGGCACCGAGGCCCCGTACGGCTTCGGACCCGAGCCCGGCGGCCCCAGCTGGCTGCCGCAGCCCGGTGACTGGGCCGGATACAGCGTCGAGGCCCAGACCGGCGACCCGACCTCCACCCTGGAGCTCTACCGCGCGGCGATCGCGCTGCGCCGCGAGCTCCCGGCGCTCGGCGCGGGCGACGCCGTCGAGTGGCTGGACGCGCCCGAGGGCGTCCTCGCCTTCCGCCGCACCCCGGGCACCGCCCCGGCGCCGTCCGCCGGAGAGGGGGAGGACGGCACGCGGGGCCCGGTGGTCTGCGTGCTCAACACCCTCGACCGGCCGGTCACCCTGCCCCGGCCCGGCCGGCCCCTGCTGAGCAGCGCCCCGATGGCCGCCCCCGCCCCGCGCGAGGACGGCGGAACCGTCCGTATTCCGGCCGAATCCTGCGCGTGGTGGGCAATCTGACATGCGACCGGTACAGTCCAGCCCTATGACCGCACGGCTCGCCGACATCGCAGCCCAGGCGGGGGTCAGCGAAGCGACAGTCAGCCGCGTGCTCAACGGCAAGCCGGGGGTGGCCGCGACCACCCGCGAATCCGTCCTCGCCGCGCTCGACGTCCTCGGCTACGAGCGCCCGGTACGGCTGCGGCGGCGCAGCGCCGGGCTGGTCGGACTGATCACCCCCGAGCTGGACAACCCGATCTTCCCCGCGCTCGCGCAGGTCATCGGGCAGAACCTGACCCGCCAGGGCTACACCCCGGTCCTCGCCACCCAGACACCGGGCGGCTCCACCGAGGACGAGCTCACCGAGATGCTGGTGGAGCGCGGGGTCTCCGGCATCATCTTCGTCTCCGGGCTGCACGCCGACACCTCCGCCGACATGCAGCGGTACGACCAGCTCCGCGGGCAGGGCGTGCCGTTCGTCCTCGTCAACGGCTTCTCCCCGAAGGTCCGCGCCCCGTTCGTCTCGCCCGACGACCGCGCTGCGATGCGGCTGGCCGTGACGCATCTCGCGGCCCTCGGCCACACCCGGATCGGGCTGGCGCTGGGCCCCAAGCGGTTCGTCCCCGTGCTGCGGAAGACCGAGGGCTTCCGGCAGGGGATGCGCGAGCAGCTGGGGCTGACCCCGGAGGAGTCCGACGAGCTGATCGAGCACTCCCTCTACACCCTGGAGGGCGGCCAGGCCGCGGCCGACGCGCTGATCGGGCGCGGCTGCACCGCCGTGATCTGCGCCAGCGACATGATGGCGCTCGGCGCCATCCGCGCCGCCCGCCGGCAGGGCCTCGCCGTCCCCCGGGACGTCTCGGTGGTCGGCTTCGACGACTCCCCGCTGATCGCCTTCACCGACCCGCCGCTGACCACGATCCGTCAGCCGGTCCAGGCCATGGGCCAGGCGGCGGTGCGCGCGCTGCTGGAGGAGATCGGCGGGACCCCGGCCCCGCACAGCGAGTTCATCTTCCTGCCCGAACTGGTGGTCCGCGGGTCGACCGCCGCGGGTCCGCAGGGACAGTCCCCGCCGGCCCGGAGGGCACCGGCCGACGTCCCGGCCGGAGGGTGATCGGGAACACGCCGGGGTCTGGCAGACTGTGGCGCGTGGGTGACGCGACTGTGAGGACTCTGGAGAAATCACCGGCCGACACACGGCCAGAGGCCCAGCCCGGGGGGGAACGCCTTTCGATCGGACGGCTGAGGCTGCCGCGACGCCCACGGCTGCGGTTCGAGATCCTGCTCATCGCGGTGAGTTACTGGATCTACTCGGTGATCCGCAACGCCGTCCCGGAGCAGAAGGCCGCGGCCCTGCGCAACGCCGACTGGATATGGCGGGCGGAGCAGGCGGTGGGCATCGCCGTCGAGCACACCGTGAACCACGCCGTGAACTCGGTGACCTGGCTCATCGTGGGGATGAACTACTACTACGCCACCCTGCACTTCATCGTGACCGTCGGCGTGCTGGTGTGGCTCTACCGCTGGCATCCGGGCCGCTACGCCGCGACCCGGCTCGTGCTCTTCCTGACCACGGGGATCGCGCTGCTCGGCTACTACCTCTATCCGCTGGCACCGCCCCGGCTGGTGCCGGACGGCGGTTTCGTCGACACGGTCGTCGTGCACGACACCTGGGGCTCGATGGCCTCCGGCAACCTCGCGAGCATGTCCAACCAGTACGCGGCGATGCCGTCCATGCACATCGGCTGGTCGGTGTGGTGCGGGATCACCATCGTGATGCTGGCGCCCGCGCTCTGGGCCAGGGTGCTGGGCTGGCTCTACCCGCCGCTGACCCTGCTCGTGATCGTGGCGACGGCCAACCACTTCTGGCTGGACGCCGTCGGCGGTGTGCTCTGCCTGGCCGCCGGCTACGGGCTCTCGTACCTCTGGTACCGCTCGGTCGCCTACCGTCTCCCCCGGCATGTGACGCCGCTCCATGCGACCTGAGCCGGCGGGCGCCCCCGGCCCGGCGGGCGGGGACGAGCCGGTGTTCGGGGACGGGCTGGTGTACGGGGAGGAGCGGGGGTACGGGGACGGCCCCGCGGACCGGGGGTCCGGGGCGCACGCGCTGCCGTACCGGGTGGTCGCCACCGATCTCGACGGAACCCTGCTCCGCACCGACCTGACCTTCTCCCTCCGCACCCGGCAGGCGCTCAAGCTGGCCACCGGCGCCGGGGCGCTCCACCTCGTCGTCACCGGCCGGCCCGCCTCCTCCTGCCGCCCGTTCCTGCTGGACCTCGGTTACGACGGCCTGGCCGTCTGCGGGCAGGGCGCCCAGCTCTACGACGCCACCACCGGCCGGCTGCTGATGACGGCCTCCCTCGGCCGCGGTCCGGCCCGTGCCCTGGTCGCCGCCGTGGAGCGGGAACTGGGGCCGCTGGAGCTGGGCGTGGTCACGGCGGCGCCGGAGAACCGCTGCGTGAGCACGGCCGGGTTCTTCACACCGCCCCCGCCGGGCAGCGAGACGGTCACCGACCCGGCGCGGCTGTGGGCGGAGCCGATCGAGAAGGTCCTGATGCGCCACCGGGAGCTGCCCGACCGCGCCGTGGCCGAGACCGCCGGACGGCTGGCGGGCGACGCGATGACGGTGGTCCACTCGCAGGCGGGCATGGTCGAGCTGCTGCCCGCCGGCACGACGAAGGCGGCCGGGCTGGCGGCGGCCGCGGAGCTGCTGGGATTCACCGCCTCGGACACCATCGCCTTCGGCGACATGCCCAACGACCTGCCGATGCTGGACTGGGCCGGGTACGGGGTGGCCATGGCGGGCGGCCATCCGGAGCTGCTCGCGGCCGCCGACGAGACGGCCCCGGGGAACGACGCGGACGGCGTCGCGGTGGTCCTGGAGCGCCTGTTCGGGGCGGCGTGCGGTGACGGACCGGGCACCGGGCCCGCGATGCTGCCGGGCCCGCGCGGCGCTGCCCCGCGCGGCACGGCGGGCCACCGGCCGGGCGGGTCCCCGGCACCGGTGGACCGGGGCTGACGGCACGGCGGGCCCGCCGGCGCCCGTTCCGCCGGGCCCGGGTCAGCCCTGGTCGTCGTAGAAGAGGCGTTCCATCACGCCGCGGGCGCGGCGGGTCACGCGGCGGTAGTCGTCGAGGAGCTCGCCGCTGCTGCCGATCTCGTAGCCCAGGTAGCGGCCCACGGCGGCCCGCTCCCGCACCTCGGCGGGGAACGTGTCGCCCGGACGGCCGCGGACCAGCATGACGGCGTTGCGCAGCCGGGTCGCCAGCAGCCACGCCTCGTCCAGGATCTCCGCGTCCTCCGTCCCGATGAGCCCGGCCGCGTGCGCGGCGGCCAGGGCCTCGCGGGTGCGGGTGGTGCGCAGGCCGGGCTCCGCCCAGGCGTGCCGGAGCTGGATCAGCTGGACGGTCCACTCGACGTCGGAGAGCCCGCCCCGGCCGAGCTTGGCGTGGGTGGTGCGGTCGGCGCCGCGCGGCATCCGCTCCTTCTCCATCCGGGCCTTGAGCCGGCGGATCTCGCGGACGGCGTGCTCGTCCGGGCCCTCCACCGGGTAGCGGAGCGGGTCGATCAGCTCGGTGAACCGCTCCCCCAGCCCGGCGTCGCCCGCGACCGGTGCCGCGCGGAGCAGCGCCTGGCTCTCCCACGGCTGCCCCCACCGCCGGTAGTAGGCGGCGTACGAGGAGAGGCTGCGCACCAGCGGGCCGGTCTTGCCCTCCGGGCGCAGATCGGCGTCGATGAGCAGCGGCGGGTCGGCGGAGGGGAGCTGGAGCAGGCGGCGCATCTCGTTGGCGACGGCGAAGGCGGCGCGGGCGGCCTCCTCCTCGGCCACGCCCTCGCGCGGCTCGTGGACGAAGAGGACGTCGGCGTCGGAGCCGTAGTTGAGCTCCTGGCCGCCGAAGCGGCCCATGCCGATGACGGCGAAGCGGGTCGGCAGGGTGTCGCCCCACTGGGCGCGGACGGCGGCGCGCAGCGCACCGGCGACGGTGGCGGCGTTGAGGTCGGTGAGGGCGGTGCCGACCCGGCCGACGGCGCCGCCGGGGTCGTGCTGGGCGGGGCTCTCCTCGGTGCCGTACGCGCCGATGAGGTCGGCCGCGGCGGTGCGGAACATCTCGCGGCGGCGCACCCCGCGGGCGGCGGTGACCGCCTGCTCCGGGCCGTCGGCGCGGTTGACCGCGGCCATCACCTCCTGCTCCAGGGCGGCGCGGCCGCGCGGGCGCAGCCCGTCGGGGGCGCCGAGCAGGGCGACGGCCTCCGGCGCGCGCATCAGCAGGTCGGGGGCGAGCCGGCCGCCGGAGAGGACCCGGGCGAGGTTCTCGGCGGCGGCGCCCTCGTCGCGCAGCAGCCGCAGGTACCAGGGGGTGCCGCCGAGGGCGTCGGAGACCTTGCGGAAGTTGAGGAGCCCCGCGTCGGGGTCGGCCGAGTCGGCGAACCAGCCGAGCAGCACCGGCAGCAGGGTGCGCTGGATGGCGGCCTTGCGGCTGACACCGGAGGCCAGCGCCTCCAGATGGCGCAGGGCCGCGGCGGGGTCGGCGTAGCCGAGGGCCACCAGGCGTTCCCGGGCCGCCGTCGTGCTGAGCCGCACCGCGCCGGGCTCCAGCTGCGCGACGGCGTCCAGCAGCGGCCGGTAGAACAGCTTCTCGTGCAGTCGGCGCACCTCGCGGCTGTGCCGCTTCCACTCCCGGCGGAGCGTCACCACCGGCTCCGTACCGCGGTCCCACCGGAAGGCGGCGGCCAGAGAGCGGCCGAGGCGGCGGAGATCGGCCTCGTCCTCGGGGACGAGGTGGGTGCGGCGCAGCCGGTGGAGCTGGATGCGGTGCTCCATCGCCCGGAGGAAGCGGTACGCCTCGTCGAGTGCGGCGGCGTCGGCCCGGCCCACGTAGCCGCCCTCGGCGAGCGCGGCCAGCGCCTCCAGGGTGGAGCCGCTGCGCAGGCCGGTGTCGGCACGGCCGTGGACGAGTTGCAGCAGCTGGACGGCGAACTCGACGTCGCGCAGGCCGCCGGGGCCGAGTTTGAGCTCGCGCTCGATCTGCGCGGCGGGGATGTTCTCCACCACGCGGCGGCGCATCTGCTGCACGTCGGCGACGAAGTTCTCCCGCTCGGCGGCCTGCCACACCATGGGGGCGACGGCGTCGCAGTACTCCCGGCCGAGGGCGGCGTCCCCCGCGACCGGGCGCGCCTTGAGCAGGGCCTGGAACTCCCAGGTCTTGGCCCAGCGCTGGTAGTAGGCGAGATGGCTGGAGAGGGTGCGGACCAGGGGCCCGTTGCGGCCCTCGGGGCGGAGGTTGGCGTCGACGGGCCAGATGGTGCCCTCGGCGGTGGTGTCGGAGCAGAGCCGCATCATGTGCGAGGCGAGCCGGGTGGCGGCGCGCAGGGCCTCCGTCTCCTCCTCTGCGGACGCCCGGTCGTCGGCGGCCCCGCCCACGAAGATCACGTCCACGTCGGAGACGTAGTTGAGCTCCTGGCCGCCGCACTTGCCCATGGCGATGACGGACAGCCGGCAGACGGCCGCGTCGTCGGGGGCGGCGGCCTCGGCGATGCGGAGGGCGGCGCGCAGGGTGGCGGTGGCGAGGTCGGCGAGCTCGGCGGCGGCCTCGGCGACGTCGATGGTGCCGCAGACGTCGCGGGCCGCGATGGTGAGGAGGGAGCGGCGGTAGGCGGCGCGCAGGCTGTCGGCGTCCTCTGCGCCGGCCAGATCGTGCTCGAACTCGGCCAGCCCGGGGTGGAGATCGCCGGGTTCGTAGGTGACGAGGGTCTGCCAGTCGAGCGGGTGCCGCACCAGGTGGTCGCCGAGCGCCTCGGAGACGCCGAGGACGCGCAGCAGGCGGTCGCGGAACGGCTTGGCGGTGACGAGGGTGTCGAGCAGCGCCCGGGTCCGCGGTCCGGCGGCGGGGGCGCGGGCCGCCGGGGTCGGGCCGCCGGCCGGGGACAGGCCCGCGGCCGGGGGCCCGCCCGGGCGCGTACCGGGGGTGCCGGCCGGGGGCGCTCCGGGAGTCCCGGCCGGGGGCGTACCGGTGGCGGCCTCCGGGGCCGCCGCGCCGGGGCTTTCGTCCGGGCGGGTCCCGGCCGCGCCTGCCGCGGGCGTCGCGGGGCCTGCCTCTGCCTCGGTTCCGGGGCTCTTGTCCGGGACCGAGGCGGAGCCCTCGTCCCGGGCCACGCCGGGGGCGGGGGCGGACCCGGCCCCCGTAGCGCCCGTACCGGGCGGGACGGGCGTAACGGACGGGGCCGGTGCTCCGGACGGGGCCTCCAGCGCGTCCCGTGCGTCGCGCGCGGCCAGCGACTCGGCCAGACGGACCAGGGCCCGCAGGGCGAGATCGGGGTCGGCGGTGGCGCCGAGGGCGTCGAGCAGAAGGGGGTCGTGCCGCACACCGGCGAGTTCGGGCGCGTTCAGCAGCCGCTCGGCCACGGCCGGGTCGGTGAACCCGTTCCGCACCAGCCGTCCGAATGTGCTGTCCCGCCGCCCCTGCTGCACGCTGCGCCACCCGTCCTCGACCCACGGCCCGCCCACCGTGGCCGGCCCGGCGACCAGCCCGAGCTGATGACCGGCCCGGCCCGGCCCGGTTGATCGTCCCGAGCCTATCCGCCCCCGCCCACACCGGGTACGCCGACAGCCGGGCGGCCGCCCGGATCCGTGGCACAGGAGGGGCGGGCCGGCAGCCGCCCGTTGCCTGCGAGCGATCACCGGGTGACGGCTGACGGCCGGTTGCCGCACCGCCGGGAAACGGCTGCGCCGTCCGGCGGCGGCCGCCCGGAGCACGCCACCTCACCGCGCACACCGGGCGGGTGACGCGCATCACTTCCGGGCCTCCCGTGCCGCGGACCGGCACCGCCCGGTCGGCACAGGAGAGCGAACCGGCGTCGCCGCGGTCCCCGTGGGCGCCGCCCGCCCCACCGAAGAGGAGACGTAGATGAACTCCGATCCGTCGCTCGCGAAGGTCTCCTTCGTTCTGCTGATCCTGCTCATCGCTGCCCTGGTGACATACCTGGCCTGGCTCGAACTGACGTTCGGGGTGGCGCTGCTGGTCGGTATCGGCGCCGGCGCCTTTCTCCTCCAGGCCCTGCGCTGACCAGCCCGGTCCGCTGCCTCAGGGGCCGGCCTGCGGACACCGCGCCGGCCCCGGAACCGTCTCCCCCGGCGGCAACCTCCCCGCAGCAACGGAAAGTTACGAGACCCGGCCGCCCCGTCTCGGGCTTCCCTGTCGGCATAACCACCGAGAGGCGCCGCGGGAGCACCTCCACGACAGCAGGAAGGGAACACCCATGAGCAACGCACCAATGACGTGCGGGAGGGACGACGGCGGCGAGCCGTCGTCCCCGTCCCCCCGCTCGAAGGTGCCGCAGCCGGACGACCGGCGGGATGGCGTCCCCGCTCCGCGCCGGAGGCTCACCGGGGAGAAGGTCGCCGAGATCCAGCGGTTGCGGCCGCACATGGAGCGGCTGATCCTCGGCAAGGGGATGGGCCGGGTCCGGGAGGACCTGCTCCAGGAGGCCGTGCTGCGGCTGGTCCGCCGCTGGTCGGACCCGGAGTTCGAGATCGACCGCGGCGACGGCGGCCGGGCCTTCGCCACGACCGTGACGCTCGGCGTCATCGCCGACGCCTGCCGGGCGTACGACCGGGACCGCTCCTTCCCCTCGGACACCCTCCCCGAGAGCGCGCACACCGACCCGGAGACCGACGAGTACCTCCGTATCCGGGCCGTGGAATCGGTACTGGAGAAGGCCCTCCCGGAGAAGGGCGGTCTGCGCGAGGTCGCCCACCTGTGGATCGTCGTCGGCCTCGGCCAGACCGAGATCGGCCGGGCCCTCCGCATCGACCGCAAGACGGTGAAGCGCCGCACCGACAGGATCCGCGCCCACCTCGCCCCCCCCACCGGCAGACCATCCACGACGAGCTCGGATTCAGTGACTAGCGCTCTTCTCGGGATCACGGGCCGGACGGGCCTGCCGGCAACGGCGGCCCGTGATCCCAGGTTGGGTCCTAGCGGCCGTACGGAGCACGCGGGGGGACGCCCGGAGCGATCCGGGCCCGGAACCCGCTCACAGATCGAGGAGGTAGAGGTATCGACATGTCAGACATCCGCGGTCTTCTCCACGGACAGGTGGAGAGGAGTCAGGACCGGCTGCTGGAGCTCTACCGGGAGATGACGCCCCGTGCCTGGGACGCACTGCTCGACCGCGTCGAACAGCAGCTCGATGACGAGGAATCCGCGCAGGCGGGCGGTACGGAGAACGACGACGGCGGGAACGGCGCCAGTGGCGGGGACGACCGGACCGGCGTCGCCGGGCCGATCCGGGGCGCCAGGGGGGCGCTCCGGACCGGTCCGGGGCTCGGTCTGGTCGCCCTCGTCGTGGCAGCCGTCGCGGCTGCCGTGCCGCCCGGACCGGCAGTGGTCCGGACAACCGTCTTCATCGTGTACGGGGCGCTCGCCGCCCTCCTGGCGTGCGGGCACTTGTGGCGCGCGCACCAAGGCGCCCGTGCCCTGGCGGGCCGGTCCGGCGAACCCGTCGTCCGCTTCCCGGCACAGCCGCCACCGGAAGCGGCACGGTTCGCCTGACCGGGCGCCACGCGGCAGCGCTGGGCCGGCAGCTCACGGGGGTAACTGCCGGCCCGGGCCCGTCGCCACGGCACCGGGGCCTCCGCACAACGAAAGAACGGGGAACGTGGAACGGCTCCGGGCCGACGGTTCGACACCGCCGGCCCGGAACCGCCGCACGCGGCGGGGCCGCGTCACGCGGCCGTTGCTTACAGCACCGGCAGCATCTTGCGCAGTTCGAAGGCCGTGACCTCGCTGCGGTACTCCTCCCACTCCTGCTTCTTGTTGCGCAGGAAGAAGTCGAAGACGTGCTCGCCGAGGGTCTCCGCCACGAGTTCGCTCCGCTGCATCAGGTCGATGGCCTCGCCGAGGTTCTGTGGCAGCGGTTCGATGCCCATGGCGCGGCGCTCGGAGTCGGAGAGCGCCCAGACGTCGTCCTCGGCGCCGGCCGGGAGTTCGTGGCCCTCCTCGATGCCCTTGAGGCCCGCCGCCAGCAGTACGGCGTAGGTGAGGTACGGGTTGGCGCCGGAGTCGATGGAACGGACCTCGACGCGGGTGGAGCCGGTCTTGCCCGGCTTGTACATCGGGACCCGGATGAGCGCCGAGCGGTTGTTGTGGCCCCAGCAGATGTACGAGGGGGCCTCGCCGCCCGCGCCGGCCGTGCGCTGCGAGCCGCCCCAGATGCGCTTGTAGGAGTTGACCCACTGGTTGGTGACGGCGGAGATCTCCGCGGAGTGCTTGAGCAGGCCCGCGATGAAGGACCGGCCCACCTTGGAGAGCTGGTACTCGGCACCGGACTCGTGGAAGGCGTTGCGGTCGCCCTCGAAGAGGGAGAGGTGGGTGTGCATGCCGGAGCCCGGGTACTCCGAGAACGGCTTGGGCATGAAGGTGGCCTGGACGCCCTGTTCCAGCGCCACCTGCTTCATGATCAGCCGGAAGGTCATGATGTTGTCGGCGGTGGAGAGCGCGTCGGCGTAGCGGAGGTCGATCTCCTGCTGGCCGGGGGCGCCCTCGTGGTGGGAGAACTCCACCGAGATGCCCATGGATTCGAGCATGGTGATGGCCTGGCGGCGGAAGTCCATGCCGACGTTCTGCGGGGTGTGGTCGAAGTAGCCGGAGCTGTCGGCGGGGACGGGGCGGGTGCCGTCCACCGGCTTGTTCTTCAGCAGGTAGAACTCGATCTCGGGGTGCGTGTAGAAGGTGAAGCCCAGGTCCGAGGTCTTGGCGAGGATGCGCTTGAGGACGTAGCGCGGGTCGGCGAAGGAGGGGGAGCCGTCCGGCATCAGGATGTCGCAGAACATACGGGCGGTGCCGGGGGCCTCGGCGCGCCAGGGCAGGATCTGGAAGGTCGACGGATCGGGCTTGGCGATCATGTCGGACTCGTACACCCGGGCGAAGCCCTCGATGGCGGAGCCGTCGAAGCCGATGCCCTCGTCGAACGCCTGCTCAAGCTCGGCGGGCGCGACGGCGACGGACTTCAGAAATCCGAGCACGTCGGTGAACCACAGCCGCACGAATCGGATGTCGCGCTCCTCCAGCGTACGGAGCACGAACTCCTGCTGCTTGTCCATCTCTCTCCTTGCGTGGGGATTCCCGGCCGTGGGAGGCCGGGAGGGAACGCGTCCTCCGCCCTGGGAGCCACGAGCAGCGTAGTACCCCGCGGCCCCGCCCTCGGGCAGCGGTCGGGGCCCGGCCGCCGTACGGCTCCGCGGAGCGGGGCGGAAGGGCCGTCCCGTTGCCGGATGGAGGCGTCACTCGAGCCATCCTCGCAGGTCGGATACCGTTTCACGAGTCTCCTGCGCGTCTCCTGCGCGACGGCTCGAACACCAGTATCGCAACCGGGGATTACCAGGGGGTTTCGCGGTCTCACCGCACCTCAGGACAGCCCGGTGAGACCGGCCCCCGCGTCCGGCGGAGAGCGTCCGGCGCCTCCCCCGGCCCGGGGCCGTGCGGCGGGTGCCGGCCCCGGCCCCGGGCACACCGGCAGCCCGCCGATGGGGGATGTCGGCGGGCTGCCGGCCTCATGGTGGCTCGGGGGTGAGGCGGTACGGGGCGTACCGGGACGGCGTCCCGGCGGGCGCTCCCGCGAGCCCGGGAAGCCGGAGAGCTCCCGGGGGACGGGGATCAGTGGAAGCTGTGCTCCGCCGCCGGGTACGCGCCGCCGACGACGTCCTCGGCGAACGCCCTGGCCGCGCCGCCCAGCGCCTCGCGCAGCTGCGCGTACTGCTTGACGAACCGCGGGACCCGGCCGGACGTCATGCCGGCCATGTCCGTCCACACCAGGACCTGCGCGTCGCACTCGGCGCCGGCCCCGATGCCGACGGTGGGGATGTGCAGGGAGCGGGTGACCTCGGCGGCGAGTTCGGCCGGCACCAGTTCGAGGACGACCGCGAAGGCGCCCGCGTTCTGCACCGCCTTGGCGTCGCGCAGGAGCTGCTGCGCCGCCTCCTCGCCGCGGCCCTGGACCGGGTAGCCGCCGTAGGCGTTGACGGACTGCGGGGTGAGGCCGATGTGCGCCATGACGGGGATGCCGGACTGGACCAGCAGTTCGATCTGGTCGGCCGAGCGCTCGCCGCCCTCCAGCTTCACCGCGCCCACGCCGGCCTCCTTGACCAGCCGGGTCGCGCTGCGCAGCGCCTGGACGGCGCCCTCCTGGTAGGAGCCGAACGGCAGGTCGCCGACGATCAGCGCCCGCCTGGTGCCGCGGACGACGGCGGCGGAGAGCAGGGTGATCTCGTCCATGGTCACCGGCACGGTGGACTCGTAGCCGAGGTGGCAGTTGCCCATCGAGTCGCCGACGAGCATGACGGGGATGCCGGACTCGTCGAACACGGAGGCCGTCATGGCGTCGTAGGCGGTGAGCATGGGCCACTTCTCGCCGCGCTGCTTGGCGGCGGCGATGTCGCGGACGGTGATACGCCGGTTTCCCGTGCCTCCGTACAGCGTCTTCCCGCTGTCGGCCGCGGGCTGCTTCGGGGCAGGCGCAGGCGGAACGTGCGTCATGGCTTCGGCTCCTTGTCGTCTCGAGGCGCCCTGACGGCGTCCCCGGATCACCTCCCATGGTGGCACCGGCCGGGCGATCCGGAAAGTGGCGTGCCCCACACCCCCGCGCCGCCGGGCCCGAAGGCCGGGGCTCCCCCGCCGGGACGCCCGCGGCGGGCAGGGCGCGGACCGGCGCCGGATGTCCTGTTTCCGTCACAGCGGCGGGGGCACCGGTACGGTCCGGAACCCCGCGCGGTGCCCCGGACGTCCCCCGTAGCGGAAGGCCGCCGCGCACGGCGGGCAGGGAAGGGCGATCCCCTAGGGTGCGTACGCGGGGACCAGCGCGGCGAGGCACGAAGGGCAGCACATGGCGCAGGCGTACATGACGGAGTCGGGACCCGGCGGCCCGGACACCGGTCGGACCGGTTCCCGGGCCCGGCGTCTGGCCGCCGCGCGGTTCGGCCCGGGCACCTGGCGGCGCGGCATCCTGCTGGCGCTCTGCTCCGTGCTGATCGCGCTGCTGATGGTCTTCCACTCCCGGGTGCCCAACCGCGTCGGCAACCTGGGCAGCCTGCTGGAGACCTTCCTGCCCTGGGTGGGACTGGCGCTGCCGGTGCTGCTCGTCCTGGGCCTGCTGCGCCGCTCGGCGACGGCGCTGGTCGCGCTGGTGCTGCCGCTGGCCGTCTGGCTCAACCTCTTCGGCGGGCTCGTCACCGACAAGGCCGGCTCCGGCGGTGCCCTGACGGTCGTCACGCACAACGTCAACGCCGACAACCCCGATCCGGCGGGCACCGCGCGGGAGATCGCCGGCTCCGGCGCCGACGTGGTGGCGCTGCAGGAACTCAAGCAGGCCGCGGTGCCGGCGTACGAGGAGGGGCTGGCCGCGGAGTACCCGCACCACAAGGTGGAGGGCACGGTCGGGCTCTGGAGCAAGTACCCGCTGTCGGACGTCCGCGGCGTCGACATCGAGATGGGCTGGACCCGGGCCATGCGCGGTACCGTCGGCGCCCCGGACGGGCCGGTCGCCGTCTACGTGGCGCACCTGCCGTCGGTGCGGGTGAAGCTGAACGCCGGGTTCACCGCCGAGCAGCGGGACAACAGCGCGGAGGCCCTGGGCATCGCCATCCGGGACGAGCCGCAGGAGCGGGTGGTCCTGCTGGGCGATCTGAACGGCACGATGAACGACCGTGCGCTGTCGCCGGTCACCTCGCAGATGCGGTCCACGCAGGGTGCGGCGGGCGACGGCTTCGGGTTCAGCTGGCCCGCGTCGTTCCCGATGGCGCGGATCGACCAGGTCATGGTGCGCGGGGTGGAGCCGGTCTCGTCCTGGTCGCTGCCGAGGACGGCCAGCGACCATCTGCCGGTCGCGGCCTCCGTGGACTTCTGACACCGCCGCCGCGGAGCGCCGCGGAGCGCGTACGGCGGCGGCCCCCGTGCCCGGGCGGCGGGTGCGGGGGCCGCGGTGGCGCTCCCGGCGGGTGATCCGCCGCGGGCCCGGGTCCGGGCGGTCCGCGCTGGGCGGCCCGCCGCGGCTCAGCCCGTCTCCTCCCGCCAGCGGTTGGTGATCGGCAGCCGCCGGTCCTTGCCGAAGCCCTTGGCGGAGATCTTCGTGCCCGGCGGGTACTGGCGCCGCTTGTACTCCGCCCCGTCCACCATCCGCAGCACCCGGGTGACCAGCCCGGCGTCGAAGCCGGCCGCGACGATCTCCTCGCGGCCCTGGTCCCGGTCCACGTAGAGCTCCAGGATCCGGTCGAGGAGGTCGTAGTCCGGGAGCGAGTCGGTGTCCACCTGGCCGGGGCGCAGCTCGGCGCTGGGCGGCTTGCTGATCGAGTTCTCCGGGATCGGCGGGGTCTGGCCGCGCTCCTCGGCGGCCCGGTTGCGCCAGCGCGCGAGGCGGAACACCGAGGTCTTGTAGACGTCCTTGATCGGGCCGTAGGCGCCGACGGAGTCGCCGTAGAGGGTGGAGTAGCCGCAGGCCAGCTCGGACTTGTTGCCGGGCGCCAGCACGATGTGGCCCTCCTGGTTGGAGAGCGCCATCAGCAGGGTGCCGCGCAGCCGGGCCTGGAGGTTCTCCTCGGCGAGGCCGGTGAGGCCCAGCGACTCCATATAGGCGTCGAACATGGGGCCGATCGGGACGGTGCGGAAGTTGAGCCCCGTGCGCTCCGCCAGATCGGCCGCGTCGCCCTTGGAGTGCTCGGAGGAGTAGCGGGACGGCATCGAGACGGCGTGGACGTTGGCGGCGCCGAGGGCGTCGCAGGCGATGGAGGCGACGAGCGCGGAGTCGATGCCGCCGGAGAGTCCGAGGATGACGCTGGTGAAGCCGTTCTTGGCGACGTAGGCGCGCAGGCCGACGACGAGGGCCGAGTAGACCTCCTCGTCGTCGTCGAGACGGTCGGCGTAGCCGGAGGTCAGTTCGGCCTCGTAGGGCGGCAGCGGCTCCTCGCCGATGACCACGTGCTCCACCCGCAGCCCGTCCCCGGCGGTGCCCGAGGGGATCTCGCCGGCGGCGGGCAGGTCGAGGTCGACCAGCACGCAGCCCTCGGAGAACTGCGGGGCGCGGACGATCACTTCGCCGCGGGCGTCCACCACGATCGAGTCGCCGTCGAACACCAGGTCGTCCTGGCCGCCGATCATCGCCAGATAGGCGGTGGTGCAGCCGGCCTCCTGGGCGCGCTTGCGGACCAGCTCCAGCCGGGTGTCGTCCTTCTCCCGCTCGTACGGGGAGGCGTTGATGGAGAGCAGCAGGCCGGCGCCGGCCGCGCGGGCGGCGGGGACCCGGCCGCCGTCCTGCCAGAGGTCCTCGCAGATGGCGAGGGCCACGTCGATGCCGTGCACGCGGATGACGGGCAGGGTCTCGCCGGGCACGAAGTAGCGGAACTCGTCGAAGACGCCGTAGTTGGGAAGGTGGTGCTTGGCGTAGGTCAGCGCGATCCCGCCGCGGTGCAGCACGGCGGCGGCGTTGCGCGGGGCGCCGGCGGGCTGCCCGTAGCGCGGCTGCGCGTGCTCGGAGCGGTCCAGGTAGCCGACGACGACGGGCACCTCGCCCAGCCCCTCGGCCTCCAGCCGGGCCGCGAGCGAGACGAGGGCGGCGCGGCTGGCCTCGACGAACGAGCGGCGCAGCGCCAGGTCCTCGACGGGGTAGCCGGTCAGCGCCATCTCCGGGAACGCCACGAGGTGGGCGCCCTGCTCGACGGAGTGCCGGGTCCAGTTGAGGACCGACTCGGCGTTCCCGGCGAGGTCGCCGACGGTCGAGTCGATCTGATTCAGTGCGAGGCGAAGTTGGGGCACGGCCGCCAGTCTAGTCACGGTAATCGTCTCTCTGACGCGATACGGGGCGGAGAGGCGCGCTCCGCACCCCTCCCGGCCGCCGTCTACCCGGCCGGCGCCGCTCCAGTACGGTCGCCCCATGAACACCCCGGCAGTCCCGCGCCACAACCGGGTCAGTCCCGTCTTCCTCGCACTGGCCGCCGTCATGGCCGCCTCGGGCTGGGCGATGTGGGTTCAGGGGGAGCTGCCGGTGAGCGCCGGCCTCCTCGTGTTCCTCTTCGTCCTCTCGGGCTGGATCGTCTCGCTCTCCCTGCATGAGTACGCCCATGCCCGGACGGCCCTGCACAGCGGCGACATATCCGTCGGTGCCAAGGGCTATCTCACCCTCAACCCGCTGAAGTACAGCCATGCCCTGCTGAGCATCGTGCTGCCGATCCTCTTCCTCATCGCGGGCGGGATCGGGCTGCCGGGCGGCGCGGTCTTCATCGAGCGGGGGCGCATCCCGGGGCGTCTGCGGCACAGCTTGATCTCGGCGGCCGGGCCGCTCACCAACGTGATCTTCGCGGTGGTGCTGACCGCCCCGTTCTGGCTGAACGCGCTGAGCGGCGTACCGCTCGCCTTCCGCTGTGCCCTGGCCTTCCTGGCTCTCCTCCAGGTGACGGCCGCGATCCTCAACTCCCTGCCGGTGCCGGGCCTGGACGGCTACGGCGTCATCGAGCCCTGGCTGTCGCGGGGAGCCCGGCGGCAGCTGGACCAGATCGCGCCGTTCGGGCTGCTGCTGGTCTTCGCCCTGCTGTGGGTGCCGGAGGTGAACCGGGTCTTCTTCGGTGGGGTGGACGCTCTGCTGGCCGCCCTCGGCGTGAGCGAGTTCGAGACGGCGCTGGGCCTGGAGTGGTTCCGCTTCTGGCAGGGCGAGCCGGACAGTGGCTGGTTCCGCTACGAGGACCTCGCGCCCCTCCTGTGACCGGCGGACGCGCTCGCCGGGTTTCCGGCACTCAGCACTCTCCGGGGTAATCGTGACAGCGGACGGTTCCCAGGAAGCACCGGGGAGCGCCGCCACGTGGTCGCGGACCGTGCTCTCCGCGTCGAGCAGCGGCCCGGGCCGGCTCCCCGCCGCTCTTCGAGCGCTCCGCGGCGACCTCGCACGTCTCCGTCCGGCCACGCGATCCGTCCCTCCGGAAGGCGTGCGGTCCCGCGACCGTGTCACGGACGGCCGGGCACGGGCCGGGGCGGCATGCCGCAGTACGGAGCCGCCCTTTCCGGACGCGGACGGTCAGCCCGTGGTGTGCTGCGCCGCCGCGCGCTGGGCCCGGTCCTTGCGGAAGTGGAACCAGGCCATGTTGGAGGAGACGCCCGCCATCATGACCCAGAGGACGCCCAGCCAGCTCCCCTCGACGAAGGAGACCACCGCCGCGGCGGTGGCGAGCAGGCAGACGGCGAGCGAGAAGAGGGCGAGGCGGGGCATGGCGGTCGGCTCCTCGGAGAGCGGGTGCGACGAACCCGGCCATTGTCCCCCACGCCCCTCCGCCGCCGTCCTCCCCACCCCCTCACGGCCGGGACCGGCCGGCGCGGATCACGGCGGCGGAGACCACGGCCGGAGCCGTGGACCGAGCGTGGCGGCGGCCGGACTCAGACGTCGGTGATCCGCAGCCCGGCGTGGGCCTTGTACCGGCGGTTCACGGAGATCAGGTTGGCCACGAGCGATTCCACCTGGTGGGCGTTGCGCAGCCGGCCGGCGAAGACGCCGCGCATCCCCGGGATGCGGGCGGCCAGGGCCTGGACGGTCTCGCAGTCGGCACGCACCTCGCCGAGCACCATCACGTCGGTGTCGATCTTCTCGACCGCCGGGTCCTGGAGGAGGACGGCCGAGAGGTGGTGGAAGGCCGCGGTGACCCGGGACTCCGGGAGCAGGGCGGCGGCCTGCTCGGCCGCGCTGCCCTCCTCGGGCTTGAGGGCGTAGGCGCCCTTCTTGTCGAAGCCGAGCGGGTTGACGCAGTCCACGACGAGCTTGCCCGCGAGGTCGTCGCGGAGGGCCGTGAGGGTCGCGGCGTGACCGTCCCACGGCACCGCGACGATCACGATGTCACTGCGGCGGGCGCACTCGGCGTTGGCCGCGCCCTCGACGCCGTGGCCGAGCTCACGGGCCACGGTCTCCGCACGCTCGGCGGCCCGCGAGCCGATGATCACCTTCTGCCCCGCCCGGGCCAGCCGGTAGGCGAGTCCGCGGCCCTGGTCCCCGGTGCCGCCGAGGACGCCGACCACCAGGCCGGATACGTCGGGGAGCTCCCAGGGGTCCTTGGCGGGGGCCTTCTGCGCTGCGTCGGTGGAGTTCATGACAGCGATACTGTCACACCCGGCCCGGCGCTTCGACGCCTCCGGCGCCGCTCCCGCGCCCCGGACGGAATGCCCCGGGGGACCGCCCCCGGGAAGACCGCAGCCCGGCGCCGGGAGCCGTCCCGCCGGGCGGGTCCCGCGGTCCGCACCGCTCGCCCGGTCCCGTCCGGGGGAACTTCGCCCGACCGGCGGGCGCGGGGCTCCGCGGCTGGTACAGGATGCGCGCATGGACGCCGTACGAGTGGCCCTGCTGCGCGACGTGCTCGCCGGGACGGCCTGGCTGGACGCCACCCGGTGGTTCGCCGGGGCGCTGCGCCGCTCCGTCGATCCGCGCGGCGGCGGGCTGCTGCTGGTGGGGAGCGCGGGGTACGAGCCCTGGCATCTGGCCGCCCATCTCGACGACGAGGCGGCCCGGTCCGGACTCCCGCAGCTCTCCCCCACGCTGGTGCGGCACCGGGTACGGCCGGGCGCGCCCGCGCATCTGGCGGTCGGGCCCGCCCGGCTGGAGGCGGTGCGGCGGGGCGAGACCCTGCTGGTCGTCACCCCGGACGAGCCGGGCGAACACCTGCTGGAACGGGTGCGCGGCGCCCGCCGCGCCGGGGCGACCGTGCTGGCCCTCGACGGCGGCGACCGGGATCTGCGGTCGCTGGCGCACGAGACGCTGACCGCCCCGGGGGCGGGGCCCGCGCCGGCCGGGGTGCTCGGCCTCGACACCGTTCAGCATCTGGTGAGCGCGGCGGCCGGTGAGACCGGGCTGCCCGGGCCCCGCGGCCGGCGCCGCTTCCGGGACCGGCTCTCCCGGCTGGCGGAGGGGCTGATGATCCCGCCGCCGTCCGGCTGGTAGTCCAGGCGCCGGCGGGCCGGACCCGGGTGGGCCGCCCGGGCCGCCCGGGCCGCCCGGCCCGGCTCAGCCCCGGCCGCCGGCCGGACCGTTCTCCGTCCCGTCCCGGTCGTGCCAGCGGGGGTCGGTCTCCCATTCGGTGTTGCGCTCCGCGGCCGTCTCCATCGCGTGCTCGGCCTCGGGCCGGCTCCCGTACGGGCCCATGCGGTCCTTGGCCGGGCACTCGGGCCCCTCCTCGACCTTCCCGTGCTTGAGGCAGTAGTACCACTCGCCCGCCTTGCCGGCCGGACGGTTCCTGCTGAACAGCGCCATCGAAGGGCTCCTCTCCTCGCGGCCGCTCCCGGCCGCCGCGGGCGGCCTTCCGGCCGCTCTGCCGCTCATGTTGCCCGAGCGGCCGCGGATACACTCGCCGCATGTCTGGCCAGTCGCTGCTTGTCCCCGGGACGCTGTCCCCCCGCCGTTCCGTACCCGCCTCCATTCCGCGCCCCGAATACGTGGGCAGGGACGCCCCCACCCCGTACACGGGATCAGAGGTGCAGGACGCCGAAACGATCGAGCGCATGCGGATCGCCGGGCGCATCGCGGCCCGCGCGATGGAGGAGGCCGCGCGGCACATCGCGCCCGGCGTCACCACCGACGAACTGGACCGCGTGGCGCACGAGTACATGTGCGACCACGGCGCCTACCCCTCGACCCTCGGCTACCGGGGCTACCCCAAGTCGCTCTGCGCGTCCGTCAACGAGGTCATCTGCCACGGCATCCCCGACTCGACCGTGCTCCGCGACGGGGACATCGTCAATCTGGACGTCACCGCCTACATCGGCGGCGTGCACGGCGACAACAACGCCACCTACCTCTGCGGGGACGTGGACGAGGAGTCCCGGCTGCTGGTGGAGCGGACCCGGGAGGCGCTGAACCGGGCGGTCAAGGCGGTCCGGCCCGGCCGGCAGATCAACGTCGTCGGGCGGGTCATCGAGTCGTACGCCAAGCGCTTCGGCTACGGCGTGGTCCGGGACTTCACCGGGCACGGCATCAACAGCTCCTTCCACTCCGGCCTGATCGTCCCGCACTACGACAGCCCGCACGCGACCACGGTGATCAAGCCGGGGATGACCTTCACCATCGAGCCGATGCTGACGCTGGGCACCCACGAGTACGACATGTGGGAGGACGGCTGGACCGTGGTCACCAAGGACCGGAAGCGGACGGCCCAGTTCGAGCACACCCTCGTGGTGACCGAGTCCGGCGCGGAGATCCTGACGCTGCCCTGACCCCCCGGCTGCCGCACGCCCCGTCGGCCTGCCGCCGCCGCCCGCCGCCCGCCCGGAGCGCGCCGGACGGGCGGCGGGCCGGCGGGAAGTGGCCGCGGGCCGGCGGGCGGACTTCCCGACAGCCTGTCGGAAACCTGTAGACTCGCGCTGCGGGCCGGCGCGAGCGGGCCCGGAGCAGACCCGAGCAGACGCCAGCCGGCGCCCGCGCCTCCGCCGCACCCCTCGCGGAGAGCGTGGCGGCGCACCGACCCGCCCGCACCGGTCCCCGGAGGCCCGCCATGGACGCCCCCAGCAGCACGCCGTTCTCGACCCTGATCCGCACCGCGTCGCACGCGCAGCACACCGAGGCCGAGAACTCCGCCTTCATCGGCGACATGCTCGCCGGCCGGCTGGGCGTGGAGGCATACGCGCTCTACACGGAGCAGCTGTGGTTCGTCTACCGCGCCTTGGAGGAGCAGGCGGACGCCCTCGTCGGCGACCCGGTCGCAGGACCGTTTCTCCGCACGGAGCTGCGGCGGGTCCCCGAGCTCGAACGTGATCTCGACCACCTCAGGGGCCCCGGCCGCCGGGCCGCCGCGGTACCGCTGCCCGCCACCGCCGCCTACGCCGCGCGGATCACCGAGGTCGCACGGGAGTGGCCCGCGGGCTATGTGGCCCACCACTACACCCGCTACCTCGGCGACCTCAGCGGCGGCCAGATCATCCGCTCCACCGCCGAGAAGACCTGGGGCTTCACACGCAAGGGCGACGGCGTGCGGTTCTACGTCTTCGAGGGGATCGGCAACCCGGCCGCCTTCAAGCGGGAGTACCGCGAACTGCTGGACGCCCTGCCGGTGGACGACGCCGAGAAGGAGCGCGTCGTGGACGAGTGCCGGCGCGCCTTCGCCTTGAACACGGCGCTCTTCCGGGAGCTCGGCGACCACTTCGCGCGGCGCGTGGAGGACCCGCTCAGCGCGTGAGCCCCGCCCCGGCCCCCGCGCCGGGGGCCGTATCGGCACGCCACCCGCCCCGGCGCCGTCCGCCGCGCCGACGGCGGGCACGCGCTTGCGGAATCCGCGCCCCTATACCATCTCCGGCCCTGTGACGGCAGCGCAGGGTGGGTCTTCACGCCAAGAAGTGAATTCCGGGGATATCCCCGAGCAAAGTTCTTCAAACAGCAGCGGACGTACAGACGTTTGCCATACGGTCAGACGTACGTAGGCGCGTGGCCTTTGGGGAAGGGTACGCGCGCCGTCACGGTCGCGCTGTGCCAGGGGGGTTCATGCGGCATATCGGTATGTCCAAGGCCAGATCGGTGACGGCCTCCGGCGTCCGCGGAGGGAGGTCACCACACCGCCGGCGCAGTGGCAAGGCGCGGTGGTATTTACCCGCGGCGCTGGCCACCGACATCCTGGGGGTCGCGCTTCCCGTGGCCTTCGTCTTCGCCGGTTCGGGGCAGCCACATCCCGTACCGGCTGCTCTGGTCGGGGCGGCTCTGTGGACCGTCGTCCGCGCCGCCCGCCACCGCTACGGATCCGGCGCCCTCGGCGAATCGCGCGGCGTCATACCGGCGCTCCACGACTGGCTGACGCTGCTGGGCCTGCTGGCGGTGGTCCGGATCGCGGCCGGTGAGACGTCCGATCCCGTGACGGCCCTGTCGGCCCTCTCCTTCGCCCCGCTGCTGACGGCTCTCTGCGGCAAGGTCACCCACCGGCATCTGACGCGGCAGCGCCGCTCCGCGCAGTCGGTGCACCGGGTGCTGGTGATCGGCGAACCCGCTTCCGCCGACGAGGTGGTGGAGCGGCTCGCCTCCCGTACCGACCACGCCTACGTGGTGACCGGGGTGGTTCCGGTCGGCAGCGCCCAGCTGACCTCCGGGGTGCCCGCCCCGGCCCGCATCGGCTCCGCGCCGCCCGCGCGGGGCGAGCAGGACTGGGTTCCGGTGCTCGGCGCCGCCGAGCAGCTGGCCGCGGATCTGGTGCTGGTCGTGCCCGGCCCGCGGATCAGCGGTGAGCGGCTGCGCCGGCTGTCCTGGGCGCTGCACGACTCGGGGCTGCCGCTGGCCCTGGCGCCCGGGCTGACGGACGTGGCGCCGCGGCGCCTGCGGACCAGCACGGTCGCCGGGCTGCCGCTGCTGCACGTCGCCCCGCCGCACCGCCAGGGCGCGCAGACGGCACTCAAGGCCGCCCTGGACCGGACCGGCGCCGCGCTCGGCCTGCTGCTGCTCGCACCGGTGTACGGGCTGCTGGCGCTGGTGATACGGCTGGACTCCCCGGGCCCGGTGCTGCACCGGCAGACCCGGACCGGCCTGGACGCCAAGCCGTTCACCATGTGGAAGTTCCGCACCATGGTGGTCGACGCCGAGCGGCGGCGGGCGGAGCTGGCCGCCGCCAACGAGCAGGACGGCCCGCTGTTCAAGATGCGCCGCGACCCCCGGGTGACCCGGGTGGGCCGGTGGCTGCGGCGCAGTTCGCTGGACGAGCTGCCGCAGCTGGTGAACGTCCTGCGCGGCGAGATGTCGCTGGTCGGGCCGCGCCCGCCGCTGCCCGACGAGGTGGCGCAGTACGACGAGGTGGCGATGCGGCGGCTGGCGGTCAAGCCGGGGCTCACCGGGCTCTGGCAGATCAGCGGCCGGTCCGACCTCTCCTGGGACGAGAGCGTGGCGCTGGATCTGCGCTATGCCGACAACTGGTGCCTCCGCGGGGATCTGGACCTGCTGGCCCGTACGTTCCGCGCCGTCGTCGACGGACGCGGAGCGTACTGAGCGGAGTGGTGCCGAGGTGCGAGCAGTGAGCGGTCCGCCGGGCCGCGGCCGCCGGGGAGACCGGGGATCAGGCCGCGGCGCCGGCGCGCCAGCCGGCGTAGACGGCCGCGATGCCGTCGCGGAGCGGGATGCGCGGCTTCCAGCCGAGGGCGGAGATCCGGGAGATGTCCAGCAGCTTGCGCGGGGTGCCGTCGGGCCTGGTGGCGTCGAAGGCGATCCGGCCCGGGTAGCCGGTCACCTCCCGTACGGTCTCGGCGAGTTCGCGGATCGTCAGGTCCTCGCCGCAGCCGACGTTCACCGGGTCGTCGCCGTCGTAGGAACGCAGCAGCACCGCGCAGGCGGCGGCGAGGTCGTCCACGTGCAGGAACTCCCTGCGCGGGGTGCCCGTGCCCCAGAGGGTGACCTCGGGGGCGCCGCTCTCCTTCGCCTCGTGGAAGCGGCGGATGAGGGCGGGCAGGACGTGCGAGGTCTCCAGGTCGAAGTTGTCGCCGGGGCCGTAGAGGTTGGTCGGCATGGCCGAGATGTAGGAGGCCCCGTACTGCCGCCGGTAGGCCCGGACCTGGGTGATGCCGGCGATCTTGGCGAGGGCGTACGGCTCGTTGGTCGGCTCCAGCGGGCCGGTGAGCAGGGCGTCCTCCCGGATCGGCTGCGGGGCGAGTTTCGGATAGATGCAGGAGGAGCCGAGGAAGAGCAGCCGGCCGGTACCGGCCGCGTGGGCACCGGCGATGACGCTGAGCTGGATGCGGAGGTTGTCCTCCAGGAACTGCACCGGATACGTGCTGTTGGCCATGATTCCGCCCACCTTGGCGGCGGCCAGCACCACGGCGTCCGGCCGGACGTCGCGCAGAAAGCTCTCGGTGCGCGCGGCGTCGCGCAGGTCGAGTTCGTCCCGGCCGCGGGTGACGACTTCGTGGCCGTCGGCCGTGAGGCGGCGGGTGACCGCCGATCCGACCAGGCCGCGGTGGCCGGCCACGAATATCCGGGCCGTTTCCGGCAGCAGTTCATGCGTCGTCTGGGTCATGTCCCGGATTCTGCCAGGGCATTCCGCGCGTAGCACACCAAACCGGAAAACACCGAGAACCGCGGGACCACGGACCGCACACCACGCACCACGCACCACGTATCGCAGCACCACAGCACCGCAGACGGGGGAACGGCGGAAGGCCCGCCCGGCCCCGCGCCGACCGCGGGGGCCGTACCGCCGTACGGCCCCGTCCCGAGGGGGGAACGACCGATGAACACGAACGACACCGCGCAGCCCGGGGGCAGAACCGCGCTGATCACCGGCGTCACCGGGCAGGACGGCTCCTATCTGGCCGAACTGCTGCTGTCGAAGGGCTATACCGTCCACGGCCTGATCCGCCGGTCCTCGTCGTTCAACACCGAACGCCTGGACCACATCTACCAGGGCCCGCAGGAGCCGGGCCGCACCCTCGTCCTGCACCACGCGGACCTCTCGGACGGGGTGGCGCTCGTCAACCTCCTCCGCGATCTGCGGCCGGACGAGGTCTACAACCTGGGCGCGCAGTCGCACGTCCGGGTCTCCTTCGACGCCCCGCTCTACACCGGCGACGTGACGGGCATGGGCTCCCTGCGGCTGCTGGAGGCCATCCGGGCCAGCGGGATCGACACCCGCATCTACCAGGCCTCGTCCTCGGAGATGTTCGGCTCCGCCCCGCCGCCGCAGAACGAGCGGACGCCGTTCCACCCGCGCAGCCCCTACGGCTGCGCCAAGGTCTTCGGCTACTGGGCCACCGTCAACTACCGGGAGGCATACGGCCTCTACGCGGTCAACGGCATCCTCTTCAACCACGAGTCCCCGCGCCGCGGCGAGACCTTCGTGACCCGCAAGATCACCCGCGCGGTGGCCCGGATCAAGGCGGGCCTGCAGGACCGGCTCTACCTCGGCAATCTCGACGCGGTGCGGGACTGGGGCTACGCCCCGGAGTACGTCGAGGCGATGTGGCGGATGCTCCAGCGCGACGAGCCGGACGACTACGTGGTGGCCACCGGGCAGGCCGGCAGCGTACGGGAGTTCGTGGAGACGGCGTTCTCCGCCGCCGGTCTGGACTGGTCGGAGCACGTCCGCTTCGACCCCAAGTACGAACGCCCGAGCGAGGTCGACGCGCTCATCGGGGACGCCTCCAAGGCGGAGTCGCTGCTCGGGTGGAAGGCGCGCGTGATGTGGCCGGAACTCGCCCGGATCATGGTGGACGCCGACCGGACCCAGCTGGAATCGGAACTCTCCGGCACCGCCGTGCGCATCGACCGGTGAATCGGCGGATGATGGGCCGGGCAGAGCGGGTAAGTCCAACGGCCAACAAACGGCAATGAGTTCAACCGAAGTGGTGACCGGCGGAAGGGCTACGGCCTACTCTCGCCAGCTAGAGGCGGCCGCTGGGCCGCGTTCGGGTAAGAGCACAGCCCGGGGGGGCACATGCGCACAGTGGGGGTCTACACGGCTGCCTTGTCTTTGGCGGCCGCATCGCTGACGGGACTGGGGACGGTGACGGCGGCGCCGGCCGCCGCCCTCACCCCGCCCGTCGGCATCACCGCCGACGATCTGCCGACCTGGCAGACGAACGGCATCGTCTGGGCGATGGCGGAGGCCGGCGGGGTCGTCTTCGCCGGCGGTACGTTCTCGGCCGTCAGACCGCCGGGTACGTCCGCCGGCAGCAGCCAGGAGCAGCAGGCGGTGAACTTCACCGCCCTCGACGCCGCGACCGGCGCGCCGACGGACTGCGAGCTGTCCTTCACGGTCGGCTCGGGCAGCGCGACCGTCCGGGCGCTGGCGGTCTCGCCCGACGAGGAGACGCTCTACGCGGGTGGCTTCTTCGGCGCGGTCAACGGCGTCCCGGTCAGCAGCCTGGCCGCGATCGACATCGACACCTGCACACCGCGGACCGACTTCAGGCCCTCGGTCAACGCCACCGTCCGGGCCCTGGCCGCCACGGACGGCGCCGTCTACCTGGGCGGCGACTTCCAGACCGTGGGCGGCCAGTCGCGGAGCCGCTTCGCCGCCGTCTCCACCGGCGGTGACGTCCTGCCGTGGCGGGCCGACGCGGACGAGCCCGGCCGGGCCGTCGAGGTGACCCCCGACGGCGAAACGGTCGTGCTCGGCGGCGACTTCTTCACCGTCAACGACGAGGACTCGCACGCGCTGGCGGCCGTGGACGCCTCCACCGGAGCGGTCGAGAAGAGCTACCCGCTCGGCTTCTTCCCGCAGACCTCCGTGGTGAAGGACATCTTCGCGGACGCCTCGGGCGTCTACTCGGCCAGCGAGGGCAGCGGCGGCGGCGTCTTCGACGGGCGCGTCGCCTACGATCTCGGCACCCTCGACCAGCGCTGGCGGGACACCTGCCTGGGCGCCACCCAGTCCGTCCAGACCCACCAGGACGTCCTCTACAGCGGCTCGCACGCGCACGACTGCAGCAGCATGGGCGCCTTCCCCAACCAGGAGCGCTACCACCTGCTGGCCCAGTCGGTGAACGATCCGGAGCTGCTCGGCTGGTTCCCGGACACCAACGACGGCCTCGGCGAGATGATCGGGCCGCGCACCATGGCCGTCTCCTCGTCCGGCGGCCGGGACTTCCTCTGGGTCGGCGGCGAGTTCACCACCGTCAACGGCGACGGCCAGCAGGGCCTGACGCGCTTCGCCGACAGCCCCGACACGGGCGCGCCGCCGGTGCCGCAGACCGAGGCGTCGAGCACCGCGCCGGGTTCGGTCACGGTCCGCTGGCAGCCGAGCGTCGACCTCGACGACAGCGAGCTGACCTACCGCGTGTACCGCAACGGCTCGTCCACACCGGTGCACACCGTCAGCGCCTCCTCCAAGCCGTGGTCGCAGCCGCAGCTGACGTTCACCGACACCGACGTCACCCCGGGCTCCACCTACACCTACCGGGTCAGTGCGAGCGACGGCACCAACACCAGCTCCCTCTCGCCCCCGCGGTCGGTCACCCCGGCCCTCGCCCCCGAGGCGTACGCGGAGAAGGTGCGCGCCGACGGCGCCGAGCTGTACTGGCGCTACGACGAGCCGTCCGGCACCTTCGCCGCCGACGCCTCCGACTCGCAGAGCGCCGGCATCCACCGCGGCGGCCCGGCCCGCGCCGTCACCCCGGGCGCCGTCCCCGGTACCGGCACGGCCGTCGGCCACGACGGCGTCGACTCGTACACCTACAGCGACAAGCGGCGGCCCCGGCCGGACGCCTACTCCATCGAGACCTGGTTCAAGACGGACACCACGGCCGGCGGCATGCTCGCCGGTTTCGGCGACCGGATCCTGCAGAACAGCTCCCGGCACGACAAGCACGTCTACATGACCGACTCCGGCCGGCTGATCTTCGGCGTCACCAGCGGCTGGACGCGGACCATCACCACCCCGGGCTCGTACAACGACGGCGAGTGGCACCACGTCGTCGCCACCCAGGGCAGCAACGGGATGCGCCTCTACGTGGACGGACAGCTGCGGGCCAGCAACCTGCTGGTCGTCAGCAGCCGGGACTTCGAGGGCTACTGGCGCTTCGGCGGCGACAATCTGCGCGGCTTCCCGAGCCGCCCGAGCAGCGACTACTTCGCCGGGCAGCTGGACGAGTCCGCCGTGTACCCGGGCGTGCTCAGCTCCGCGCAGATCGAGGAGCACCACGAGCTGGGCACGGCGCCCTCGGACACCGTGACCGCGGTGCAGCCGGTGGCCGACACCTACGTCAACCAGCAGGCGGCGAGCACCAACTACGGCGGCACCGGGCAGCTCGCGGTGCGCGGCTCCACGGCGTACGAGGCGTATCTGCGCTTCCCGCTGCCGGAGGCGCCGGCGGGCCAGGTGCTCAAGGCGGCCGCGCTGCGGGTGCAGCTGACCTCCGACTCGTTCGCCGGTTCCGGGGACCCGGCCCGGATCGTCCCCGTCACCGGCGCGTGGACCGAGACCGGCACCACCTACACCGGCCGCCCCGAGCTGTCCTCAACCGTCCTGGGCACACTGACCGGGGCCACCACCCCGCAGGGCACCTACTCCACCCTGCTGGACACGGCCGAACTGGCCTCCCGGCTCGGCCAGGACCTGGACATCGCCCTGACGGGTGACGGCACCGACAGCCTGTGGCTCTCCTCCCGGGAGGCCCCGGGGACCGCCGGTGACCCCACCCTGCTGCTGACCTTCGGGGCACCGTGAAACGCCACGGTGCCCGCCGCGGCGCGGCCGTCACGCTGGTGACGGCCGCCGCCGTGCTGCTGGCGGGCTGCGGCGGAGGGGACGGCGGCAGCGGCGCCGGGGACGGCCGGAACGGCAAGGACGGCAGGGCCGGCAAGGAGGAGCGCTCCGGCGCGGCCGCCGGCCCGTCGGCCCCGGCGGAGGACTCCAAGGGCCCGGACGCGGGCGGTGTCCCGTCCGGCCCCAAGGAGCCGGTGTCCGAACTCACCCCCGTCACGGGGTCGTTCAGCAAGAAGGAGAAGAAGTACCTGGCCGGGCGGGTGCCCAGGGGGCAGGACCCGGCGGCCGTCCTGGAGGGCGGGCAGGAGGCCTGCGACCGTCTGGCGTTCCTGGAGCGGCGGAACGAGGACATGGCGGTCAGCGCGCTGATCCTCGGCGAGATCCGGGGCGCCCGCGACGCCGTCACCCACCTCTGCCCGCGGCGGATGCCGCTGGTGGAGGCCGCCGACCGGGGCTTCCCCGACGGCGAGTTCACGGTCGGCGAGCGGCGGAAGGCGGGGAGCACCATCGTCCCCGGCCGCTACCGCTCCCCCGGCCCGGGCCCGTCCGGCGCGGGCACCGGCGGTGACGGCGACGTCGAGGAGTGCGTCTGGCGGATCACCGGGGCCGGCGGCAAGAAGCTGGACTCCGGCTCCGGCCGGTCCCAGGGCGGGGACATCGAGATCACCATCCCGGCGGCGGCCCGCGGCTTCAGTTCCGCGGGCTGCCACAGCTGGCTGAACCCAGGAGGCACAGGGTGAGCGCCAAACTCCCCATCGTCGTGGCGATTCCGACCAAGAACGAGGCGGAGAACATCGCCGCCGCCGTCGGTTCCGTCATGGGCCACTTCGAGGCGGTGGTCGTGGTCGACTCGGACAGTACCGACGACACCCGCAAGATCGCCTCCGGACTCGGCGCGGAGATCGTGCCGTACGAGTGGGACGGCAAGTACCCCAAGAAGAAGCAGTGGTGCCTCGACCACGTCCGCCCGGAGATCCCCTGGATGCTCTTCCTGGACGGCGACGAGACGCCGAGCCCGGCGCTGCTGGCGGAGCTGCGGCAGGTCTTTTCCGAGCCGGTGGCGGAGGCGGCCTTCGACATCCCGCTGGGCTACTGGTTCGCCGGGCAGCGGCTGCGGCACGGCTACACCATCGTCAAGCGGGCCCTGATGGACCGCAACCGCTGCTACTTCCCCGTGCTCGGCGATCTCGACGCGCCGGGCATGGGCGAGCAGGAGGGCCACTACCAGCCGATCGCGGAGTCGGTGCGGCGGCTGCGCTCCCCCATCGAGCACGAGGATCTGGACCCGGTCCGCACCTGGTTCGACCGGCACAACCGGTACTCCGACTGGGAGGCGTGGCTGGAGCTCCACCCGGAGGTGCGGGAGGAGATCCGGCTGGCCAAGACCCGGCAGGGGCAGCTCTTCCACAAGGCGCCGTTCAAGCCGCTGGTGTCGTTCGGCTACGCCTACTTCTACAAGCTCGGTTTCCTCGACGGGCGGGCCGGTCTGGACTACGCCCTGGCGATGAGCTTCTACCGGTGGCAGATCGGGCTCAAGACGCGGGAGGGCCGGCGCACGGGGCGCACCGGCTGAGGATCCGGGCCCCGCGTCCCCTTCCGGGCGGCCGGAGGGGAACGCGGGGGCCGGGGACGGGGTCATCGTCCGTGCCGGGCGATGACCTCCTCGTACACCCCGTGCAGGTCCTCGACGACCGCGTCGATGGAGAACTTGTCGTGGATCAGGCGGTGCGCGGCCCCGGAGGCCTCGGCGTTGGCGGCCGGGTCCAGCAGTTCCAGGATCGCCTGCCCGACCAGCGGCCCGTTGTCGGCGTCGGGGCGGCTGTCCACGACCCGTCCGGCGCCCGCCTCCGCCACGTCCGGCGACAGCCCGCCGGTCTTGGTGACGACCACGGGGAGCCCCACCGACATGGCCTCCAGGATGGAGACGGCGAAGGGCTCCACCACGGACGGCAGGACGTAGACGTCGGAGCGGCGCAGCTGCTCCAGGACCTCGGTGTGGCCGAGCGGGCCCACGTACTCCACCGAGTCCGCCACCCCCAGCCGGGCCGCCAGGGCCAGCATCTCGTCGGCCAGCGGGCCGGTGTCCGGCCCGGCGAGCACGAAGCGCGCCTCGGGGTACTTGGCGAGGACCACGGGCATGGCGGAGATGAAGTCCTCCGGCCGCTTGCGGGCCTGGACGCGGGCCAGATAGAGCACGGTCGGCGGCCGGTCCCCGGTGGTGGCGGGGCGGCGCTCCTGCGGCTGGACGCCGTTGACCAGCCGGTGGGTGTGGCGCAGCGGGTCGGGTGCGATGACCGCCGCCACGTCCTCCCGCTCCATCTCCGTCAGATGCAGGACGGCGTCGGCCTCGCGCAGCACCTTGCGCAGGCCCAGGACGTCGACGAGCTGGGCGACGCGCTTCTCGGTCGGGTCGATCATGCCGTGCGTCTGCAGGACCAGCGGGGTGCCGCAGCGCAGCGCGATCAGCGCGATGGGCAGCGTGATGAGATCCCGCATCAGATGGACGTGGACGACGTCGGCGCCCCTCACCATGCGGTGCGCGCGGGCGAGCAGGGCCGGTGAGGTGATGCCGCTGACCTCGAAGGCCGGCAGCACGTGCCGGGCCTGGTACAGCCAGGCGGGCACCCCCTCGACGGTGTCGGGCAGCGGGCCGTCGAAGCGGTCGCCGAGCGCGGTGATCCGGGCGTCCACGCCACGCCGCCGCAGCCCTCGTGAGAGGTTCAGCGCGACGCGGGTGGGACCGCCGAAGTCATTGGTCGGTGTGTGCAGCGTGACCGCGTGCAGGACCTTCACGAAGTGTTCCTCCCCCCGATGCCCCCCGGCATCGTGCCGTCAGCGTATCGGCGGCGCGCGGCCGCCCGCAGGCTTATCGAACGAAGTGGCGGACGGTGTGCGGGGACGCTTCTAGACTGCAGGCCGGGGGGCGGCTGCCGTGCCGTCCCGGGGGCCGAACTCGCGTACGTCTGGGGGGGACATGGCAGTCGACCTGCCGGCGGGACCGGCCGGAGCGGCGGGACGGGCCGGACCGGGGAAAGCCGGACCGGCGGACGGGCCGGGCAAGGGGCCGGGCAGCGGGCCGGGCAAGGGGCCGGGAAACGTCCCGCCCGCGTCCGGCGGCGGCCCGGGCGCGCCCGGCGGACCGCCCGCGCCGGGCCCGTCCGTACCCGGACCGCCCGCGCCCGCACCGCCGTCCGCCACCGACTCCGCGCCGCGCGCCGTGCTCTCCCGGGCGCTGTCCGTCCCGCTGATCCTCGGGCTGGTCTTCGGACTGCCCGCCGTGGTGTCCGCCCAGTACGGCGACGGGGTGCGGGACGAGGCGTACTGGCTGCAGCTGGCCCTCACCTGCTACGCCGGTGCCCGGCTCTCCGCGATGGTGCTGACGGCCCGGCGCCGGCTGATCCAGGGCGCCTTCTGGCTGTTCTGCTACATCGCCATGGGCGTGGCCCCGCTCGCGCAGGCCGTGCTCGGCCGCACGCCCACCCCGGTGGTCGGTCCCCGCTCCGACACGGTGCTCGCCATCGCGCTGGTACTGCTGGGCTGCGTCGCGTTCGACGTGGGCGTGCTGCTGGCCCGGCACCGCCCCGCGCTCCGCATCCGCTGGTCGCCGCCCGCGGCCTCGGTGGGCCGCCGGCGGCTCTACCTGCTGATCCTGCTCGCCTACGCGGGCAGCGGGCTGTTCATCGTCCAGCTCGGCGGCCCCGCCGTCTTCTTCGAGAGCCGCCAGGAGATCAGCGAGTCCATCGGGGCCAGCGGGGCGGGCGGCGGTGACGGCAATGTCGGCTCGGCATTCCTGCGCGGCTTCGGCACCGTACCGGCGCTGCTGGCGCTGCTCTTCCTGCTGCGCTGGCTGGTCACCTCCAAGGTGCCGCGGCGCAGCCCGGTGATCCTGCTGCTCCTGGCCGGGCTGGTGGTCGTCAACGCCGTCGTCAACAACCCGGTCTCCAACCCGCGGTACTGGTTCCTCACCGTCGCCTTCGCGATCCTCTTCACGGCCTTCCCCAAGAGCCCGGTGATGTACCGGACCTCGCTGGCTCTCGGAGTGATCGCGGCGCTGCTGCTCTTCCCCTTCATGGACCGCTTCCGGTACGACGAGGAGGGCCGCAAGGCCGTGGAGTCCTCCTCCTTCGTGGAGCCCCTGACGCTCAAGGACTACGACCAGATCGGCATGTTCGCCAACACGATCACCTTCGTCGACTCCGGCGCGGGCCACTCCTACGGGCGGCAACTGGCCGGAACGACGTTCTTCTTCGTGCCCCGCTCGCTCTGGGACGGCAAGCCCCTGGACTCGGGGGTGCGGGTCGGGCAGTGGATGGGGATGACCAACACCAACCTCTCCTCGCCGCTCTGGGCGGAGCTGTGGCTCGACTTCGGCTCCGGCGGCATGGTGGCCGGCTTCCTGGGGCTGGGCTATCTCTGCGCCCGCGGCGACCGGCGGTACGCCCTGCGCACGGTGGACGACGAACGGCCGGGCAACATCACCGCGGCCGTCATCCCGCTGATCGCCGGCTACTCCTTCATCCTGCTCCGGGGCCCGCTGCTGCAGGCCGCCGGGCGCATCGGGATCGCGCTGTTCTGCCTGGCCCTGGTGACGACGTTCCGCTCGGACGTCCGGAAACTGCTGCGGTAGACGGCGGGGCCGCGCCGCGCACGGGCGCGCAGCCGTGGCCGGAGCGCCTAGCGTCCACCGCCCCCGGACGCCCCCGCCCCCGCCCCGGCCCGGTCCCCGGGGGCGGCGGCCGCGCCGGTGTCCCGTGCCGCGCCGCGTCCGAGGAGGACCGCGCGGGTCCAGGCCGCGGCGGCCTTGAGGGCGGAGCCGAGGCAGAGGCCCCAGGCCGCGCCGAGGACACCGCCGAGGACGTAGCCGCCGATGAGGAGGGCCACCGAGAGCAGGGAGAAGACCACCTGGATCGGCAGGGTGGCCCGGGGGCTGAGCACGCGCAGGGTCAGCAGCGCGCAGGTGCCCAGGGCGATGGCCGTGTACTGGGCCCCGGTGGCCGGGAGCAGCGCGGAGGCGGAGTCCCAGGTGGCGCCGAGGAGTTCGCGCCCCGCCCGGTCGGGCAGCAGGGTGAGGACGCCGGCCCAGAGCGCCGCGGTGCCCGCGAGGACGAGGGCGAGAACGGCCGTGGCGCGGATGCGGCGCCCGGTGCCGGAGACCCGGTTCAGGAGCGGCGGGCCGAAGGAGGTCGCCGCGTTGAAGAGGACGTTCATCGGGCCGAAGAGGGCCACGGCGCCGCGGAGCGCGCCGACGGCGAGCTGGTTGGCGAAGAGCCCGAGCCCGACGATCGCGAGCTGGCTCGACGCGTTGCCGACGGCGAACTCCAGCACGAACCGCCGCCCCAGATGCCCCCGGCGCAGGAACCGGCGCGGATCGCCCGGCACACCGCGCAGCCGCGGCCACAGCAGCGCCGTGCCGAGCAGGAGGGCCGGGAGGGCGGACAGGCCCCAGACGGCGATGAGCCGGCTCGGCCCGCTGCCCTGCGGCTGGAGCGCGAGAGCGGGAACCACGGCGGCGAGCCGCAGCAGGTCGGCGGCGAGGGCCAGATGGGGCAGCCGGAGGGTGGAGCAGCAGTAGCGGACGGCGTCCTGGGTCAGGACGACCGGCAGGACGAGGCCGAGGACGGCGAGCCCGCGCGCCGTCTCCCCGGGCACGAGGACGAGCACGGCGGCCATGACGGCGCCGGTCGCGGCGGAGACACCGGCGGTGAAGACGAGCGCGGAGCGGCAGGCGGAGCGGACGGCGGACGGCTCCCCGCGCTCCAGCACCAGGGCCTGCCCGACGTAGGAGACGCAGAGGCCGAGCAGGACGGTGAAGACGGTGTAGACGATGGAGAAGACGGAGAAGCCGGCGGCGGTGGAGAGCCGGGCGGCGACGATCAGCACCGCGATGTTGGTGAGCGCGGAGACGCCCTGGTCGGCGACGGAGCAGAGCACGGCGGCCCGCGTCCGCAGCCCCCCGGCGCCGGGCTCCCCGGCCGTGGATTCCCCCGCGCCGCCTTTCCCGGCTCCGGGTTCCCCGGCTCCGGCACCGCCGGACCCGCTCCCTCCGGGCCCGGGGGCTCCGGCCCCGCGCTCCCCGGCTTCCGCGCCGCCGGGTCCGCCGGGCTCGGCGGGTCCTGCGGCCCCGGCGCCGGGGTCCGGGCCCGGGGCGCCGCCGGAAGGGCCGTGCGTCACCGGCGGGCCGGGCGGGCCGGGTCCCCGCTGCGGTCGCCCTCCTCACCCGGGCCGCCGGCCCCCTCCCCGGCGGTGGGCCAGGCGACCCGCTGCTGGTCCGCGCCGCCTCCCGGCGCGGTCCCGGGCCCGGCACCGGATCCCGGCGCGGACTCCGCCGCGGTGTCGCGGCCGGTGCCCGTGCCGCCGGTGTCCGCGGCCGGGCGGGGACGCTCCGCGCCGCGCCCGCGGCGGCGGAGGCGGAGGCGGAGGTCGGGGACGCGGCGGCGGCGGGCGGAGTCCTCGGAGTGCAGCAGCGCTCCGAGGACCGTGCCGCCCGCGCCGCTGACGAGTTCGCGGACCCGGGCCAGGTCGTCGCGCCGCACCTCGCGCGGGTCGCAGACCACGAGCACCCCGTCGACGCGGTCGGCGAGCGCTATCGCGTCGGCGTACGAGAGCACGGCGGGCGCGAGGACGACGACCACGGTCCCGGGGGATTCCGCCTCGGCGAACAGCCGGGTGGCGGGCCCGGAGGTGAGCGCGCGGGCGACGTTGCGCACCTTGCTGCCGGGCACCAGGTCGAAGGCGCCGGACTCCCCCGCGTCGATGGGTATCTGCAGCCCGGTCGGCCAGCCGTTGTCGCCGCGGGCGGGGGTGCGGGCCCAGCCGGGCCGTACGCCCTCGGCGGAGCGCAGCTTGTGGGCGAGGCCCGGGGTGCGCAGGTCGGCCTCGACGAGGAGGACGTCCCGGCCCATCTCCACGAAGCAGGCGGTGAGGTTGACGGAGGCCTCGGCGGCGGTGTCGATGGGACCGCGCGGGGCGACGACGAGCAGCCGCCGCCGTTCGGCGAAGCCCTGGTCGTAGGCGAGGCGGAAGGCGATCGAGCGGTACTCCTCGGCGACCCGGCCCTGGGCCAGCAGCCGCCGCGGCTGCTTCCGCCGCGGCCGGGGGAGCGTGCCGAGCACGGGTGCGTGCAGGGCACGGACCACGTCGCTCTGGGAGCGGGCGGTGGGGTCGAAGACCAGCCGCACCCAGGCGGCGACCAGGCCGATGCCGATGCCGACGGCGCCGCCGAGGCCGAGCAGCAGCGGCAGCCCGGGGCCGGAGGCCGCGGCCGGCGGGGTGGCGGTGCGGACCACGAAGCCGGGGGTGGTGTCCACCGCCTTGAGCTTGGTGATGCTGCTGTTGAGCTCGGAGATCCTGCCGATGACGCCGGACTGCACGGAGAGCGTCGTGTCCAGGGCCCGGCCCTCGCCGAGCCCGTCGATCTGCTCGGCGAGCTTGTCGCGCTGCTTCTTCAGCGGTTCGAGCTGCTCCTCGTAGCCCTGGATCATGTTGTCGATCACGGACTGGGTCTGGTCGCGCCGGTTGTCGAGGTAGGCCTGGGTGAGGGCGTTGGCGGCCGTCGCGGCCGTCCGCGGGGAGCCGTCGGTGTAGGAGAAGCGCAGGACCAGGGTGTTGGGCGGGTTGGTGACCTGGAGGCCGTCCTGCAGCCGCGCGACGCGGTCGGGGTCGCCCAGCTCCTTCGCGGCGCGGGCGGCGACGGCGTTGCTGAGCGCCGTCTGGCGCTCGGAGCCCATGCTGACCTCCTTCTCGGGGTTGCCGCCGCCGGGCGAGAAGGGGTCGAAGCTGGCCGAGCGCACGGTCACCTCGCTGGTGGCCGTGTAGGCGGCGCCGCCGGCGAGGGCGGTCCAGGCCCCGCCGAGCAGGCCGAGGACGACGCCGGCCACGAGCAGCACGCGGTAGCGCAGCAGTTGGCGGAACTGGTCGCGCAGCAGGTCCGGCTCGTCGGGCCCCTGCTGGGCGCCGGGCTGTACCACCGTCATCAGCGGGGTCCCCTCGGGCTCGGGTGTGTCTCCAGTGCCTCGTCGAGGAGCCCGGTGATCCGGGCCAGCCCGGCCTCACGGCTGAGGTGGGCGTCGACGTAGATGGGGCCGCGGGCGCCGAGCGCGTCGGCCGCGGCGGGGTCGGCGGCCAGTTTCCGGACCGCGTCCAGCAGCGCGTCCGGGTCCTCCGGGGGGACGAGCACGCCCGCCCCGGAGCGCCGCACCTCCCCGGCGGTGCCCCCCTCCTCCGCGACGGAGGCGACCACGGGCCGGCCGGCGGCGAAGTAGGAGGTGAGTTTGGACGGGATGCTCATGTCCAGGACGGAGGCGCGCTGGGTGACGGCCAGGACATCGGCCGCGGCGAGGACGTCGGGGAACTCGGCCTCCCCGGCGGGCGGGAGGAAGCGCAGGTTCGGCAGCCCCCGGCCGAGGCCCTGGAGCCGTTCGCGCTGGTTGCCGTCCCCCATGAGGACGATGTCGACGCCCGGTTCGGCGCGGGCCGCGCCGACGAGCACCTCCAGCCCCTGCTTGAGGCCCATGTTGCCGGAGTGCAGCACGACGGTGCGGTCGGCGTCCCAGCCGAGCCGGGCGCGGGTCTCGGCCCGGGGCCGCGAAGGGCGGGCCACGTGCGACCAGTTGGGCACCAGCCGGATGCGCCCCGGGTCCACGCCCATGGCGGCCACCTTGTCGGTGAACGTCTCGTGGATGACGCCGACCAGGGTCGCCCGGCCGAGCACGCGGCGCTCGACCGCGGCGGCCGCGGCGGCGGCGCGGTCACCGCCGCGGATGCCGCTCTGTGCCGCGGCGGCGCCCATGAGGTCCTGGACGACGGGAACGTACGGGACGCCGTGCCGGCCGGCGATCCGGGCGCCGAGGACGCCGCCGGCGAGGCTCGGCAGCTGGGCGACCACGGCGTCGGGCCGGCCCATCCGGGGCGGTGCGAGCAGTCCCCCGGCGAGTATGGACGCCTCGTACAGGGCCCGGCGCACGGCGGTCTGCCGGGGCGGCACGGTGTGCCGGCGACGGTGGACCCGCACGCCGGCGCGGGTCTCCTCGCGGCGCCAGACGCCGCGGTACGCCGGATCGGCCCGCCAGGCGGGATAGTGCGGGATGCCCGCGAGGACATGGGTCTCGATCCGCCCGCCGGCGGCCCAGTGTTCGGCGATCTGCGTGGCGTACGGCCCTATTCCGGCCTGCTCTGGCGCGTAGTTGGTGGAGACGAGCAGAACCCGTCTCCCCGCGGCCGTACCGGTCTCCGGCATGGCGCGCTCCTCCCCCCGGAGTCGAATGGCAGCAACCCTAACCGTTCATTACTGCAACGTGGCTTTCTTCTCTGTTAGTTGGCCTTTCGCAATCCGACCGTGAAGGACCCCCGCATCCGGCTATCGTCGACAGCGGCGCGCTGGGGAGCGCGCCGTGAAGGGGGGTACCACCGCATGACGCACACCGTCGGTTATGCACCGGGTGTCTACGATCTGTTCCACGTGGGTCACCTCAACATCCTGAGACACGCACGGGCCCGATGTGACTATCTCATCGCAGGAGTGGTCTCGGACGAGATGGCGGAACTGGCCAAAGGCCGGACGCCCGTGGTCCCGCTGGTGGAGCGGCTGGAGATCATCCGCTCCATCCGCTTCGTCGACGCCGCGTTCGTCGAGACCGTGCCGGACAAGCTGGAGACCTGGCAGCAGGTCCGCTTCGACAAGATCTTCAAGGGCGACGACTGGCGCGGCACGCCCAAGGGCGACCAGCTCGAACAGGACTTCGCGACCGTGGGCGTGGAGGTCGTCTACTTCCCGTACACCGTCCACACCTCCAGCACCCAGCTGCGGCGCGCCCTCGACACCCTGGCACAGCCCGTCACACCGGGCGTATCGCGGTCAGCTCCCGGAACCACTTCGCCATGAAGGCCACCAGGAAGAGCGCGTGCACGACGAACAGGGCGGTATAGGCGGCCAGGAACACCGTCTCGCTGCCGAGCAGCAGGAACACCGCGCAGAAGACGCCGTAGTCCACCGGCAGCAGCGCCACCGCCCGCAGCCGCGAGGGGGGCGGAGCCGGAACACCGGCCGGCGCCGCGCCCCGCGGCTTGAGCTTGTCGGCCAGCAGCCCGCCCGTGAAGATCAGCAGGGCGGCGGACTGGAAGCCCAGCGGCACCAGCAGCCAGCCCGGCCCGGGCAGGTCGAAGAACCGGTGGAAGGAGATCAGCACGGCGGCGTGCAGCGCGGCGATCTTCGCCGCGTCCACCACATGGTCGAGCCACTCCCCCGCCGGGCTGCTCTCCTTGCGCAGCCGGGCCAGCTGGCCGTCCGCCGAGTCGAGCGCGAAGCCCACCACCAGAGCCGCCCAGACGGCCGCGGCCAGCCCCCAGGAGGGCCGGACGAGCGCGAGCGCCGCCACCCCCGCGAAGCTGAACGCCCCGCTGACCAGCGTCACCTGATTCGGCGTCAGCCGGGCCCGGTACGCCGCCGCGGCGAGGATCCGCCCGGCGGGGCGGTTGACGTAACGGGAGTAGAGCGACACCCCCTTCGCCGTCTTCTGCGCCCCGCGCAGCTCACGCAGCGCCGCCGCGTACCCCGACTCCGCAGTCCCGGCCATCATCCCCCCAGACGAGAGCACACCCCCGGTGGGCGGTCACCCACGCACCGTGCATGATGGCACGCGCCGCGGACAACCGTCCGCCGCCCGCGGACCGGCGCCGCCCCGCCGCACCCCGCCGCGGGTGCCCGGGCCCCGCCACTCTCTCGCGGCCCGTCCCGGCGGAGGCTGAACGTCCCACCGTCGTTGTGCGTTCCACCGGTTACCGGTGCACCCGGGACCACGACCCGCCGGGGCGGCGGAACGTGATCCCCGCCCGGCGCCGGCCCCACGCCCGGTAGGGTTGCGCCGAATCGAGCAGTCCGAAGGAGCATCGAGCCCCATGAGACGCAGGTTGCCGCAGGTGACGGCGGTCCTGTCGGCCACAGCACTGCTGACGCTGACGGGTTGCGTGACGGTGCACGGCGAACGCGCGGTGGTACCGGCCGTGACGAAGGCCGAGGCCGCCAAGGCGCTCGAACGGTTCACCGACGGCTACAACCGGGCCAACCGCGAGCTCGACCCGGCCCTCGGTGCCCGGGTGGAGACCGGCGCGCTCCAGACCATGGGAGAGGCCGACCTCAAGGCCCGCCGGGTGAAGAACCCGGACGGCCTGCCCGACTACCCGCCGCTCAAGCTGACCGACGCGCGCTTCGCCATCCCCCGGCAGGCCGGCTGGCCGAAGTTCTTCGTCGCCGACACCGACAGCAACCGCGACGACAACCGCTGGCTCCTCGTCTTCACCCGGAGCGCTCTCGACGACCCGTGGAAGGCCGCGTATCTGTCGATCCTCAGCCGGGACGAGGTGCCGGAGTTCGCGGTCGACGAGGACGGCTACGCCGAGCCGGTGACCGGCGGCCGCGGCTCCGCCCTGGTCACGGACCCGGCGAAGATCAGCAAGACGTACACCGACTATCTCGGCTCGGGCGAGGGGGAGCTCTTCGCCGACGGCTACGCCACCTCCGCCCAACTGGCGTACCGCAAGCAGGAGAGCAAGACCCCCAAGTACTGGACGCAGTTCGCCGACCAGCCGGCCCGGCCGCCGCAGTACCGCACCGTGGCCCTCCGCACGGAGGACGGCGGGGCGCTCGCCTTCTTCGCCGCGCACCACACGCAGAAGCAGACGATGGCCGAGGGCTTCACCATCAACAAGATCAACGATCAGAAGGCCAACGCCCTGCTGACCGGGAAGGCCGAGAAGAGCCTCACCCTGGTGCGGATATCGCAGTCGGCGGTGAGCATTCCGCCGAAGGAGGACGGCGGGAAGGTCGTCTTCCTCAACCGGCTGGAGGGCCTGACCGCGGCCCGCGGCGGCTGACCGCCGCGCGCCGGCACCCGCCCCTCGGGCCGGTGCCGGTGCCGGCAGCCTGCACCTGTGCCGGTCAGCGGCCCATCGGCCAGGCCGGGGCCTCCTGGCCCGCGCCCGCCCGGTCCGCGTACTGGGCGCAGGCGTCCGTCAGCGCCTCCAGCAGCGTCAGCGGGTCGGGCAGCGGCCGCTCCGGCCCGCGCAGCCAGCGCACCGAACCCCCCGCGGGCAGCGCGGCGGGCGGTACGAGCACATAGCTGCCCCGGCAGTGCCAGCGCAGTCCGGGGTGCTCGTCCATGGTCTCGGGGTGGCAGTCCAGTTCGCAGGGCCACCACTCGTCCTCGTCCTCGGGCTTGCCTCGGGTGGCCGTGAAGAAGAGCACCCGGCCGAGCGGGCCGCCGTCGCCGCTCTCCGCGACCGGGCCGACCTCCACCCCCTCGGCCTCCAGCCGCTCCAGGGCCTGGAGCCCGGCCTCGGCGGGGACGTCCAGCACATCGTGGTCGATGCCGGTGGCCGTGATGAAGTTGGCCTGCGGACGGTCGTGCAGCAGCTTGCGGATCTTCTCGGCATCGGTGGTCGCCTGGGTCTGCCAGGCGAAGGAGACGGGGTGCCGACCGGGTGTGGGGCAGCCGATCCGGTCGCAGGAGCAGCCGTACCCCTCGGGGTGGGCGGCCTCCGCCAGGGGAAAGCCCGCGGCCACGGCCGCCAGCAGCAGGTTCTCACGGTCCGCGGCCGCCGCCTCGGCGGCCGTACGGCCCCGCGCCCCACCTCGCGGGCGGCGGCGCAGCCACTGGGAGAACCCTTTTTCGCGTTCCATCGCTCCCCTAACGTCGACCGTTGCCCGGTCAATGCTGCCACCTTCCGGGGCCCGAGGTGGCCGGTGTTCACATCCGGGGTACCCGCCGTTACCCGCCTTGTGGCTTGCCATGGGCACTGATGTCCGGATATTCCGCGCCTCCACTGTCTTCATGCTCACAGGGCCGGCGGCCGGGCCCGCGTCTTCCCCGCGGTGTCTCCCCTGCCACGGGTGCCCGGCCCGGTCCCCGGTTGCGGCACGGGGCGGCCGTTCCGTCAGCGCGCGGGGGGAGCGAGCGAGCGCAGCACCATCTCGACGACGGTGTCCGCGAAAGCGTGGGTCAGCGGACGGGTCCGCAGCATCCAGCGGTGGTGCAGCGGCCCGACGAGCAGTTCCAGCGCCACCCGCAGATCCGTGTCCTCCGCGATGTCGCCGGCCCGCTGGGCGCTGCGCAGCCGCTCCTCGTAGGCGGCGAGCTGCGGTTCGAGCACCTTGGCCGTCAACTCGGCCGCCAGCACCGGGTCGTTCTGGCTCTCGGCGGCGAGCGCCCGGCTCGGCAGGTCGAAGCGGGGGTCGTTGAGCTCGTCGACCGTGGCCCGCATGACCTGCTTGAGGTCGGCCTCCAGATCGCCCGTGTCGGGAAGGGCGATCCCGCCCGCGTCCTCACCGAGGGCGAGGAAGGAGTCGAACAGCACCGCCGCCTTGGACGGCCACCAGCGGTAGATCGTCTGCTTGCCGACGCCCGCACGGGCCGCGATGGCCTCGATGGTGAGTTTGCCGAACCCGGTCTCGGCGACCAGTTCGAGAGCGGCGTCGAGAATGGCGCGGCGGGAGCGTTCGCTGCGGCGGGAGGTCTGCGGGCTGCGAGGTTCGGCCATGGCGAGAATCTAGCAGTCGGGCGAGGCGGCATATTTCACCCCGAACCGCCTCGGGCGGCCGGCCCCGTCAGTCCGCGCCGGGAGCGGCGGGCGGCGGGGGCCAGGTGTCGCCCCAGGCGGTGTCGCGCGCCCGGCGGTAGCCGGCGCCGTGCCGCTTGGTGACCGTCTCCCGGCGCAGGGTGCCCTCCGGTGTGCACAGGTCCAGCAGCACCTGCCCCTTGCGGATCTGCGGGTGGCGCACGACGCGCGGGACGGCCGGACCGGCAGGCGCCTCCCCGTCCGCGCCGGCGTCCGCATCCGCGTCCGGCGCCGGGGCCGGGAGGCGGGTGGCCGCCACATAGGCGAACTTCTCGTCCTCGTACGGCAGGGAGCCGCCCTTGACGCGGCGGTGCAGCGCGGACCGGCCGACCCGGGCCGCGAAGTGGCACCAGTCGCGGCCCGGCTCCATCGGGCAGGCCGCGCTGTGCGGGCAGGGCGCGGCGATCCGCAGCCCGGCCGCGGTGAGCCGCTCCCGGGCCTCGCGCAGCCGCAGATAGCCCTCCGGGGTGCCCGGTTCGACGAGGACCACGGTCCGCGCCGCGCGGGCCGCCTCGCCGACCACCGCGGCGCGGTCCGCGCCGGTCAGCTCCCCCAGCACGTACGAGACCGTGACCAGGCCGGTCTCCGGCAGCCGCAGCCCGTCACCGATGGCCGCGCGCCGCCACTCCACCGCGCGCAGCCCGGCGGGGCCGGCGGACCCGGCCAGTTCGCGGCCGAGGGCGAGAGCGGGCTCCGCCCAGTCGAGCACGGTGGTGCGGCGGTTCCCGCCGGGCCAGGTGGCCTCGGCCGCCCAGACCGCGGCACCGGTGCCGCCGCCGATGTCGGTGTGGCTCTCCGGTTCCCAGCCGGGGACGCTCGCGCGGAAGGCGGCGAGCGCGGAGTTCACGGCCTCGAAGGTCGCGGGCATCCGGTACGCGGCGTACGCGGTGACGTCCGACCGGTCGCGCAGCACCGGGGCGTCGGTGGGGGTGCGCCCGCGGTAAGTGGCGATCAGCCGTTCGACGGCCCGTGCGGCCTGCCGGGGCGGCAGCCCGTCGAGCAGCTGCGCGAGCCCGGCCCGCAGACCGTCGCCGACGGAGGCGGCCTCGGCCGGGTGGGAGGGAGAGGCGTACATCCGGCCGATTTTAGGTGGTCGGATGGACCGCCGGGACCACGGCGGCCGGGCGGTCCGGGCTGCCGGGCCTGCCGGGCCGCGGACCGAGGTGGCTCAGCTCTCCGCTCCCTCGCGGCGCTCCGTGCCCTCCCGGCGCTCCGTACCGTCCCGGTGCTCCGGCTCGGCCACGACCTCCGTCGGCGGCGGAGTCTCCCGGCGCCGCCACGGGCGGCACAGCAGCAGGAAGGACAGGACGGCCGCCAGCGCGCAGACCAGCTGCACCACCGCCATCGGCACGGCCGTGTCCTCGCCGGCGATGCCGACCAGCGGCGAGGCCACGGCCCCGGCGAGGAAGGTGCTGGTGCCCAGCAGTGCGGAGGCGGAACCAGCGGCGTGCCGGGTGCGCATCAGCGCCTGGGCGTTGGTGTTGGGCATCGCCAGACCCATGGCGGACATCAGCACGAAGAGGGCGGACGCCACCGGCACCAGCCCCACCGCCCCGAACACCCCGCTCGTCATGAGCAGCAGGGCGGTGGCGGCGGCCGTGATCACGGCGAGGCCGAAGGCGAGCACCTTGTCCAGGCTGACGCGTCCGACGAGGATCTTGCCGTTGATCTGGCTGACGCCGATCAGGCCGACGGAATTGATCCCGAACAGCAGGCTGAACATCTGCGGGGAGGCGCCGTAGATCTCCTGGACCACGAAGGCGGAGGCGGCGACGTAGGCGAAGAGGGCGGCGAAGGCGAAGCTGCTGGTGAGCATGTAGCCGGTGAAGACCCGGTCGGCGAGGAGCCCGCGCATCGTGCGGAGGGTGCCGCCGAGGGCCGCGCCGCCGTGCCGCTGCTCGGGCGGCAGGGTCTCGCCCAGCCACCGCCAGGACGCGAAGGTGATCGCGGCCCCGATCAGGGTGAGGACGACGAACACCCCGCGCCAGTCGGTGATCCGCAGCACCTGCCCGCCGACCACGGGGGCGATGATCGGCGCGACCCCGGAGATCAGCATCAGGGTGGAGAAGAAGCGGGCCATCGCGTTGCCGTCGTACAGGTCGCGCACCACGGCGCGGGCGATCACGATGCCCGCCGAGCCGGCCAGCCCCTGCACCAGCCGCAGGGCGATGAGCACCCCGGAGCCGGGGGCCAGCGCGCAGAGGGCGGTGGCGATCACATAGACCACCATGCCGGCGAGCAGCGGGCGGCGGCGCCCCCAGCGGTCGCTCATCGGCCCGATGACGAGCTGGCCGAGGGCCAGGCCGGCGAGGCAGGCGGTGAGGGTCAGCTGGACCGTCGCCGCGGAGCTGCCGAGGGAGCGGCCGACCTCCGGCAGCGCCGGGAGGTACATGTCCATGGAGAGCGGCGGCACGGCGGTCATTCCGCCGAGGATCAGGGTGACCAGCAGGCTCGTCCGCCGCTGTCCGGCCGCCGCCGCGCCGCGGGCGCTCCCGGCGCCGCGGGCGGGACGGGACCGCTGCCGGGGGATCCGCCGGACACCGGCCGGGCCGCTCTTCCGCATAAGCCTCTCCATCGCTGTTGAAATCGCTCCCATATCCTCTCAGCATCAGTGCGGCCGATATCAGGCGGGGATGGTCATGGATCAGATCAAGTGGGGCATTCTGGCAACGGGTGGGATCGCTTCCACCTTCACCGAGCAGGTACGGAGACTGCCGGACGCGGAGATCGCCGCCGTGGCCTCCCGCAGCGCGGGCCCGGCCGAGGCCTTCGCCGAGCGCTTCGGCATCCCGCGGGCGTACGGGAGCTGGGCCGAGCTCGCCGGGGACGCCGAGGTGGACGTGGTGTACGTGGCGACGCCGCACGCCGCGCACCGGGCGGCGGCCGGGCTCTGCCTGGAGGCGGGGCGCGCGGTGCTCTGCGAGAAGCCGTTCACGCTGAACGCGGCCGACGCCGCGGAGCTCGTGGAACTGGCCCGCTCCCGCGGCCGCTTCCTGATGGAGGCCATGTGGACGTACTGCAATCCCGTGGTGCTGGAGATGCTGCGGCTGGTGCGGGACGGCGCCATCGGGGAGGTGCGGGCGGTCCACGCCGACTTCGGCATCACCGGCCCGTTCGACGCCGGCCACCGGATGCGCGATCCGGCGCAGGGCGGCGGCGCGCTCCTCGATCTCGGCGTCTATCCGGTGGCGTTCGCGCAGCTCCTGCTGGGCGAACCGGACGATGTCCAGGCGCGGGCGCAGCTCACCCCGGAGGGCGTGGACTCCAACACCGGCATCCTGCTGGGCTGGGACTCGGGCGCGGTGGGGATGCTGAGCTGTTCGATCACCGCGGACACCCCGATGACGGCCGCCGTGACGGGAACGGCCGGGCGGATCGAGTTCCCGCGCGGCTTCTTCGACCCGCGGCTGTGCGTGCTGCACCGGCCGGGCCGCGAGCCGGAGGAGATCACCGTACGGAGCGAACACAGCGGGATGCAGCACGAGGCGGCCGAGGTCATGCGCTGTCTGCGGGCGGGCGAGAAGGAGTCGCCGCTGGTGCCGCTGGACGGGACGCTGGCCGTGATGCGCACGCTGGACGCGGTGCGCGAGCGGATCGGCGTCCGCTACCCCGGCGAGGACGGTGAGTGAACGGAGCGGAGCCGGCAGCGGGTTGACGGGTCCCGGCCGCCGGGCCACTGCCGCCGGCCCCCACGGCGGCGGCCCCGTCCCGCCCGGGAGCCGGCGGGACGGGGCCGCGGCCGGGACCGTCAGACCTCCCGGAGGCCCGGCGCGCCGGCCTCGGTGACGAAGGACGCGGCCGTGGCGATCGGCGCGCCCGGGGTCGTCACCGCGGGGAGAGTGCGGAAGTCCGCGCGGGCCTTCTCCTCGTCCAGCGTGACGGTGACGTAGCCGCGCCGCCCGTTGTAGAAGCGCATGTGCGGGTTGGCGTCCATGTACCGCCGGTAGTTGGCCGGCTGGTCCGCGCCGTCGCCGCCGCTGCTGAGGGAGGTGGCGACGAACTCGGTGCCGACCGTGCGGGACTCGGGGCGGTCGAAGTCCCGCTTGATGTCGAACGCGTAGCCGACGTGCACGTCACCGGTGAGGACGACGAGGTTCTCCACCCCGGCCGACTCCGCCCCGGCCAGCACGCGTTCGCGGGAGGCGGGGTAACCGTCCCAGGCGTCCATGCTGACCGTGTAGTCGTCGGTGGAGTTGCTGCGCCGCCGGGAGAAGGTGACCTGCTGCGGCACGACGTTCCAGCGGGCCCGCGAGGCGCGCCAGCCGCTCAGCAGCCAGCGCTCCTGGGCGGAGCCGGTGAGGGTGCGCGAGGGGTCCTCGGACTCGGGACCGGGGGCCTTCCAGCCGTCTCCGTAGGCCTGGTCGGAGCGGTACTGGCGGGTGTCGAGGATGTCGAACTGGGCCAGCCCGCCGAACGTCAGCCGCCGGTAGAGCCGCATGTCCGCGCCGTGCGGGCGCTGCGGGGCGCGCAGCGGCTGGTTCTCCCAGTACGCGCGGTAGGCGGCGGCGCGGCGGATCAGGAACTCCTCCGGCGGCACGCCGTTCTCGGGGACGTCGCCGGCGTAGTTGTTCTCGGTCTCGTGGTCGTCCCAGGTGACGACGAAGGGATGGGCGGCGTGGGCGGCGATCAGGTCCGGGTCGGACTTGTAGAGGCCGTAGCGCATCCGGTAGTCGTCGAGGCTGACCGTCTCCCGGTCGAAGTGGGCGGGCAGGGTGCGGTCGCCGGTGTAGGCGCGGGCGCCGCCCGCCGCGTTCACGGCGTACTCGTAGAGGTAGTCGCCGAGGTGGAAGACGACGTCCAGGTCCTCCCGCGCGAGGTGCCCGAGCGCGGTGAAGTAGCCCTGGTGGTAGGCCTGGCAGGAGACGGCGGCGAGCCTGAGGTCCGTGATCCGGGCGCCGGCGGCGGGCGCGGTGCGGGTACGGCCGGCCGGGCTGACGTGGTCCCCGGCGCGGAAGCGGTACCAGTACACCCGGTCCGGTTCGAGGCCGTCCGCCTCGATGTGCAGGGCGTGGTTGTACTCGGGGTGGGCCGTGGCCGTGCCGCGCCGCACGATCCGGGTGAACCGCTCGTCGCGCGCCACCTCCCAGGAGACCTCGACTCTGGCCTCCGGCATTCCGCCGTCGGGTGTGTACGGCTCGGGGGCGAGCCGCGTCCACAGCAGGGCGGAACCGGGCCGGGGATCGCCGGAGGCGACTCCGAGGGTGAACGGATCGGCCGCGAGCGCCCGGCGGGCGTCCAGCTCCGCGGCCTGGGAGCTGCCCGGCAGGTTGGTGGCGAAGGCGAGTGCGGCGGCGGCTCCGGTCACGGTGAGGAAGCGGCGGCGGCCGAGGTGTGCGGCGGCGGCCCGGAGTTCCCGCTCGTGGAACGTGGACGTCATGTGGCCCTCCCCTGACGTGGGTTGGTGTCGGGAAGACAGTGGCGGCGGGGAACGGCGGACCGTTGTCGTGTGCACTACGACCACATGGCCGTCGGATGAGCTTCGCCCCCGACTGGGGCGATCGGCCGCATTACGTCCGCCGAGGGCGCTGCGAGGCGGGGCGAGCGGCCGGGCGTGCGGGGAGGCCGGGCGTGCGGACGGCCGGGCCGTGCGGGAGGGCTGCACGCGCCGGCTGCCAGGAGCGCGCCGGCTGGGCTCGGCGGGCCCGCCCGCCGGGCGTACGGGCGGGCCCGCCGGGCGTACGGGCGGGCCCGCCGGGCGTACGGGCGGGGCCGCCGGGCGTACGGGCGCGGGCATGGCCCCGCCCCCGTCGCGCGGAGGGAGGAGGTGCGACCGGGGGCGGAGCGGGGCGGGCCGCTGGGCGGGGGGCGGCGACCCGTGGTCAGAGTGAACCGCGCATCGCGGCCGGAAGACAGGGTGTGCGCACGGAAAGATGTGTGCGTGTTGTTCACACCCCGTGTGCGGGACGTCACGGCGGCGCGGGACGGGCCGGAACGCCCCGGCGGAAACCGGCCCAGGGAGCCGGTGTTACGGGGAAACGGCCGGTCCGGCGGCTGTGCCCCGGGCCGGCTTCTCCCGCATTCCCGCCGTGAACCGGTCGAGCGTCACCACGGCGCGTTCGTGGGTTCCGGAACCGATGGCGTCGACGCCGTCGTGCGCGGTGACCCGCCGGCGGATCTCGCCGGGGCATCCGCCCCGTCCTCCCGGGCCCGCGGCACGGCGGCGGACGACTCAATATGGCACAGCGCGCCGACGGGCGGAAGCGCCCGCCGGGCAGCCCCGCTCCGGGCCGGCCGTACGGGGCCGGGACATCCGGTCACTGCTCGGATTCGCCCTGCTCCACGGTGAGCAGCCGGGCCCACTGCGCCCCGCACCGGCAGTAGGACTCCTCGATGAGTTCACCCCGCTCGGAAACGCCGAGGTCCTTCGTGAGGCGGACGTGCACATGCTGGCTCATGGCGGATGGATCCCTCCCGCACCGGAAATGGTGCGTCCATCTAAAGGAAACGGGGCAAAGAGGGCCACCACCGGCCCACATCACGGAATCGGCGTTCACCTCGCGCAGCAGGCGGCGAGCGGAACGTGAGAGAACCGGGCCCGGTCGACCGGGGCACGCCGGGGCCCGTCCACCGCGCCGGGAGGAGGCGGCGGACGGGCCCGGCCGGACGGACTGCCGTTCCGGCGGTCAGCCCTTGATCTTCACCCGGCGGCGCCGCTTGGCGTTCTCGGTCTTCGGAATGCGCACGCCGAGCACGCCGTCGGCCAGCTCCGCGGTGATGTTGTCCGTATCGGCGTCCGCCGGCAGGCTCCAGCGGTAGGCGAACCGGCCGTAGCGGCGGCTCTGCTGCCGGAGCACCCCCTTGCGCTCCTTCTCCTCGACCTCCCCGCGGACGATCAGCTGGGACTCCATGGCCTCGATCATGATCTGGTCCTTGCCGACCCCGGGGAGCTCCAGGTCCACCGTGTAGCCGTCGTCGCTCTCCTCGATGTCGGCCAGGGGCGACCACATACCGCTCTCGGCGAGCTCACCGGCCGGGGGAAGGCCGCCGCCGAGCAGCCGGCCCATCCGGTCGTACAGCTCCTCGAACTCGCGGAACGGCCCCCAGCTCGGTGCGGCCGTGCGGTGGCGGACGGGAAGCGTCATTCCGATCATCACCTCTCGTGGTATCACGGGGGCACCGGCAGCCCGGAAACCCCGCCGGCCTCCGACCGGCGCACCACGAGTCACCCGTTATGTCCGCTTCATTCGGGTACTGGCACGGAGGCTGTTCCGGGCCGGCGGGAAGGTCCCGCACCCGGGCCGCCCCGGGCCGCACGGCCGGAGCGGAGGAGAGGGAGGGGCGGGTACAGGCGGCGGACGAGTCGGCCTGTACGCCGGGTTCTGTCTCCCGGGGGCCTCGCGGCCCGCGGGGAGGCGGTCATCCATCTGGGACCGGCGTTGCCGCCGGCCTCGTGCGGTCCACCCGCGGACTCGGGCGGGCAGCCCTCGAACGTCCGCGCAGGGCCGTCCGGAGACAGCCCCTCTTGACCTTGCTCCGGGTGGGGTTTACCGAGCCGTCCGGGTCACCCCGGACGCTGGTGGTCTCTTACACCACCGTTTCACCCTTACCGGGCGCCTCACGGCCCCGGCGGTCTGCTTTCTGTGGCACTTTCCCGCGGGTCACCCCGGGTGGGTGTTACCCACCACCCTGCCCTGTGGAGCCCGGACGTTCCTCGGCGGGACCCCGAAGGGCCCCGACGCGACCGCCCGGCCGGCTCGTCCGCCGTACCGCCATGCTACCCGCCGGTGAACAGCGGCGGTGCCGCGCGGGCCGGGCGCCGGGCACCCGCGGATCCTCGCGGCGAGGGGCGTTGTCAGTCCCCCCTCCTACTGTGTGCCCATGACCGGAGAAGCCGGTCCGGTGTCCGGGTGCGGTGTGAGGTGAGTCTCGGTGAGTGATCTCGTGGCAACGTACGAAAAGGCCGGTACGGCGACGGCGGGTGAGACGGCGGGGCCCGGCGGGCCCGGGTCCGAGGAGCGGCTGGAGCGGCACCGGGTGGAGCTGACCGGCTACTGCTACCGGATGCTGGGCTCGGCGTTCGACGCCGAGGACGCCGTCCAGGAGGTCATGGTCCGCGCCTGGAAGGGCCTCGGCCGCTTCGAGGGCCGCGCGTCGCTCCGTACCTGGCTGTACCGCATCGCCACCAACGTCTGCCTGGATCTGCTGAAGGGGAACAACCGCCGCGCCCGCCCCATGGACCTCTCCTCCCCCCAGCCCGCGAGCACACCGCTCCCCGAGGCCCTGCCGGAGACCGCCTGGGTCGAGCCGGCCCCCGACGGCCGGGTCCTGGAGTCCGGCGGCGACCCGGCCGATGTGGCGGTGGCGCGGGACACGGTCCGGCTGGCCTTCGTGGCCGCGCTCCAGCATCTGCCGCCCCGGCAGCGGGCCGTGCTGATCCTCCGGGAGGTGCTGGCCTGGAAGGCGAGCGAGGTCGCGGAGCTGCTGGACACCACGGTCGCCTCGGTCAACAGCGCCCTGCAGCGGGCCCGTTCGACCATCGAGGCCACCGGGGCGGACGCCACCGAGACGGTCCGCCCCCTCGACGAGGAGCAGCGGGCCCTGCTGGAGCGCTATGTCGACGCCTTCCAGCGCTACGACCTCGACGCGCTCACCGCCCTGCTCCACGAGGACGCGCGCCTCTCCATGCCGCCGTACCCGCTGTGGCTGCGCGGTCACGCCGAGATCCGTGCCTGGATGCTGGGCACCGGAATCGGCTGCCGCGGCTCCCGGCTGCTCCCGGTCACCGCCAACGGCTGTCCCGCCTTCGGCCAGTACCGCTCCGCCGCCGACGGCCACGGCTACGAGCCCTGGGCGCTCCAGGTCATCGAGATCTCAAACGGCCGCATCACCGGGCTCAACGCCTTCCTCGACACCCCGCACCTCTTCCCCCTCTTCGGCCTGCCCCCACGGCTCGGCCCCGGCGGCAGCGCCCCGGGCACCGAGAACGGCGTCCAGACCAAGGAGGTGGAGGAGGGCCCTCAGCTCCGGCCCGGCGTTCCTCAGCCGTAACCGGCACCCGAGCCGCCGGGCGGTGAGCCGCAGCCGGGCCAGCGCTTCCACGGTCGCCAGATCGGGCCGGGTGACGGCACCGGCATCGCAGAGGACGACCGGGGACGGCCCATCGTGGCCGGGGACTCCGCCGGTCCCCTCGCCACGCTCCAGGAGACTCCGCATCCGCGCGCAGAGCGCGGGTACCTCCCCGCGGGCGACCGTGCCGGGAAGCGTCAGCACGACCGTGCCCGGTGGCCCGCCGGGCACGGGGCGGGGTCTTCCGGGCGGCGGCCCCTCCCCGGAGGACGCGGCCGGTGACGGGTCGGAACGGGGCATCGGCGTCCTCCTGTCGCGGGCTTCACAGGAGGACAGACGGCCGGACCGTGCGGAACTCATCGGAATCCGCCCCCGGTCCCGCACCGGCCGGAGCACGGCTCAGACGAAGTCGCCCGTTTCGAGGTCGAAGGAGAAGGGCGCGGGGAGCGTGATCGGCTTCCCGTGGGGAACCGTGGAGGTATTCCGGTACTCCCCGCCCTCCGGGTCGCTGAAGAGCGTCACCGAGCCCTTCTGCCGATCGACGAGCAGATGGAGCGGGATGCTGCCCAGCGCGTAGCAGAGACGCTTGGCCTCACGATCACGATCCGGGTTCGTCGAGGTCACCTCGACCACCATGGCCACCCCCCGGCAGGGCATCCACGGCTCGGCCCCCCGGAAGAGCCGCAGCTCCTTGGGCGCGAAAGTCCCGTCCGGACTGACGTGGTTCCTCAGACTGAGGGAGTTGCGCGGGATCTTCAGCCCTTTGTTGCCCGAGAACTGCATGGGTGTGGCCGACCGGACGTACACCTGCTCCGCGATGGAGCTGATGTGTTCCTCGTGATCCCCGTCGGGCGGCGGCGTCACAACGATGTCCCCCTCGATCAGCTCGGCCCGGTAGCCCTCCGGCGTGTCCAAAGCCAAGAAGCCCTCCAGCAGGCGTTCTTCCTGCGTCAGCGGCTCGCGTTCATGCGCCATGGCGCTCATGTCACGCACCTTCCCTGTCTCGCCGCCACGGTAGGGAGCGGAGGGGGCCGCGTCCCTGCACGAAGGGGTTACTTCCCCCGATCGTGGCACACACGAACGCCGGGTTGCCACGATCACCACCGCGCCGGACCGGCCGGGCACAGCCGCGCTTGACCTTGTCGCAGCGTCAACGTTTTGGATGGGTGGCATGCGGATCGGAGAGCTTGCCGCGCTGGCCGGGGTGTCCACCCGGACCGTGCGCCACTACCACCATCTCGGCCTGCTGCCGGAGCCCGGGCGGCGTGCCAACGGCTACCGCGTCTACGAGCTGCGGGACGCGGTGCGGCTCGCGCGGATACGGCGGCTGACGGAGCTGGGGCTCGGCCTGGACGAGGTGCGGGACGTCCTCGCGGACGACGCGGGACGGGAGCTGCGCGAGGTGCTGGAGGAGCTGGACGCCGATCTCGCGCGGCAGGAGGCGGCGATCCGCGCCCGGCGCGAGCGCCTGGGAGTACTGCTGCGGCAGGCTCGGGAGGGCGGCGGTCTGCCGCCGGAGGGGCCGGTCTCCCCGGAGCTGGGCGCCCTGTTCGAGGAGATGGCCCGGGTCTCCGCGGCCCTGCCGGGCCCGGAGCCGCGGATGGCCGCCATGGACCGGGAGGTTCTGGCGCTCCTGGAAACCACCGGCTCCGGCCCGGAGGAACGGCGCCGGCTGTCGCGGCTTGTCCGCGAGATGGCGGCGGCTCCCCAGGCGGCCGAGCGCGCCTACGAGATGTACGCGCTGCTGGACGAGCTGGCGGATGCCGATCCATCGGACCCCCGCGTGGAGCTCGCAGCGCAGGCGCTGGCCGGCTGTCTGCCGCGCGAGGCGATATCCGAGCTGACGGCGGCGGGCGGGCCGCCGGGCGAGGGCGGGGGCGGAGCCGCCGGCGGACCGCCCGAGGGCTTCATGGACGCACTCTTCGAAAGTCTCGGCCCCGCCCGGGCGGCGGCGCTGCGCCGGGCGATGACTCTTCTCACGGAGCGGAAGGAGCAGACATGAACGGGGACGGTCCGGGTGGAGCGGCGGCGCCGGCTGCGGCGGGCGGGGACGGCGGCCGGGCCTTCCGGTGGCGGCGATGGGGTGCGGGCACCGTCGTGGTGGGCGAGTTGACGGTTCTGGTGTGCCTCGCCGCCGGGGTGCGGTTTCCGTGGCCGGTGGTGCTCGCCGTCGAAGCGCTGGTTCTCACGGCGCTCACCGCGGGGGTGGTCGTGACGGCCCGCCGCTACCGGCGGGCCCGTCGCGCCGGGGAGGAGCGCGGCCCCGCCCTGCGCCGGGCCGTACGGCAGGGGGTGCCTCCGCTCGCGCGACGGCTGTTGGCGCACGAGGCACGGGTGCTGGTGAGTCTGGCGCTCTGGGCGGCCCGGCGGAGACACGGAGTGGGCCCGGGCGCCCGGGCCGTCGGTTACGCCCGGTGCCAGGCTCCGATGATGTTCCTGCTGACGCTCGCCTCCGTCATCGAGACGGTGGTGCTGGCGCTGGTCGTCCCCTGGCCCGTCGTCCACGCGGTTCTGCTCGTGCTGGGTCTGTACGGGGTGCTGATGGTGGTGGGGCTGCACGCCTCCTGTGTCGTCCGTCCCCACGTGGTCGGTGCGGACGGCTCGCTCCGCGTCCGCTACGGCGCGCTCTTCGATCTGCGGATACCGGCGGAGCTGATCGCCTCGGCCCGCTACGAGCGGCGGTACACGGACGGGTGGCTGCTGCGGGTCGGCGATGCCGGCGACCTGGACCTGATCGTGGACAGCCAGACGTCCGTCACGGTCGAGCTGACCGCGCCCGTGACGGCTGTGCGGCCTTTCGGCAAGCCGTTCCGGGCCCGGCTCATACGGTTCCACGCGGACGATCCACGGGCGGCGGTGGCCGCGCTCCGGGACAGGGACACCACGGAGGGTGAACGCCCGGCCGAGATCCCCGCCCGGGGTGCGGCGGCGGCCCCGGAGCGGGCGCCGGTCCCGGCGCCCGCCGGGTCTCCGGCTCCGGACCCCGGCTCCGGCTCCGGCTGACGGGGGGGGGGACAGCAGACGGACCGGGGAGGGCGATCCCGGCCGTGTGTCCTGCCCGGAACCCGACCGAGGCGGAACCGATCCCCGGCCAAGGTGCGAACAGAGGGTGACCCAAGGCAGGCTTGCGCCATGGACTACATACGCCTCGAAGCGTGGGTCGGCGGGGAATGGCTCGCGGTGGAGGCCGTCAGCGTGACCGACGGGGAGTCCGAGGGCGAGTCCTTGTCCCTCTCGTTCGCGCCTCAGCAGACGGAGGCCGGCTACCGGACGCTGATCTGGGAGCCCCTGGAGTGTTTCCTCCGGGAGTACCGGGAGGAGCCGATCGTGCTGGTGCCGGCGGGCAACCGGCTCCCGGTGATGTTCGGGCCCGGTGCGGCCGGGCCCTTCCGGCTCGGACGGACGCCCGGGGGCTGACCTCCGGGCATGTGGTCCGGCCTCTCCAGCGGGCCGTATCGCTCCGGACATCCCGCCTTCCGTGGCCGGCCTGGTCCCGTGGTGACTCCGGTGCTTGCCCGCCGCCCGGCTCCGGGGTCCCGCCAGGGCGCTCGGGACGGGGTTCTAAGCTCGGATCGGAGCCGGTCGTTCCGTCGCGGGGCGCAGCCGGCCGGTTCCGTGACCCTCCGTATCCCGCCCCGCTGCCGTGATTCCCCGCGAGGAGTTCCGCCGTGCTCGTGCTGTTGCCGCCGTCCGAAGGTAAGGCCGCGGGCGGGTCCGGCGGCCCGCTGGACCTGGGCTCGCTGTCGCTGCCGGGGCTCTCGGCGGCCCGCGGCGAGGTGCTGCGCGAGCTGGTGGACCTGTGCGGGGCGGACGAGGAGAAGGCCCGAACCGTCCTGGGGATCGGCGAGGGGCTGCGGGACGAGGTCGCGAAGAACGCCGCTCTGCTGACCGCCGGGACCCGGCCGGCGGGCGAGATCTACACCGGCGTCCTCTACGACGCCCTGGATCTCGCCTCCCTGGACGCCGCCGCCCGGGCCCGGGCGGAGCGGACCCTGCTGGTGTTCTCGGGGCTCTGGGGCGCGCTGCGGACCGGCGACCGGATCCCGTCCTACCGGTGCTCGATGGGGGTGAAGCTGCCCGGCCTGGGGGCGCTGAGGGCGTACTGGCGCGGCCCGATGGCGGAGGTGCTGCCGGAGGCCGCCGGTGAGGGCCTGGTCCTGGACCTCCGCTCGGCGGCGTATGCCACGGCCTGGAAGCCGAAGGGCGCGGTGGCGGAGCGGACCGCCACGGTCCGGGTGCTGCACTCGAAGATCGTCAAGGGGGTGGAGAAGCGCTCCGTGGTGAGTCACTTCAACAAGGCCACCAAGGGCAGGATCGTCCGGGATCTGCTGGTCGCCGGCGTGGAGCCCGCGCACCCGGCCGAACTGGCCGATGCGCTGCGCGGGCTGGGCCACACCGTCGACGTGCAGCCGGCGCCGAAGGCGGGCAGGACGGGCAGGCCCTGGGCCCTCGATGTGATCGTCACCGACGTGCACTGAGCGGCACGCCCGGCGCGGGAACCGCCGCCCGGTCCCACCCGTCCCCACCCGTCCCCACCCGTCCCCACCCGTCCCCGCCCGGCGCTGTCCGGCCGCCGGCAGCGAGGGGGCGGACACCGGGGGAAGCCGGGCGGGCCCGCCCCGGCGCGGTCAGCGGAGGTGGCCGGTGTCGTTCAGCAGGCGCAGGGAGGCGTTGCCGTCGGCGTAGTACGCCACCACCGACAGGGAGGCCGGGGACAGCTCCATGCGGAACAGCGATTCCGGGGGCGCCCCCAGCGCCAGCCGGACCAGGGTCTTGACCGGCGTGACATGCGTGACGAGCAGAACGGTGCGGCCCGCGTGGCGCGCGATGAGCTTGTCGCGGGAGAGTGCCACCCGGCGGGCGACCGCCTCGAAGCTCTCCCCGCCGCCCGTGGGCTCGGCCCGGGGTGAGGCGAGCCAGGCGTCGAGGTCGTCCGGGTAGCGGTCGCGCACCTCGGCGAAGGACAGGCCCTCCCAGGCGCCGAAGTCCGTCTCGCGCAGGCCCTCGTCGACCCGGATGTCGAGCCCCGTCCGGGCGGCCACGGTCTCCGCCGTCTCGCGGCAGCGCCGCAGCGGGGAGCTGACGATCGCCTGGACGGTGCCGCGTGCGGCGAGGACCGCCGCCGTGGCCTCGGCCTGCCGGCGGCCGGCCGGTGACAGCCCGGGGTCGGAGCCGCCGCTGCCGGAGAAGCGCTTCTCCGGGGTGAGGGCGGTCTCGCCGTGCCGCAGCAGGACGAAGGTGGCGGGGGCACCGAGGTCGGCGGGGGCCGCCCAGCCGACCGGCGGGGCGGCGGGTGCGGCGGCCCGCCCGGCCGGCGCGGGCGCCCCGGCCCGATCGGACAGTTCTCCCAGTTCCTCCGGTTCGGCGGAGTCGGCGACGGCCTCCGGCCGGGGTCCGGCGTCGAGGGCCGCCGTGGAGAGCGAGGGCTTCCAGCGTTCGCCGCGCTTGCCCGCGTCCATGGCCTCGTTGGCGAGCCGGTCGGCGTGCTTGTTCTTCTCCCGGGGGATCCAGGTGTAGCTGACCTGCCCGGGGGTGGGGAATATCGTCTTGGCCTCGGCCGCCAGGGGCCGCATGTCCGGGTGCTTGATCTTCCAGCGGCCGGACATCTGCTCGACGACGAGCTTGGAGTCCATCCGCACCTGGATCTCGGCGTCCGGGTCCAGGTTGCGCGCGGCCCGCAGTCCGGCGATCAGCCCCCGGTACTCGGCCACGTTGTTGGTCGCCGTGCCGATGAACTCGGCCGCCTCGGCGAGAGGTTCGCCGGTGGCCGCGTCCAGGACCACCGCGCCGTAGCCGGCGGGGCCCGGATTGCCCCGGGAGCCGCCGTCGGCCTCGACGATGAAGCGCCGCTTGCTTCCGCTCATCGCCCCTACAGCCCCGAGTCGGGCGTACGGACCAGGATGCGGCCGCAGTTCTCGCAGCGCAGCACCTGGTCGGGCGCCGCGGCGCGGACGTCGTTGACCTCGGTGATGTTGAGCTCCAGCCGGCAGCCCTCGCAGCGCCGCTGGTGGAGCCGGGCCGCGCCGACCCCGCCCTGCTGGACGCGGAGCTTCTCGTAGAGCTTCATCAGATCGGCCGGTACGGAGGCGGAGACGACCTCGCGTTCCTTGGTGAGGCTCGCGACCTCCTGGTCGAGCTCCGCCACGGCGTTGTCCCGGCGGGTGGCGGCGTCGGTGAGCTTGGCCTCCACGGACTCGACGCGCCCGGTCAGTTCCCGGGCCCGCTCCTGCGCGGACTCGCGGCGCTCCATGATCTCCAGGACGACGTCCTCCAGGTCGCCCTGGCGCTTGGCGAGCGAGACGATCTCGTGCTGGAGGTTCTCCAGGTCCCTGGGCGAGGTGACGGCGCCGGAGTCGAGCCGCTGCTGGTCCCGGGCGGCGCGCTGGCGCACCTGGTCGACATCCTGCTCCGCCTTGGTCTGCTCGCGGGCGGTGTCGCTCTCCTCGGTCTGGGCGGCGACCAGCAGGTCGCGCAGCTGCGCGAGGTCGGCTTCGAGGGTCTGGATCTCGGCGTGCTCGGGCAGCGTCCGGCGCTTGTGCGCGAGCTGCGAGAGCCGGACGTCGAGGGCCTGGACGTCGAGAAGGCGGATCTGGTCGGCGGGCTCGGCGTTCAGTTCGGGGCTCCCGGGATGTCGGTGAAGGGGTCGGCGGACGCCGCGTGGGCGGTCCAGGGGTCGGTGACCGTACGGGAGACGTGGGTGCGCAGGTCCCACCCGTGACGGTCGGAGATCTCGTCGAGCTGGGCGGCGGCCTGCTCGGTCCACGGCCACTCGGTGGCCCAGTGCGCGGCGTCCAGCAGCGCCGGTCCGCGCCCGGAGTGCAGGGCGTGTTCGCGCGCCTCGGACGCCGGGTGGTGCCGCAGGTCGGCGGTGAGGTAGGCGTCGGCGCCCGCGCGCCGCACGTCGGCGAACAGGCTGTCGCCGGAGCCGCCGCAGACCGCGACGGTGCGGATCACGCGGCCCGGCTCGCCGGCGACCCGGATGCCCTGCGCGGTGGCGGGCAGCCGGGCGGCGGCGCGGCCGGCGAGCTCGGCGAGGGTCTCCGGCTCGTCGAGTTCGCAGATCCGGCCGAGGCCGCGGCGGCCCTCGGGGTCGGACGGATCGGGCACGAGCGGACCGGTGATCCGCAGGTCCAGCGCGCCGGCGAGGGCGTCGGAGACACCGGGGTCGGCGCGGTCCGCGTTGGTGTGGGCGACATGCAGCGCCACGGAGTTGCGGATCAGGGTGTGCACGACGCGGCCCTTGAAGGTGGTGGCCGCGACCGTCGTCGTCCCGCGCAGATAGAGCGGGTGGTGGGTGACGAGCAGATCGGCGCCGAGCCGTACCGCCTCGTCGGCGACCTCCTGCACCGGGTCGACGGCGAACAGCACGCGCCGGACGGGTGCGCCGGGGTCTCCGCAGACGGTCCCGACGGCGTCCCACTCCTCGGCCCGCCCGGGGGGCCAGAGGGCGTCGAGCGCGGCGATGACTTCAGACAGTGCGGGCACGGGCAAAGGCTACCCGCACCCGGACCCGGCGGACCCGCCCCGGGCCCCTGCCCGGGCCCTCCCCCGGCGGACCCGCCGGTGCCCCGCCGCCCCGGGCCCGGCCGGTATCCGCACAACCGGCGAGCGACGGCAGCACATCTGTGCCCCTCCGCTCAGCCGGTTCGGGGGAACGCCACCCGTACGCATGAAGCACCCCGGCTCCGTGGGGCTGTTCCGGCGGACGAAACCCAGTATCGGTAACCGGAGGTGACCGAGCATGACGGCTTGTGTCCTGGAGACCGCCGTGGACGATGACACGGCACCGGCAAGACCCGCGGCTCCCGCCCCGGCGGAGGCCCCGGCGCTCACCATCGCCGCGGACGGCTCGTACGCCGCCCGGCTGCTGCCGGACCCCGACGGCGGCCTGTTCGCGGAGCGGTGGACCCTGGACGGCCCGGAGCCCTACGCCGTACGGCTGCCCGGCGTCCGCCCGGAGGAGCCGGGCAGCGAGGTACTGCCGCTGGCGGACGGGCGGGTGCTGATCCGGCGCCGCCTGGAGGGGCGGCACGCCCTCGCGCTGCTCTACCCGGCCGGCCCCGTCACGGGCGAGCAGCCCGCCGGCTCGGTCGGCCGCGAGCGGCTGCGGCTGCTCCCGCCCGCACCCGACGGTGTCACCGCCTACGCGCTGGCGCCCGGCGAACGGTCCACGGAACTGTGGCGCGTGCACGGCGGACCCGCCGGGCCGGAGCGCGTCACCGAGATCCCCGGCCACTGCTCGGGCGGCGCCTGGCTCGACCGTGACGGCCACCTGCTGGCCCTGGACCGGACGGTCGACGGCCGCACCAAGACGATCACCGTCCAGCTGCGGCACGGCGGCGAGACGAGCCCGCTGCTCCGGATCACGGAGGACAGCGACGACCGGCTGCTGCTCGCCGACCCGGACAGCGGTCTGCTGCTGCTGCGGTCGAACGCGCCGGGGCACGACCGGCTGGGCTGGGGCGTGCTCGGCAGCGCCCGCCCGGCGCGCTTCCCCGGTGCCCTGCTGTACGGGGCCGGCGGCCCGGCCCGGCCGCCCGGCGGCACCCGCGCGGACGGCGCCTCCGCGGACGGCACCGGCGGGGACGGCGGGGCGGGCCGTGCGGGAAGCGACGGGGGAGCGGCCGCGGCGGCCGGCACCGCGCCGGTCCCCTTCGCGGTGCAGCCCGGCCAGACGCTGGTGCCCGAGCACTGCGGGGTGGCCCTGCGGGTCGACGGCCCGGACGGGCCCCGGGTGGGCGTGTGGCGGCCCTCCGAGGGTCGGCTGCGCCTGCTCACGGCGCCGCGGGGCTGGCTGGCGGGCACCGGGCTGTGGACGGCGGAGGGTGAACTCCGGCTGCCGTACGCCACGGCTGACGTGCCCTGCGGTCTGGGCCGGATGCCCCTGCCCGCCACCGCACCGCTCCTCCGCCCGGCCCGGGTGCCCCGGATGGCCTTCCGGATGATCTCGCGGAGGGACCTCCGGGCGGCTGCGGCGAAGGCTTCGGACACCTTGCCCGGAGCGGGCGCGCCACCGGGCACGTCACCGGGCGCGCCACCGGCCGGAGCGGCCGGCCCGCCGCCGGGAGAGCCGGCACCGCCGACCGGCGGAGGGGGCGGCGGACCGGGCGCCGGCGACCGGCCGACAAGCTTGTCGTCACAGCCCGTTGGGCCCTCCCCCAGCCGGACCCCGTCCGTCCCGCGCCCGGTCCCCCTGCGGGAGATGCCGGCGGCGTGTCCCGGCACCTCCGGGCGAGTCCATGACAGGGGTCCGGGATAAACTCCGGTGGGGGTCGGCGCCCGTCCACGACCGGTGTGCCACAGGGGACTTGGCATGACCGGCAGGCGCCTCATGCCGTGGTCGCGGTCGCGGGCCCCGGACACAGCACACAGTCAGTCAACGGGGTGAAGTACCGACATGTCCGAAACACAGACCGAGACCGTCGCGGCCCGTCCGCGCACCGGAACCGTCCAGATCTCCTCCGGCTCGGGGAAGCACCGGGGACCGGCCGCGTCCGAGGACGCCACGGCCCCCGCACGCGGCAGGCACCGCCGCCCGGCGCCGGAACGCGACGCCTGACCGGTCCTTCCGGCAGAAACCGTACGGCTGTGGCCGCCGGCCGACCCCGGCGGCCACAGCCGCGTCCGGGGCGGATTCCCGGCGGCCACCGGCAGGGAGCCGGGCGCCGGGGAGCAGGGGACGCCGTTGCTGCCGTCCGCGCCGCGCCCGTCCGCGCCCCCGCGCGTCCCCGCCGCCCGCACCCGCCCGTCACACGGCCGCCGGGCGGGTTCCGGGAACGGCAAGCGACCAGTGGCGTCACGGGCTTTCCCGCTCGTTCGCTTCCCCCGCCCCCGCCCCGGCACGGGCGCGGCGGCGGCCCAGCAGGGCGCATCCCGCGATCACCGAGCCGACGGCGATGACCCTGGCGGCCTGGAGGTAGCCCTGCGCCACCTCGTCCGAGGTTCCGGGCAGGCCGAGGAAGACCCACCCCGCGGCGACGCCCCCCACGACGATCAGTGCGGCAGCCCCCCACGTCCCCGTCCCCGCCCACCAGGGCTCCACGGGGTGGACCCGCTCGCCGGTCCGCTCAACGTCCTTGTCGGTCACGATCGTTCTCCCGTGCGTGGGGGGCTGGTCGTGAGGGAGGACGCAGGCCCGGCGGTGCCCGGTTCTCACCGGGCCGAACTCTCCGGCTCGCAGCACGAGCTCGCCGAGCCGACCCCGCACGGGCCCGCGGGCCGCGGAGACACCGGCCCCGCGCCGCGACGGCCGGCGTCGTCCGTGGCCGGCGGGTTCACCACACCGGCCGCCGTTGGGGTCCGCGGACCGGCCGGCTCCTCAGGTGCGCAGGTAGGAGGCGCCGTTGAGGTCCAGCACCGTGCCCGAGGACCATTCCGCCTCGGGAGAGGCCAGCCAGCGGACCGCCGCCGCGATCTCGTCCGGGTCCGCGACCCGGCCGTACGGGCTCTGGGCGAGGATCGCCGCGCCCTCCGGGCCGGTCAGCCGGTGCGCGACCCGTTCCGTGCCGATGAACCCGGGCGCCACCGAGGCGACCGCGATGCCGTACGGGGCGAGCGCCACCGCCAGGGACTGGCCGAGCGCGTGCACCGCGGCCTTCGTCGCCCCGTACGCCGGGTGGTCGGGTTCGCCGCGGAAGGCTCCCCGCGACCCGATGTTGACGATCCGTCCGCCCGTGCCCTGCTCGATCATCCACCGCGCGGCGCTGTGGGAGACATGGGCGGTGGCGAGCAGGTTGACGTCCACATGGCGGCGCCACGCCTCCGCCCATGCGGTGAAGCCGGTAGAGGCGGGCGGGTGGGGGGTGTTGACGGCCGCGTTGTTGACGAGGACGTCGAGGCCGCCCAGTGCCTCGCGGGCCGCGTCGGCCAGCCCGGCCGCCGCGCCGGGGTCCGAGAGGTCGGCGCCCAGCAGCGCGTGGCCGTCCCCGTCGAGAGCGGCGAGGGTCCGCTCCGCCTCCGCGCGCCGCGTCCCGTAGTGCACGGCGACCCGGTCGCCGTTCGCCGCGAACACCCGGGCGAGCGCCCGGCCGAGTCCGCGCGAGGCACCGGTCACCAACACCCGGCGCCCCCGGGCCGGGAACGGCGGCACGGCGGACGGGGCAGCGGGGGCTGCGGGTCCGGTCGCGGGGGCGGGCCGCGCGTCAGCGATGCCGTTCGTCCCCGGGCCCGGGGTGGGGACCCCTCCGGGACCGGGGTTCGCGGCCGGGGGGTTTGCGGCGGTCATGGCGTACCACTTCCTCACTCTGCCGGCGTTCCGTGACGGGGCGGGCGGCTGCCGGCGCCGCTTCCGCACCCCGCACCGGGCCGTCCGGGGCGGCCCCACCCTACGAGCGGCCCGCCCGGCCCCTCTCCGGCCGGCCCCGTCCCGGCCGGCCCGGCCGGACGGGATCCCGGGCAAGGCGGCCCCTGCCCGGTCCGGACGCGGCGAATGAGCCGGTCTCGGGGCAGCGGTCCCGCCCGCTCCCCCGTACGCCGCCCCCGCCCGTGTTCCGGCGCGGGCCGTCGGGCAGCATGGGGGTCTCCGCCGGCTCCGCCCGCCGCTCCCGGGCGGCCGGGTGCCCCGGTAGCGGAGGAGAGACCTGCCCCGGAACGGCGGCCGGGCCGTGTGCGGCCCGTCCCGCCGCCGCCCCGGCCGGCCACACGGACCGCCCCGCCGACCAGCGACGAGAAGGACAGCCATGGCCCCCCAGCCCCAGCAGGCGACAACCGCCCGGCCCGCCCCGGAGGTGCTGGCCGCGTTCGAGGCGGCCAAGGGCTTCATGCCCGCCGACGAGGGGCTCGCCCTGTACGCCGCCGCCGTGGAGGCGGCCGGGCTCGGGCTGCCGCTGCTGGAGGTCGGCACCTACTGCGGCCGGTCCACGATCCTGCTGGCCGCCGCCGCCCGGGGCGCCGGCACCGTCGCCGTGACCGTGGACCACCACCGCGGCTCGGAGGAGCAGCAGCCCGGCTGGGAGTACCACGACGCCGGCCTGGTGGACCCGGAGGTGGGCCGGATGGACACCCTTCCCGTCTTCCGCCGCACCCTGCACGCCGCCGGGCTGGAGGAGCACGTCGTCGCGATCGTGGGCCGCTCGCCGCAGGTGGCGCGGGTCTGGGGCCGGCCGCTCGGCCTGGTCTTCGTCGACGGGGGCCACACCGACGAGCACGCGACCGCGGACTACGAGGGCTGGACCCCGCATCTGGCGCCCGGCGGGCTGCTGCTCATCCACGACGTCTTCGCCGATCCGGCGGACGGCGGCCAGGCCCCGTACCGGATCTACCGCCGTGCCCTGGAGTCCGGGGACTTCACCGAGGTGTCGGCCACCGGCTCCCTGCACGTGCTGCGCCGTACGGGCGCGGAGAGCTGACCCCCGCCGATAGCATCGCCGACGTGTCGAACGGCAACTCTTTCGCACGGCCCCGCCGGGCCCGCCGCCGTGCGCTGATCGGGCTGTCCGTGCTGGTGCCCGCCGGTGTGGCCGGATGGCTGGTCTGGCAGTCGGCGGCCGGCGGCCCGGTCGAGGGCGGCCGCGGGAGCGGCGCGCCGGCGGGGCGGCCGCACGGCGGGGTCTCCCCGGCGCCGTCCGCGGAGCCCGGCCCGGGGGCACCGGCGCCCTCGGCGAGCGGCGGGAACGGCGCCGGTGGCGGTGCCGGTGACCGGGACGGGCCGCTGGCCGGCAAGGTCGTCGTCATCGACCCCGGGCACAACCCGGGCAACCGCGACCACCCGCGCGAGATCGCCCGGACCGTCGACATCGGCACCCACCGCAAGGAGTGCGACACCACCGGGACGGCCACCGGCTCCGGTTACGCCGAGGCCGAGTTCACCCTCGACGTCGCGCGCAGAATCCGCACGCTGCTCGAACAGCGCGGCGCCGAGGTCGTGCTGACCCAGGACGGCGACCGCCCGTACGGACCCTGTATCGACGAGCGCGCCGAGATCGGCAACGAGGCGGGCGCCGACGCCGTCGTCTCCGTCCACGCCGACGGCGCCCCGGCAGGCGCCCGGGGCTTCCATGTGATCCTCCCGGGCCGGGTCCGGGAAGGCCGGGCGGACACCGCCGCGATCACGAAGCCCTCCCGCGAACTGGGCGAGCGCGTCGCCGGCGCATACGCCCGGGAGACCGGTTTCCGGCCCGCGGATTACCTCGGCGGCGGCAGCGGCTTGGATGTACGCTCCGACCTCGGCGGGCTCAACCTCTCCACGGTCCCCAAGGTGTTCGTCGAGTGCGGCAACATGCGGAACGCGCGCGACGCCGAACAGTTCACCAGCGCGCGGTGGCGCGGGCGCGCGGCCCGGGGGATCGCGGACGGCGTGGAGTCCTTCCTGACGACGTGAACGGCACCGCCCATGGCCCTCCCCGGCCGCCCTGAAGAAGGGGGAGAGCCGGGCCGAACGGGGAAACGGGGGAGGAAACGGGGAAAGCGGGGGGAAGCGAACGTCATGGTGACCCGCTGTCACACCCCGCACCACAGGGCGATTTGTCCGTCCGTACGATGGGGGGCCACCCCCGCGCCAGGCCACCCGCGCACCGGCGGCAGCAACCACACTCACGAGACGACGAAGGACCTTACGTGAACATCCGCTCCCTCACTCGAGGCGACGGCGTGGTGATCGGAGCAGCGGTGTTGCTGTTCATCGCCTCGTTCCTGAATTACTACTCCGTGGACTGCGAAGGCGAGTTCTGCGACCAGGTGAAGGACCTGCCCAACGCCTGGGACGTCGACCGGCTGTTGCTGGTCCTGCCCGCAGTCTTCCTGCTCGGCCTGATCGCGACGGGTCTGCTGATCGCGGGCCGTTTCCAGCCGCAGGGCCGCAAGGTCCTCGGGCTGTCCCTCGGCGAGTGGGGTACCGGGCTGGCGCTGGCCGCCGCCTGGAACTCCGTCTGGGGCCTCATCGTGACGCCGGACGGCGTGAGCGTCGGCCTCGGCGCGATCCTCGCGCTGCTCGGCGGGCTCGCGCTGGCCGCCGGCGCCCTGCTGCCGAGCCGGGTGCCCGCCCTCCAGGCGTCCCTGCTGGGCGCCCCGAAGCCGCAGGCCCCCACCCCGTACGGGGCCGGACCGGGCGCCCCGGCCCCGGGCGGCTACGGCTACCCGGGCGGCCAGCAGCAGCAGCCGCCGCAGGGCTACGGCTACCCGGGCCCGGCGGGACAGCCCGGCCCCGGCGGGCAGCAGCCGTCGTACGGCGGCCAGCCGCAGGCGGGGGCCCCGGCGCCCGGCCCGCAGGCCGGCCAGCCGCCGCACGGCGGGGGCGACTTCTCCCCGTTCTGGTTCGCGGTGCCGGTGGCCCGCCCGCTGTACGCGGAGGACGGCTCCCCGACGCCGATCGCCGAACTGGCGCCCGGCACCTGGTACCTGGCGGTCGAGCAGCGCGGTCAGGCGCTCGTCGCGCAGACCCAGGACGGCCGGCGCGGCGTCCTCCAGGACACCTCCGGCATCCAGCGCGGCTGATCCCGGCGCCGCCCGGCCCTTCACGGCACCGCCTCGTGCCGCACGGTGCCGGGCACGGTGGTTTCCCCGGCCCCCGCTCCCCCGTTCCGTCCCGTCACCGGGACGTCCGGGAGGGCCGGGGGCCGCGGCCGTTCACGGGATGCTCCGCGCCCTCGTACCCGGCTCGCGGACTGGGCCGCCACGGTGGCCCCGGCAGCCCCCGGCGTACCCACCCGCCCGGTACCGGACTTGACGGTTCCGGCTGTTCCGTACCGCTCGCGCCCCCGGAGGGGTTTCCGTGGCATGAACCGGGCAAGACGGGGGTGCATGAGCCCTTACCGACGTTCAGGCGGCAGTACCGCGGCCGCGGCGATCCGGCTGGTGGCTGATGTGGCCGCGGGAATCCTGGTCCTGTGGATCATCATGTATCTGCTCGACGCGAACCGGGCGAACGACCTGGTGAACTTCGTCCAGAACGCGGCCCACTGGCTGGCCGGATGGTCCCGCGACCTCTTCACGATGGAACTCGACTGGCTGCGCGTGGTGCTGAACTACGGCCTGCCGGCGGTGGTGTACCTCGCCATCGGGCACGCCCTGGCGGCCCGTATGCCGCGCGGGGCCTGACCCCCGGCCGGGCTCGCAGCCGTCCGGCCGGGGACCCCGCCGCGACCGGGGTCCCCGGCCGGATGCCGGACCGGCGGCTCCTCCGCCGCCACAGCCGTCCCGCCTCAGCAGCAGTCCGGGTCCAGCCCCGCGGGCAGCCGTTCGCCGCCGAAGACGGCCGTCGTGGCCTCGTCGCCCCCGAGGGCGGCCACGGCCAGCAGCACCGAACCGGCCGTCCAGGTCGTCTGCTCCTCCGGCCAGAAGGCGGCGTCCTCGTAGACATAGCCCGTCCAGTACATGCCCTCGTCGTCCCGGAGACGGCCGATCCAGCGGAGGATGTCCACGGCGCGGTCCGACTCCCCCATGGCCCAGAGGGCGAGCGCCAGTTCGGCGCTCTCGCCGCCGGTGACCCACGGGTTCGGCAGCACGCAGCGGACGCCGAGTCCGGGGACCACGAAGTCGTCCCAGCCCTCCTCGATGCGCTCCTTGGCCGCGGTGCCGGTCAGCGCCCCGCCGAGGATCGGGTAATACCAGTCCATGGAGTAGCGGGACTTGTCCAGGAAGCGCTCCGGGTGGTGCCGGATGGCGTGGGCGAGCAGTCCGGTCGCCAGCTCCCAGTCGGGCTGCGGGTCCTCGCGCTGCTCGGCGATGGCCAGGGCGCAGCGCAGCGCCTGGTGGATGGAGGAGCTGCCGGTGAGCAGCGCGTCGGTGACGGCCGCCCCCGCGTCGCCGTCGCGCTCCGGGGCCTCGCGTTTCCAGCCGATCTGCCCGCCGGGCTGCTGGAGGGCGAGGACGAACTCGACGGCGGCGTAGACGGTGGGCCACATCCGGTCGAGGAAGGTCTCGTCGCCGGTGGAGAGGTAGTGGTGCCAGACGCCCACGGCGACGTAGGCGACGAAGTTGGTCTCCCGGCCGCGGTCGGTGGGTGCGGCCGGGTCGCCGTCGGCGTAGGCCGCGTACCAGGAGCCGTCCGGCAGCTGGTGTTCGGCCAGCCAGCGGTAGGCGGCCTCGGCCCGCTCGTGTTCACCGGCGGCGTCGAGGGCCATGGCGGCCTCGACGTGGTCCCAGGGGTCGAGGTGGTGGCCGCGGAACCACGGGATGGCGCCGTCCTCGCGCTGGTGGGCGAGGATGCCGCCCACGGTGGCGGCGGCCTGCTCGGCGGTGAGGACCCCGGGCAGGACCAGGCGTTCGGTGCGGCCGGGGCTGGTCACGCCCGGCCCTCGGCGGTGCCGTCGGTGGCCGCGTCGGCCGGGCCGTCGACGGGGCCGGTGTCCGGGAGCCGCGGCTTGGTGGCGTAGACGACGAAGCTCTTGCCGATCAGCGGGTCGAGCGCGCGTTCGGCGACCCGGGTGAGCAGCGGCTTCTTCATGATGTCCCAGACCAGCAGCTTGTGGTAGGCGCGGACGGGCAGCGCCTTGTCGTTGTCGACGCCGAAGGCGCATTTCAGCCACCAGTAGGGCGAGTGCAGCCCGTGCGCGTGGTGGCTGCCGTAGGGGCGCAGCCCGGCCTCGCGGATCCTGCGGACCAGTTCCCCGGCGCGGTAGATGCGGATGTGGCCGCCCTCGACCTCGTGGTACGCGTCGGAGAGCGCCCAGCAGACCTTCTCCGGCCCGTAGCGGGGGACGGTCACGGCGATCCGGCCGCCGGGCCGGAGGACGCGGACCATCTCGGCGAGCACACCCTTGTCATCGGGGATGTGTTCCATCACCTCGGAGATGATGACGACGTCGAAGCTGTCGTCGGGGAAGGGCAGTGCCAGCGCGTCGCCCTCCATGGCGGTGGCGGTGGCGCCGGCCGGGGCCTCGCCCGCCTCCTTCATGGCGGCGAACCAGGTGGCGACCTCGCGGATCTCCTCGGTGTTGCGGTCGAGCGCCACGACGTGCGCGCCCCGCCGGTAGCACTCGAAGGCGTGCCGGCCCGCGCCGCAGCCGAGATCGAGCACGCGGTCGCCCGCGGCCAGCGGAAACCGGGAAAAGTCGACGGTCAGCACTCGGGGTCTGCCTCTTTCGGTCGGGGGGCGTCCGGTCAGCCGCGCGGACGGCCGGTGGAAGGGGCGGTGGGGGCGGCTCCGGCCGGGAGGGCGGCGCCCTGCCGCTCCACGGCCCGCCGGTAGTGCTCGACGGTGCCGCGGGCGGCGCGGGCCCAGGTGAAGCGGGAGAGCACGCGTTCCCGGCCGGCGTGGCCGAGGCGGCGGCGCAGCGCGGGGCCGTCGTGGGGGTCGAGCAGCCGGCCGAGCGCGGCGGCGAGGGCTCCGGCGTCGCCCGGCGGTACGGCCAGGCAGGTCTCGCCGTCCTCGCCGGCGACCTCGGGGATGGCCCCGCCGGTGGTGGCGACCAGCGGGGTGCCGGTGGCCATGGCCTCGGCGGCGGGCAGGGAGAAGCCCTCGTAGAGGGAGGGCACGCAGGCGATCTGGGCGCCGCGCACGAGGTCGGCCAGTTCGGTGTCGCTGATGCCCTTGACGAACTCGACGGCGTCGGCGAGCCCGTAGCGTTCGATGGCGGCGGCGACGGGCCCGTCCTCGGCGCGCTTGCCGACGACGACCAGATGGGCGCCGGGGTGCTCGGTGCGGAGCTTGGCGAGCGCCTCGACGAGGTGGACCAGGCCCTTGAGAGGGACGTCGGCGCTGGAGGTGGTGACGATCCGGCCGGGGATCTCGGGGACCGAGGGGTCCGGGGAGAACAGTTCGGTGTCGGCGCCGATGTGGACGACGTGGATGCGGTCCCCGGGCACGCCGAGGTGTTCCACGATCTCGTCGCGGGAGGTGCCGGAGACGGTCAGTACGGACGGCAGCCGGCGGGCGACGCGCTTCTGCATGCGGGTGAAGCCGTACCAGCGGCGGACGGAGGCGCGGCGCCAGGGTCCGGTGGCGGCGTCGAGGTCGAGCCGCCGGTCCACGGTGATGGGGTGGTGGACGGTGGTGACGAGCGGGGCGCCGAGCCGGGCGGGGCCGCCGAGCAGGCCGTAGCCGAGGGTCTGGTTGTCGTGGACCACGTCGAACGCGCCCCGGCGGGCCGCGAGATGGCGGCGGGCGCGGAGGCTGAAGGTGAGCGGTTCGGGGAAGCCGCCGGTCCACATGGTGGCCACTTCCAGGGCGTCGATCCAGTCGCGGTACTCGCCGGGCCTGGGGGTGCGGAACGGGTCGGGCTGCCGGTAGAGGTCGAGGCTGGGCAGCTCGGTGAGGCTCACCCCGCCGGGGCCGGGGGTCTCGTCGAGGACCGGGTAGGGCTGGGAGCCGATGACCTCGACGGAGTGGCCGAGCGCGGCGAGTTCGCGGGAGAGGTGCCGGACGTAGACGCCCTGGCCGCCGCAGAAGGGGTTGCCCTTGTACGTGAGGAGCGCGATGCGCAGCGGGCGTCCGCCGTCGGCCGCGAGAGGGCCGGGGGTTCCGGCGGAGGGGCTCGATGCGGCTGCCGGTGCGGCCTCAGCGGTCACTCTTCGGGCCCCTTCTCACTTCAGTTCTGCCGGAGCGTAGCGGCTCGCGCCAATCTAGAACAAGTTTCAGCTTGGCCGGCCGCCCGGCCGCCCGTCCGTCACCCCGCCCGGCTGTCCGCCCGGCCGTCCGCGTGGTCGCCCGCCGTGGTCGTCCGCCGTGGGAGGAGCTTCGAATCTACCGGCAGGTAGCCCTTACCGCCGGTCCGGGCCGGGTGATTCGCACCACGGTCGGCGCGCCGTCGGGCCTTTCCGCACCTCCGGAGCCATGCCCTGAGCTTGCGCCCGCCGTGAGCACTCGGGCACGGTGAGGTGCCCCTGCGGATGGCGGCGCACACCGGAGATGTCACGGATCGGGACATATGGCCACGGAATCAGCGTCACAGCTCTCCCCATCGCGCCTGACGGAGCGTCAGGAAGCACGTCGTCGGTCGATCCTGCGTGCGAGTGCCGAACTCGCGAGCCGGGGCGGCTTCGACGCCGTGCAGATGCGCGAGGTGGCGGAGAGCTCCGGGGTCGCCCTCGGCACCCTCTACCGCTACTTCCCGTCCAAGATCCATCTGCTGGTCGCCACGCTGCGGGACCAGTTGCAGCGGCTGTACGAGACACCGGCGAGAAGACCCGTGGCCGCGGAGGCGCCCTCGGCCCGGGTGGCCGAAACCGTGCTGCGCGCCTTCCGGGCGATGCGGCGCGAGCCGCTGCTGGCGGACGCGATGGTGCGGGCGCTGACCTTCGCCGACCGGTCGGTGAGCGAGGAGGTGGCCGCCGTGTCCCGGCTGACCACCACGATCGTCCTGGACGCCGTGGGGCGGACCGGCACCCCGGGCCCCGAACTGCTCTCGGCGGTCCGCGTCATCGAGCACACCTGGCACGCGACGCTCGTGGCCTGGCTGGCGGGCCGTTCCTCCACGGAGAGGGTGCGCACCGACATCGAGACCGCCTGCCGGCTCATCGACCTCACGGCCCCGCGGGAGGCGGGGGCACCGGGAAGCGCGGAAGGGGCGCGCCAGGGGGGCGCGGAGGTGGCGCATGCGAGGGGCGCGCGAAACCCCGCAAAAGCTCCGGAACACGCCCGCTGAACCGACTACAGCACGGGACGTAGGGCAAGTCCGTACGCCAAGTCCCGTGTCGTCCGTTCCCTCGCCCGCGTTGTGGGAACGCGCTCTTGGACGACTCAACTCATCAGATGTTCCGACGGACATAGACGGACACATGGGAGACCACCGGTGCACACGAGTCTGGAGGGGACGGGCAAGTGATCCGGGTACTTCTGGTGCACGACATCGGGCTTCTGCGGTCGGCGCTGGCCGCACTGCTGGGGAGGGAGCACGATTTGGAAGTCACGGCGGCGACCTGGGACAAGTTCCCGGCGCGAGCGCAAGCCACCCGTCCGGACGTCTGCGTGGTCGACGCCGACAACCCGGCCTCGGACTCGCTCACCGCGGTCCTGGAAGCCGCCGAACCGGAGGGCCGGGGGGCCCAGGGGCTCCGGTCCGGCCGCCGCAGCGCGCTGCTCGCCCTGGTGACCGCGGGACGGCCGGGCGCGCTCCGCCGCGCCTTCGACGCCAGCGCCCTGGGGTACGTCAGCAAGAACGCGACCCCGCAGCGATTACTGGACGCCATCCGCAAGGTGTCCAAGGGCGAGCGATTCGTGGACGAATCGCTCGCTTTCGGCTTCATGCAGGCGGCCGAGATGCCGCTGACGGCACGCGAGCTGAGCGTGCTCTCCCTGGCCGCCGAGGGCGCGCCGATCGCCGAGATCGCCAAGAGCCTGCACCTGTGCAACGGGACCGTGCGCAACTACATGGCCTCGGTGATCCGCAAGACCGGTGCGAGAAACCGCATCGACGCCGTTCGCATATCGCAGAGCGCCGGCTGGGTCTGAGTCCTGCCCCGCCCGCCGCCCCTGCCCCGTCGAGGCCGACGGGGCAGGGGCGGCGGGCGGCGGACCTTCCGGGCCTCCCGGGCGCACCGTCAGACGCGCACGGTCTGCCAGTGGCCCACGAGATCGCGGTAGAGGCCGGAGCGGTCCAGCAGTTCGTCGTGGCTGCCGCAGACCGCGTGCACCCCGTCCATCACCAGCACCCGGTCGGCCCGGCGGGCCGAGCTGATCCGGTGCGCGACCGTGATGACCGTGCCCGGCCGCTCCGCGAACGCGCGCTCGGCCCGCTCCTCGGCCACCGGGTCCAGATGGCAGGTCGCCTCGTCCAGCAGCACCACCGGGGCGGGGGACAGATGTGCCCGGGCCAGGGCGATCAACTGCCGCTCCCCCTGCGACAGCACGGCGGGGTCGACGACGGCGTCGAGACCGCCGAGCCGGTCCGCCAGCCCGGTCAGGCCCACCGCCTCCGCCGATGCGCTCACCGCCTCCGGCGGGGCGCCGTCCGGGCAGAGGTAGAGCAGGTTCTCCCGCAGGGTGCCGGTGAAGACGTACGCCTGCTGGGGGATGAGGACCCGCAGGCGCGCGGGTTCCCCGGCCGGCCACGCGCGGGCGGGGCGGCCGAGCACCCGGACCTCCCCCCGGCCGGGCGTCAGCAGCCCGGCGACCAGGCCGGTCAGGGTGGACTTGCCGATGCCGCTCGGCCCGACCACCGCCAGGCACTCCCCCGCCCCGACGGTGAGGTCCAGATCGCGCAGCACGGGGTGCGCCCCGGCGCCGTAGGCGAAGGTGACCGAACGGAGTTCGACGGCCGGCGCGCCCGGCTCCGGCCCGCCGTCCGGCCCCGCGATCGGGACCGCGATCGGGACCGCGATCGGGACCGCGATCGGGACCGGGGGCGCCGCCGAGAAGGCCGCGTCCGGATGCGGTACCGCGGCGCGGCCCTTGACGGAGCCGGGCGCCCCGGGGCCGGGCGTCTCCGCGCCCGGTGGTCCGTCGTGGCCGCCGGTGAGCCGGTCCAGGATCACCAGCAGCCGGGTGCCCGCGGCGCCCAGCGCCGTCATCAGGGTGTGCAGCGCGGGCAGCAGCGACTGCGTCAGGTAGGTGAGCGCGCCCAGCAGTTCACCGGCCGTGACACCCCTGTCCAGCAGCCAGGGCGTCGCGAAGACCAGCAGCAGGACGGGCAGTTGTCCGGCCACCCCGAGCGACAGGGTGCGCGCCGCGGCCCACCGGGCGAGCGACCGCGCGGCGCCCAGCTCGGCGTCGGCGAGCCGCGCGGCCCGCGCAGCCGTACGGTCCTCGGCACCGCAGGCCACGATGTCCCGGACACCTCCGGCGACGGCCCCGTACTCCTCGGCGAGCGCCTCGTCCGCGCGGAGGTAGTCGCGCTGCCGGGCGGCCATCGGGATCAGCGTGGCGAGGAACAGGGCCAGGCCCAGCAGCAGCGGCGGCCCGACGACGAGCAGCAGCAGGGGGGCGAGGGAGGCCAGCCCGAGCAGGGCGCCGGCGGCGGTGAACAGGAAGGAGCGGGCCACCAGCACCAGTCCGGCGAAACTGTCCCGGGCGGTCTCCGTCTGGTGGGTGATCCGGGAGACGACGGCGCTGTCGGCCCGCGCCGGATCGGCGACCGCCTCGCGCAGGGAGGCCGACACCACCCGGCGCAGCAGCCCGTCGCGCAGGGGTTCGACGAGGCCGGCCAGCCCGCGGAACACGCCCTGGTTGGCGAAGCCTCCGACGACGACGGCCGCGGCGGCCACGGCCAGCCAGAGGAGTCCGGTGCGGGTGTCCCCGGCGAGGAAGCCGCGGTCGAGGGCCTGCGCCACGCTGTAGCCGCCGAGGAAGGTGTGCGCCGACTCCAGCAGCGACCAGCCGCCGAGCGCGGCCAGGACGCGGAGCCGCGCCCCGAGGAACCGGCGCGCCTGCGGCAGGATCCGCCGCAGCGCCCCCCGCCCGGCCCGGTCCTTCCCGGACCGGGGCCGCGGCCGCACTGCCGGGTCTTCTCCGGGCCGGGTCACGGGGCACCCCCCGTCCGGCCCCGGCCGCCGGGAACGGGGCCCGGAGCACCGGTGACCGCCGGGCCGGGCGGGTCGGGCGCTTCGGCGTCGGTGCCGGTGCCGCTGCCAGTGCCGGCGAAGACCGCGCGGTACGCGGGGCGTTCCCACAGGACCTCGTGCGGCCCCACGGCGCGGACGCGCCCGTTCTCCAGCCAGACCACCAGGTCGGCGCGGGCCGCCGAGGAGACCCGGTGGGCGATGAGCAGGCGGGTGCCGGCCCGTACGTCCCGGGTCAGGGCGCGGCCCACCTCCAGCTCGGTGACGCTGTCCAGGCTGGAGGTGGCGTCGTCCAGCACCAGCAGCCGGCCGGCGTGGGCGAACGCCCGTGCCAGTCCGAGGCGTTGGAGCTCGCCGCCGGAGAGCGGCGCGTCGGCGAGCCGGGTGGCGTAGCCGGCGGGCAGCAGGCGGATGAAGGAGTCCGCGCGCGCGGTGCGGGCGGCGGACCGTACGGTCTCCTCCGGGGGCTCGCCGGCGCCGAAGGCGATGGCCCCGCCCACGGTGCCGCCGAACAGCGCCGGGCGTTCGAAGGCGTAGCCGACCTCGCGGCGCAGCTCCGCCCGGTCGAGGTCGGGCAGCGGCACGCCGTCCAGCAGGACGGTGCCGCCGTCCGGGTCCTCCAGCCGGCCGGCCACGGCGGCCAGGACCGACTTGCCGGCGCCGGAGCGCCCGACGACGGCGGCCGTGACGCCGCCGGGGACGGTGAGGTCGACGCCGTCGAGCACCCGGGCGCCGCCCCGGACGACGGTGACGCCGCGCAGTTCGAGCCGGCCGGGACCGCCGGGCGGCAGACGGCGGGTGCCGTGGCGCACGCGCGGCGCGGACAGCAGTTCGGCGGTGCGGCGGGCGGCGGCCCGGCCGCGCACCAGGGCGCTGAGCTGGCTGACGACGGCGCCGATCCCGGCGGCGAGGCCCGCGTAGCGGGAGGCGGCCAGGAGTTCGCCGACGCTGAGCTGCCCGGCGGCCAGCCGCACTCCGCCGACGGCCAGGACGGCGGTGGTCAGCAGCGGCACCAGGATGCCGCCCTGGGTGACGGCGCGGCCGTAGACCTGCCACATCCGGCGCCCCTGGGCGTCGAGTTCGGGGAGGGGCGCGAGCACCCGGTCCCGCTCACGGCGCGCCGTACCGGCGGCCGCGACGGTCCGCGCGCCGCCGAGTGCCTCCATCAGCCGGGCCGCGATGTCTCCCTGGATGCGCTGGTAGCGCGTCACGCTGTCGGAGGAGCTGCGGACGAAAACCCGCAGAAGCAGCAGGAGGACGGGCACCCCGGCGAGGAACACGGCGGCGGTCCAGACGTCGACGAGGACGAGGGCGACGATGCCGCCGACCGGCGTGAGCAGCGAGGCGGCGGAGGCGGCCGCGGTGGCGGGGACCGTGCCCGCCTCGGCCGCGTTGCCGGTCAGCCGGGTCACGACGTCGCCCGGGGTGAAGCGGGCGGCGCGGCGCGGGCCGACGGAGAGGAGGTGGGCGGTGCCCCGGTTGCGCAGCCAGGCCGTGGAGCGGGCGTTGGTGACGCCGGTGGCGTGGGCGGTGAGCGCGTCGAGCAGGACCTCGGCCGCGAGCAGCACGCCGCAGAGCGCCACCCACGGCTGGGCTCCGTCCCGCCCGGCGAGCAGCAGGTCGAGGGTGTGGCCGAGCACGGCGGGCAGCGCGATGGTCGCGGCGGCGGAGGCCGTGGTGGCGAGGAGGATCAGGACGGCCCGGCCGGTGCTGCGGCGCGCGGCGCCGGCCAGCAGCCGGCGGGCGCCGGGGGCCGGGTCCGCGGGAGAGGCGCCGGCGGCGGCCGGAGGGGTACGGGCCTCGTCGTGGCGGCGGGCACCGGCGGTCCGGGCCCTGCCGTTGGGGGCCTTCCCGGTGCGGGTCTTGCCGTTGCGGGTCTTGCCGTTGGGGGCCTTCCCGGTGCGGGCCCTCTCGCGGGCTTCCGCGCCGCGTGGTTCCGCGCCGCGTGGTTCCGCGCCGCGTGGTTCCGCGCCGCGTGGTTCCTCGCCCGGGGTGACGGCCGGTGCGCCGGGGGAGCGGTCCCCGGTGTTCCGGGCTTCGGCGGAGGGGCCGGTGCCGGCCGGCTCGGTGGCCATGGGCTGCGGTGTCTCCCCTCCTCCGGTGACGCGCGGACGAAGGCGGCGCGTACGGTGAGCGTGCGGCCCCGGGCGGAATGCCGCCGCCCGGGACCGCGCTGAGCTGACCTGCCGGCTAGCGGCTCAGATCAGTTGCAGGTGGTGACGCTCAGGGAGCTGTCGCCGCAGAGCAGCAGGGAGGCGCGGGAGCCGCCGCCCGTCGCCAGCTCGCCGGTGATCTCCTCGGCGGGGGTCTCCATGGTCTGCAGGTCGAGAAGGGTCATGACACTGTCCTTTCCTTGATGTCCGTGGGGACGGGATTTTCTTGGGTACGGCCTCCGGCGGAGACCGGCTCGTGGGGCCGCCCGGCGGGCGGCGGGAGGAAGGGCAGGTGCACGGGAGAGCCGTGCAGCGCGCTGCCCAGGGCGAGCAGGCACCCGGCGGTGCCTGTGCTGAGGTCCATGGAGAGGCGCATCATCTGCTCCCCGGGGAAGGCGAGTTCCCCGCGGAACGGGACGGCGCCCCAGGTGAGGGCGGTGATCTGGCGGCGCAGGGCGGTCTCGTCCGTGCCCGGGCCGCCGGTGGTGGTGCGGGCCAGGTGCAGGACCATGCCGGCCGCGCCCCGGAACAGCCCGGGCTGGGCGTAGAACTTGCCCTGGGCGGCCCGCACGATGTCGCGGCGCGCCCGGTCGAAGTCCTCGTCGTGGCGGTGGGCCAGGTAGTCGTCGAGGACCATGCCGATGCCGGCGCTGCCGGCGCCGAGGTAGGGCATGGTGCGCTTGCCCTCGTCGACCTGGAGCGCGCCGTCGGGGCCCTTGACGCAGCGAGCGAGGTCACGGCGCAGGGCCTCGGCCGCGAGGTCCAGCAGCACGGGGTCCCCGGTGCGCTCGTACCGGCGGAGGAAGAGCAGGGCCTGGCCGGCGGCGCCGTGGAGGAGCCCGGCGCGCGGCACTCCGCCGCCGGTCCGTCCGGTGCCGCCGCCGGTGGCGCCCTCGGTGCCGTCGGAGCGGGCGAACCGGTCCGCGACGATCCGGGTGCAGCGCGCGGCCGCGTCCTCCAGGGCGATCTCGCCCGTGCTCGCGCCCAGGGAGTCCAGGGCGAGGGCGATGCCGGCGAGGCCGCTGTGCAGGTCGGGCGCCATGCCGGACCAGTCCTCGGCGAGGGTGAGCCCGGCCAGTTCCAGGGCGCGTTCCCGGTGGCCGAGGCGGTCCAGGGTCCAGGCGATGCCGGCGAGTCCGTCGTAGAAACCCAACGGGGTTCCGGGAGCGGGGCGTTCGGTGCGGCGCAGCAGCCACTCCTCCGCCTCCGGGTGCCGTCCGCCGCCGGTCTCGGCGAGGGCGTGCAGGACGCCGGCCGCGCCGTAGCCGTAGCAGAGGCCGCCGCCCGCCCGGAACTGGGCGATGTCGCCCGGGAAGTAGCGGTCGTGGCGGTCCGGGGTGGCCGAGGCGAGGATGGCGCGGACCATGGAGTCCCGGCTGTGCGGCCAGTCCGCGGGGTCGACGGGCAGATACGGGGCGCGGGCCGCCGGGGCGCTGCCGGCCGTCTCGTCCGCTCCGGCCGCCGGCGGCTGCGCGGCGGGGTCGCGGAGGATCTCGGCGACCGCCTCGTCGAGGAAGCCGCGGGCCACCGGGAACTCCCGGGCGGCGATCTCCGCGAGATGCGCGGCCTTGCCGCGGTCGATGGCGAAGAGGCTCGTGAGCGGGAGGAAGAGGGCGATGCGCAGACAGGCGAGCGCATAGCGGTCCACGTCGAAGCCGCGGTGCCCGGCCGGGGCGACGAAGCCCGGGTTGGCGACCACCTGGCGGCGGCCCTCGTCGATGTGCGCGGCGGCCTCGAAGTCGAGGAGGGCGACGGAGGACTCGTCCTCGGAGACCATGATGTTGAACAGATGCAGGTCGTTGAAGACGACGCCGCGGGCATGGACCGCCTCCACGGCCTCGGTCACCAGGCCGTGCATCCGTATCGCCCAGTCCGTGTACCCGGCGAGCGCCTCCGGTGCGGGGTCGGCCTCGATGAGCGGGTGCCGGCGGGCGAAGAACGTGTTGAGCGGCTTGCCCTCCAGGAACTCCATCACCATGAAGTGGTGGTCGCCGAGGACGAAGGAGTCGCGCACCTCCGGGGTGTACGGCAGCCCCGACAGGCGTTCGAGGGCGGCGCGTTCGCGCTCCAGCCGGCTCACGGCGTCGGCTCCGTCGGCCGCGAGACCCGCGTGGGGCCGGGCCTCCTTGAGGACGACCTTCTCGCCGGTGCGGGTGTCCGTCCCGGCGTAGACACCGCCGCCGTTGGAGAAGTGCAGGGCCTTCTCGATGCGGTACGGGATGCCGGTGGTGCGGGTGGCCGTGCGGGCCTCGATGTGCGGGGCGAGGCAGGCCGGGGGCTCCACCCAGCCGGGTATGTGGAAGGCGGGGTCCCGGCGGTCGGGTACGAGCTTCCCCTCGGCGTTCTCCACGGCGGGGCGCAGGACGCCCTGCTCGTCGTAGCAGTGCCGTTCGGTGAAGCTGCCGTAGCGCACGTGGACCGGGCCGGCGCCCCAGCGCAGATCGCTGAGGATGTACGGGCCGGGCTCCCCGTCGAGGAGTTCGCCGAGCTCGCGGGCGATGGTCCCGAACTGCTCGTCGTTCTCCGGGTAGACGGTGATGAACTTGCCGCTGCCGCCCCGGTCCGCGTACTTGGCGTTGCGGGTGCGGAGGAGGTGCCGGCCCGGTATGAACTTGAAGGCCACCGACCGCGGCACGCAGTAGTCCCAGACCTGGGTGAGGATCTTCTCGGCGTTGTCGAGCGTGGCCGAGACGTGGATCTTCCAGCCCTGGGCGGGCAGCGAGGTGTCGAGCGGGCGGAAGGCGAGCCAGTCGCCGTTGCTGTGCCGCTGCCATCCCTCGAGGGCCTCGCGGCGGGCGTGCTCGTAGAGGGCGCCGGGCGCTCCGGGGGTGTCCTCGGTGCCGGCGGAGAGCCGGTGCGGGGCGTCGTAGAACGTGCGGTCCGCGTCGCAGTACACGGCGTACCCCAGGTCCATGACGCTCCTTCGTCCCGTCCGGTGGTGCGGGCCTCTCGGTGTGATTCGAGCTTGTCACCGGGGGGCGCCGGCGGAACAGTCACAGCTGTCACGACCCTGATGTGCGGAACGCATGAGTAAGTTACGGCAGTTCGAATCCCGTCGAACGGCGCCCTCTCGCACCTCCGAACGACCTCTGACCTGGGGTCATACCGGTCATGCGCCTGGGTGACGCCCGCCCCGGACGGCCGCGGCCCGGACACGGGCGGGCACCGGGAGGGCGGGACGCCCGCACCCGCCCGGCCGCTCCCCCCGTCCGGCACTCCCTTCGGAGGGCTCCGCGCCCCCTGCCGGCGGGCTGGGCGGACACCCGTTCGATGATCTTCTACCGGCCGGTTAGGGTGTCTCCCGACAACTTCATCCGTGCCCTGACAGGGGAAGACCGGTGCGAATCCGGCGCTGACCCGCAACCGTGAGTACACCCCGCGCCCCGCGCGGCCGTACGAGCCGGAGCACCTGTCCGGGCGCGAACAGGCTCCCGTCCGCCGGTGCGGCGCCCTCCTGGGCGCCCGGCCGCGGACGGCACCGTCGAGGTCTACGGAAGACGAGCCCGGTGTGCCCTCCGCGTGCGGTCCGCGCGGCCGGGGTCGGCCGTGCCCGGCTGCCCCCCGCCACGAGAACCGCCAACGGAAGGCACCAAAACCATGAACGTACGCCGCACCGCCGCGGCCCTGGCCGCGTCCGCCGTGCTGGGTGCGCTCGCCGCACCCGCCGCCTCGGCCGGCACCGCCGCGCCGTCCTCCTCCCCCGCCCCGAAGCCGCCGTCCGGGCTGCACGGCACCAAGGACCCGGCCTACGACGGGGTGTGGCGGCAGTCCATAGCCCTGCTCGCCCAGGACACCGCGGGCGTCACCCCGGCCGCCGAAGCCGTGGACTGGCTCACCGGGCAGCAGTGCTCCTCCGGCGCGTTCGCCGCGTACCGCGCGGACGCCGGCGCCGAGTGCGACGCCAAGACACCGGTGGACAGCAACGCCACCGCCGTCGCCGTCCAGGCGCTGGCGGCTCTCGGCGGGCACACCGGTGAGGTCCGCAAGGCCGTCGGCTGGCTGAAGTCCGTGCAGAACGAGGACGGCGGCTGGGGCTACCTCCCGGGGACCCCCAGCGACACCAACTCCACCTCCGTGGTCGTCGGCGCGCTGGCCGCGGCTGGCGAGAAGCCGGGAGCCGCCCGGGCCGGCGGCAAGTCCCCGTACGACGCGCTCGCGGAGCTGCAGCTCGGCTGCGACGCCGACGCCGGTGACCGCGGCGCCTACGCCTTCCAGCCCGACAAGAAGGGCCGCCTCCTGGCCAACGCCGACGCCACGGTGGCCGGTGTCCTCGCCGGCCACGGCGAGGGCCTGGCCGTCACCCCGGCCACCGGGGACGGCGGCGAGGACGGCGGTGCGCCCGAGCCGCTGGAGTGCGGCTCCGGCGCGGACGCCGGCCGTACGCCGGAGGAGGCCGCGTCCGGCGCCGCCGCGTACCTCACCGGGCTGCTGGAGAAGGACGGGCACCTCACCTCGCTCGCGCCCGGTGCCGACGAGCCGGTGCCGGACCACTCCAACACCGCCGAGGCCGTGATCGCCCTGGTGGCGGCCGGCCGGCCGGAGGCGGCCGAGGCGCCGCTGGCCTGGCTGGAGAAGAACTCCGCCGAGTGGGCCGCGGACAACCCGGCCGGTCTGGGCACCCTGGTTCTCGCCGCGCACGCCGCGGGCGGCGACCCGCGCTCCTTCGGCGGCACGGACCTGGTGAAGGAGCTCAACGCCACCGGGCCGGAGCCGGAGTCGGTTCCGGCGGCCGGCGCGGACGCCTCCGAGGAGGGCGAGAAGTCCGGGTCCGGCGACGTCTCCGTCCTCTGGTGGATCCTGGGCGCGGGCGTGCTCGCGGGGCTCGTCGCCGGCGCCGTCCTGATGCTCACCGCCGGCCGCAGGAAGCGGTCGTGAGCGGGCGGCCACGGCGGAGCACCGGACTCCGGACACCGGAGGGCACGGACCGGTACGGCTCCCGGCCGCACCGGACGGGGCCGCTCGGCCGGGAGACGGACGGAGCGGAGCAGCCGCACGGCAGCGGCCCGGGTGACACGCGGCGGAGCGGCGGCCGGCACGGCACGCGGCCGAGCGGCGGCCGGCACGGCACGCGGCCGAGCGGCGGCCGGCACGGCACGGTGCCGCGCGGCGCCGGCCGTCCCCGGGCCGGCGCCCGCCGGCGTCCGGCCGCGCGCCCCGGGGTGCGCGGGTCGGCCGTGCTGCTGCTCGTGGCCGCCGTCACCGCGCTCGGCGCGGGGCCGGCGCAGGCCGAGGGGTACCGCTACTGGTCGTTCTGGCAGCGGGACGGGGGCAGTTGGAGCTACGCCACCGAGGGGCCGGCGACGGCCCGGCCCGCCGACGGCGACGTCGAGGGCTTCCGCTTCTCGGTGAGCGTCAACACCCAGGACGCCGCGAAGCCGCGCGGCACCGCCGGCTTCGACGCCGTCTGCGCGGACACCCCCGCCGAGGACGGCCGCAAGAGGGTCGCGCTCGTGCTGGACTTCGGTACCGCCGAGGACGCGCCGGACGGCGAACGGCCCCCGGAGCCCCGCACGGAGTGCGCGTCCGTGCCGGAGGACGCGACCAGCGGCGAGGCCCTGGCCGCCGTCGCGAAGCCGCTCCGCTACAACACCTCGGCGCTGCTGTGCGCGATCGCGGGCTACCCGGAGCGCGGCTGCGGCGAACAGGTGTCCGGGGAGGCGGGTGCCGGGGACGGCGGCGCGGACCCGGCCGGCGGAAGCGGTCCCGGCGGCTCGGGTGACGACCGTGCCGGTGACGACCGTGCCGGTGAGCCGGCCGGCGGGGACGGCGGCGGCTCGTCCACCGGTCTCTACGCGGGTGCCGCCGCCGTCGCCGTCCTCGCCGCGGGCGCCGCCTGGCAGGCCCGCCGACGCCGCGGATGAGCCCCGGCGCCCCCGGGACGCCCCGTCCCGGCCCTCTCGACAGCGCCCGGCCCGCGGCGGGCCGCGGTGCCGTTCCGCCGCGCCCCGCGACGGCCGCCGTGCCCCGGTCCCGGCGGCCGGAGCGGGGCACGGACGGCGCGGCCCGGCTGCCCGGCGCGGAGGGGACGGGCGCGGCTCCGTCCGCGGTGGCGCGGCTCCGCGGGCGTCTCGCGTCCCGGGCGCCGGAGGCCTCGCGCGGCAACGCCCTGCACGCCGGGGCCTGGTGGCTGTGGGCCCTGGGTCTGGCCACCGCCGCGTCCCGGACCACCAATCCGCTGCTGCTGGCCCTGCTCGCCACCGTCGCCGGCTATGTCGTCGCCGCGCGGCGCACCGACGCCCCCTGGGCGCGCAGCTACAGCGCGTTCCTCAAGCTCGGCCTGGTGGTGATCGCGATCCGGCTGGTCTTCTCGGTCTTCCTCGGCTCGCCGATCCCCGGCAGCCAGGTGCTCTTCACGCTGCCCGAGGTGCCGCTGCCGGAGTGGGCGCGCGGGGTGCGGATCGGCGGCCGGGTCACCGCCGAGGGGCTCGCCTTCGCCTTCTACGACGGCCTCAAGCTGGCCGTGCTGCTGGCCTGCGTCGGCGCGGCGAACGCGCTGGCGAACCCGGCGCGGCTGCTCAAGTCGCTGCCGGGCGCGCTGTACGAGGCGGGCGTCGCCGTCGTCGTCGCCATGACCTTCGCCCCCAACCTGGTCGCCGACGTGGTGCGGCTGCGCGCCGCACGCAGGCTGCGCGGGCGCGCCGACCGGGGCGTCGGGGCGATCCTCCAGATCGCGCTGCCGGTGCTGGAGGGAGCGCTGGAGCGGTCCGTCGCGCTGGCCGCCGCGATGGACGCGCGCGGCTACGGCCGCACCGCCCGCGTCCCGGCCGCCGTACGGCACACCACGACGGTGCTGACCCTCGGCGGGCTCCTCGGCGTCTGCGCCGGCACCTACGGTCTGCTGGCCGCGGAGGGCGCGGGGTTCGGCCTGCCCGTCCTGCTGCTGGGGCTGTCCGCCGCACTGGCCGGGCTGTGGCTGGGCGGCCGCCGCTCGGTGCGCAGCCGCTACCGGCCGGACCGCTGGGGCCCGCGCTCCTGGCTGGTCGCCGGGTCCGGGGCGGCGGTGGCCGCGGTGATGATCTGGTCCGCCTCCGCCGGCCGGGCGGACCTGCACCCGTCGGTCGTCCCGCTGACGGCACCGGCCCTCCCCCTGTGGCCCGCGGCCGGCGTCCTGCTGGGGCTGCTCCCGGCCGTGGCCGCCCCGGCGCCCGCGTCCCGGACCCGCCGCGGCGGGCCGGGCGGAACCGGACCGTTCGATGCCGCCTCCGCGTCGGGGGGCGCGGAGCCGGGCGAGCGGTCCGAGCGGGCCCGCGGGTCCGGGGCCCCGGACCTGGACCCGGACCGCGACCGGGACCGGGACCGGGACCGGGACGCCGTTCCGGACGGGGCCGTCGCCGCCTGGCGCCTCCGCCCGGGCCGGACGGGCCCGGAACACGGCCCGGCGGACGGCCCGGCGGACGGAGCCGCGCCGCCGAATTCCGGCACCCCGGACGGGGCTCCCGGTGCCGCCCCGGGTCCTTGCGCGCCGGGCGCTCCGCCGGCCTCGTCCACCCCGCCGGGCTCCGGGTGGCGCTCCGGGGGCGGCGGTGAAGCCGGCGGCGGGCGCCCCGGGCCTTCCGCCGCCCCGGACCGCCCGGAGCGTCCCGGTCCGCCGCACCGCGCGGAGCGCCGCCGCACCGCGTCCGCCATCCCACCGGAGGAGACAGCGTGATCCGGTTCGACGACGTGTCGGTCCACTACGAGGGCGCAGCCGCCGGACCGGCGCTCACCGGTGTGGATCTGACGGTCCCCGAGGGCGAGTTGTGCCTTCTCGTCGGCCCCTCCGGTGTCGGCAAGTCGACACTGCTGGGCACGGTCAGCGGTCTCGTCCCGCACTTCACCGGCGGCACCCTGCGCGGCCGGGTCACGGTCGCGGGCCGCGACACCCGCACCCACAGGCCGCGCGAGCTGGCGGACGTCGTCGGCACCGTCGGCCAGGACCCGCTCGCCCACTTCGTCACCGACACCGTCGAGGACGAACTGGCGTACGGCATGGAGTCCCTGGGCCTCGCCCCGGCCGTGATGCGCCGCCGCGTCGAGGAGACCCTCGACCTGCTCGGCCTCGCCGCGCTCCGCGACCGTCCCATCGCCACCCTGTCCGGCGGCCAGCAGCAGCGGGTCGCGATCGGATCCGTCCTGACCCCGCATCCGCGGGTGCTGGTGCTGGACGAGCCGACCTCCGCGCTCGACCCGGCCGCCGCCGAGGAGGTGCTCGCGGTCCTCCAGCGGCTGGTGCACGACCTGGGCACGACGGTGCTGATGGCCGAGCACCGGCTGGAGCGGGTCGTGCACTACGCGGACCAGGTCATCCTGCTGCCCGCGCCCGGCGCGGCCCCGGTGACGGGCGGTCCGGCGGAGATCATGGCCGTGTCCCCGGTGACGCCGCCGGTCGTCGCCCTGGGGCGGCTCGCCGGCTGGTCTCCGCTGCCGCTGTCGGTACGGGACGCGCGGCGGACCGCGGGCCCGCTGCGGGAACGGCTGGCGGGGCTCGCCCCGGACCCGTACCCGGTTCGCGCCCCGCACCCGGCCGCCACCGGGGCCACCGCGGGGACCGCCGGAACCGCCCCGGATACCACTCCCGCCGCCGAGCTGTCCCGGCTGTCGGTGCGGCGCGGCCGCACCGAGGTGCTGCGCCGGATCGGGCTGACCGTGCGGCCCGGCGAGACGGTGGCCCTCATGGGCCGCAACGGCGCGGGCAAGTCGACCCTGCTCAACACCCTCGCCGGGCTGCACCGCCCGGCGGGCGGCACGGCCCTCGCCGGCGGCGCCGTCCCGCACCGCACACCCCCGCGCGACCTGATCCGCCGCGTCGGGCTCGTACCGCAGGAGCCGCGGGACCTCCTCTACGCCGACACGGTCGCGGCGGAGTGCGCGGCGGCGGACGGGGACGCGGACGCCGAGCCGGGCAGCTGCCGGGCCCTGGTCACCGCCCTGCTGCCGGACGTCTCCGACACCACCCATCCGCGCGACCTCTCCGAGGGGCAGCGGCTGGCGCTCGCTCTGGCCGTCGTGCTGACGGCACGCCCGCCGCTGCTGCTGCTCGACGAGCCGACCCGCGGCCTCGACTACGCCGCCAAGTCACGGCTGGTGGAGATCCTGCGCGGACTGGCGGCGGAAGGGCACGCCGTCCTGCTGGCGACCCACGACGTGGAGCTCGTCGCCGAACTGGCGCACCGGGTGGTGATCCTGGCGGACGGCGAGGTGGTCGCGGACGGCCCGACCGCCGAGGTCGTCACCGCCTCCCCGGCCTTCTCCCCGCAGGTCTCCAAGATCCTGGCGCCGCAGCCGTGGCTCACCGTCTCCCAGGTGCGGGACGCCCTGGCCGCCCCGGACAGCCCGGACAGCCCGGACAGCCCGGATGATCCCGGCACCCCCCGGACGGAGGCCGCCCGATGACCCCGCAGCTCCCGCCGGCCCGGGAGCGGCCGGCGGCCGGCCGGGTGCGGGCGGTGCGTCTCGGCCCGCGCTCGGTCGCGGCGCTCGTGCTCGTCAGCGCGATCGGGGTGATGGCCTTCGGCTGGCCGCTGCTCGCCGACTCCGCGTCCGGGCTGGCGCACTCGGGCGACGCGCCGTGGCTGTTCGCGGCGCTGCTGCCGCTGCTGGTGGCCGTCGTGGTGGCGACCGTCGCCGACACCGGGCTGGACGCCAAGGCCATCGCGATGCTGGGTGTGCTCGCGGCGGCCGGCGCGGCGCTGCGGCCGCTGGGCGCGGGCACCGCCGGGCTGGAGCCGATGTTCTTCCTGATGGTGCTGAGCGGCCGGGTGCTCGGCCCGGGCTTCGGTTTCGTGCTCGGCGCGGTGACGATGTTCGCCTCGGCCCTGCTGACCGGCGGGGTGGGGCCCTGGATGCCGTTCCAGATGCTGTCGATGGGCTGGGTGGCGATGGGCGCCGGGCTGCTGCCGGGGGCGGAAGGGCTGCGCGGCCGGGCGGAGCGGTGGCTGCTGGCCGCGTACGGCGGGGCCGCGGCCGTCCTCTACGGCACGGTGATGAACCTCCAGGGCTGGCCGTACATCGGCGGGCTGGGGACGGGCATCTCCTTCGTCCCGGGCGACCCGGTGCACGAGAACCTCGTCCGCTTCGCCGCGTACTGCCTGGCGACCTCCCTCGGCTGGGATCTTCCCCGGGCCGCGCTGACCGTGGTGCTGACCCTCACCCTCGGCTCCACCGTCCTGGCGGCCCTGCGCCGCGCTACCCGCCGGGCGGCCTTCGAGGCCCCGGTGGCGTTCGAACGGCCCTGAGCCCGGGCCGGCCGCCCCGCGCGGCCCGCGGCGTGCGGCCGCGCCCCTCAGCCGGCCCGACGGGGCGCTCCACCCCTCCGGGCCGGTCCCCGGGAATCCGGCTCCGCCGCGGTCTTGCCAAGGTTACTGGCGAGTCATACCCTCGGTAACCCACGGCTTGGCATGCACTCAACACTGCACCCATGCGCCCCTTCGCACCGCGCACAGAGCCGCACCACCTCCCCCACACGCACCGCTGACGCGCGGTCCGAGGCGCTGACCCCGTTCCACCGACGGAGGGACAGACCATGGAAGACGTTCGGAGCAGGGACGACGCGGACGGATACGAGACCGGCCGCGTCGGACTGCGGAGATTCGCGTTACTCGCGGTCCCGGGATTCGCGGCCACCGCGGCGCTCGCCGTCGCGCTGGCCAACGGGGCGCTCGCCGCCTCGTTCGCCGTCTCCGGCCAGGAGTTCAAGGTCTCCGCCGACGAACTCACCGGGGACGGCTTCGTCCAGTACGGCAGTTTCGACACCAACGTCCGGGACGAGCTGCTGCCCGTGGCCGTGACCGGCCTGCGGAAGGCGGAGATGACCAATCTCTGCCAGTCCGTCGTCACCAGCCTGCCGGTCGTCGGCGACATCTCGCTCAAGCTCTCGGCGGGCACCGGGAAGAAGAAGGTCGAGGCCACCGACCTGATGCTGGACGCCACCCAGCTCGCCGGCAACGCCTCCTTCAACAACATCGAGATCGGCCGGGACGCCTCCACCCTCGACAAGGGGCCGGACGGCGCCCAGGGCATGCAGGACCTCTTCTCGCAGCAGGCCGACGACATCCGGATGACGAACCTGAAGCAGACCGCCTGGGCCACCACCGCCGGCACCTTCAAACTCGCCGGGCTGCACATGAAGATCCACAAGGGCCGGACGGAGTGCTTCTGACGTGCCCGGCCGTGCCCCCTCCGAACCGGCCCGCCCCGCAGCCTCCCCCGGCACCCCCGCGGCCGCCGGTACGGAGGTGACCGGCGGCTCCCCGGGCACCCGGCCCGGTGTACGGGCCCGCTGGCGGCGGTGGCGGCGCAGCCGTCCCTTCTGGGGCGGCCTGCTGACCGTCCTCGCCGGTCTGGAGATCAGCCTCATCCCGCTCGCCCCCGTCGAGATGATGCTGCACCAGGGGATCGCGGGCCTGCCCTCCGTCCTGCTCGCCCTCATCGTGATCGTGATGGGGCTGAGCGCCTGGTTCGCCCCCCACTACCGCGGCCTCGCGGGCGTCGTCACCGTCCTGCTCGCCGCCGCCGCACTGGTGATGTCCAACCTCGGTGGCTTCTTCATCGGCACCGTGCTGGGCATCGTCGGCGGCTCCATGATCTTCGCCTGGCGGCCCGTGCCGCGGCAGGCGAGGGGGGATACGGCCGGAGAACGGCCGCCACCCCGGCGCCGGCGCCGGTAACGGGCCCGAACCGCCCGCCGGCTCCGGGAGCCGAGCCCTCCCCGGGCCCGTCCCCGCACGACACCCCTCACCCCGAAACACCCCAACCCTCACAAGGAGAACCCCCACCATGACGCGAGCCTTAGCCCTGCGCGCCCTCGTCGCCTGCGGCACCGGAGCCGCCACGGCCGCCGCCCTGGCGCTCACCGGCGCCGCCTCCGCCACCGCCGCCCCGGCCGACTCCACCGCGGCCGGGCCGACCACCGTCTCCCCCGCCGGACACCAGTTCGCCGCCACCCTCAACGGATCGGCGACCTTCAAGGCCGGCGCGGTGACCGTCACCTGCACCGTCTCCAGCTCCGCGCCCGTCGCGGACGGCACCTCGGACGCCAACCAGGTCCCGGACGCCCCCGGCAACACCAACGCCGAGGGCCCGGTCGAGAGCGTCATCAACGCCCCGACCTACAGCTCCTGCCGCTCCAGCCTCCCCGGGGTGAGTGTCACCATCACCACCACCGGCGTCTGGGGTGTCTCGATGCAGCACGGCGACCCCAGCAGCGCCACCCTGACCATCCCCCAGGGCGGCTTCGTGCTGAAGACCAGCGGCCTCGCCTCCTGCACGGTGACCGCCGCCCCCGACGGTGCCGCGCCCGTGGCCGGCACCTGGACCAACGGCGCCCCCTCGCAGCTGGACTTCACCGACGCCCAGGTCCCGGTGTCGGCCACCGGCGGCTTCGGCTGCCCGACCAGCGCGGAGACCTCGGCCTTCAACGCCACCTATGACGTCACCGATGTGACCGACCCGGCCTCGCAGATCACCGTGACCGGCTGATCCGCACGGCTCCCGCGGTCCGGCCGGTCCCCTCCGCCCCGACCGCGGGCCGGACCCGTACGGACCGGCCGCGCGCCCGGTCCGTACGGGCCCTCACCCCGCGCGGCGGCCGATGCCGGGCCGCCGCGCGACCGGGCGCCCCCGCTCCGGCCCGGACTCCCGCCGCTCAACCCTCCCCGGGCGCACCGGTCTTCTCCCCACCGGCCGTCCCGGCGAGTTCCGGCTCCGCGCCCCGGCCCGGGGCCGCCCCCGGCCCCCGCCCGGCCGCCGACCGCTCCCCGTCCGCACCCGTCCCGGTCACGGCAGCCCCGCCGTCCGCCCCGCCGGCAGCGCCCGCCGGGTCCGGGAGCTCCGGGATCCCGGCCGCGCCGGCCTGCTCCGCCGTACGGCCGATGAGCAGGTGCCGCACCCCGAAGCCGGCCGCCACCACCACGACGCCGCCCACCGCGTCCAGCAGATAGTGGTTGGCGGTCCCGACGATCACCACCGTCGTCAGCACCGGATAGAGCACGCCCAGCACCCTCGGCCACAGCGCGGGCGTCAGCCGCCACACCACCACGGCACACCACAGCGACCAGCCGACGTGCAGCGAGGGCATGGCCGCGTACTGATTGGAGATCCCCGTCAGCGCGCCGAAGTCGGGATGGTCCAGGTCCTGCGGGCCGTGGGCCGTGTCGACGAAGCCGAGCCCCGGCATCAGCCGCGGCGGCGCCAGCGGGTACATCCAGAAGCCGATCAGCGCCAGCAGGGTGGCGAACGCGAGCGAGGTGCGCCCCCAGCGGTAGAGCACGGGGCGGCGCAGATACATGAAGCCCAGCAGCGACAGCGGCACCAGGAAGTGGAAGGCCGAGTAGGAGAAGTTCATGACGCCCTCCAGCCAGCCCGTCCGCGCCACCAGCAGGTTGAACCACAGCTCGACGTCGATGCGGAGCGCCGCCTCGATCTCCAGGATCTGCCACCCGTGGTGCTCCGCGAGCCACCGCCCGTCCGGCGCCTGGCCGCGGACCCAGGAGTACGCCCAGTAGCCGACCCGGATGAGCAGCAGTTCCAGCAGCAGATTGGGCCGGGTCAGCGGCCGCGGCCAGGACCGCAGCAGCGGCAGCCGTCCCGCTCCGGCCGCCGCGGGAGCGGCCTGCGGCGCGGGGCGCGGCCGCAGCCACTCCGGTTCCGCCCGGGTCAGGAACGGCACCGCGCAGGCGGCGGCCAGCGCCGCCAGCAGCGGTGCGTTCTCCCCGATGAGCCCTATCCACTCGATGTTCGGCACGAGGGCGTCCCGGTGCAGGGTCATCACCAGGACGACGACCACGGGCCAGACGAGCCGGTCGGCGCGGCGGCGCCCGACCCGCCCGACGGCGGCGAGCAGGATCCACAGCTGCTGGTGCTGCCACGCGGTGGGCGAGACGGCCACCGCGACGCAGCCGGCCAGCGCCACGGCGAGCAGCCACTGGCCGTCGGCCGCGTAGCGCGCCGCGCGGCGCAGCCCGGCCACCGCGACGGCGGCCGCGAGGACGAGGAAGAGCGCGATCTCCAGCGGACCCTGGGCGCCGAGCCGGAGCAGCAGCCCGTGCAGGGACTGGTTGGCCGGACTGTCGGGGGGCCCGCCGAGGCCCGCGCCCGCCGCGTGGCGCAGCCAGTACGTCCAGGAGTCGTCCGGTGACGCGGCCCAGGCCAGCGCCGAGCAGGCGGCGAAGGTTCCCGCGGCGGTCACCGCGGCCCGCCGCCGGCCGGCCGCCCACAGCAGCACGGCGAAGAGCAGTACGGCGGGCTGGAGCGCGGCCGCGGTGCCGATGAGCGCCCCGGAGGCGCGGGCGGAGCAGCGCGGCAGGAAGGCGGTGAGCACCAGCAGGACGGGGAGGACGCTGGTCTGGCCGAGGGTGAAGGTGTTGCGCACCGGCACCGAGACGACCAGCAGGACGAGCGCGGCGGGGGCCGCGAACAGCGCGGCCCGCCGGGAGAGCGGCCCCGGCAGCAGACGCGCCGTCACCAGGCCGGTGGCGACGACGAGGAGCAGGGTGCCGAAGGTCCAGCCGACCCCGAGCGCCTGTTCGGCGGCCCGGGTGAAGGGCTTCAGGACGAGCCCGGCGAACGGGGTGCCGGTGAAGGAGGGGCCGGTGAAGGCGCCGTCCCCGTACAGCGGCTGCCCGGCCCGCAGGACGCCGTTCTCCCCGAGCCAGGTCTCCAGATCGGCCAGCCGCCGCCGCGGGGGCAGTTGCAGGACGGCCGCCGCCTGACGGGCCGCCAGCAGCGCGACCACCAGCCAGAGCGCGCCGACGGCCAGCACCGTCCGTGATGCCGCCGGTTCCGCGACCGCCCGCAGTCCGTTTCTCTCCGGATTCGCCACCGTCCGACCGCTCCCCCGTCTCCGTCCGCCCCCTGGGTGTCCATCGCACCGCGCCGTGCAAGACGCGGGACACCCGGCGGCCACCTGACCGTCGCCGCCCATTGCCCGCAGATTAGCCCCGATCTTCGCGGGGAGCCGGATGGTTTGTCCCGGTGTTTCCGGGCGTGCCGGGATGGGTGGCGGTGGACGGTGGCCGGATCCCGCCGCCCGGGCCGGAAGGGTGCCTGCGGAGGGACGGGTTCCCGCACGTCTCCGTCCCGCGCGGACGGGAGACGCCGCGCCCCGGGGCGGGCGCGGCGTGGAGAGGGCCGTGCCGGGGTGCTGGTCCCCACCCGGCGCGGCCCCCGGTCCCGGTGCTCAGGGAAGGAGCGGCAGCGGCCGGAAGTCCAGCGGTGCCGTGTCGGTGGACGGTCCGTGGACGGCGGTCCCGGCGAAGGAGGCCCGGTAGGACTCCGTGGTGACCAGGGTCGACTGGACGGTCACAGTGCTGAGGGTGGCGACACCGGAGGCGTTGGTCACGGCCGTGCCCAGGGTGACCTGCCCGGTGGTGGGGTCGGCGGTGAAGGTGACGGTCTGCCCGGGCAGCGGCGCCCCGGTGGCCGCGTCGGTGAGGGTGGCCCGCAGGGCCGGGATGACGAAGGTGCCGTTGGTCCGCATCCGGATGGCGGCCGGTTCGGCGTCGAGCCGGGTGGCGGTGGTGGCGGGCGGCGTGACGGTGACGGTGACCGTGCCGGAGGAGCCGGCGAAGCAGCCGTTGCCGTTGTAGGCCGCGGTGACCGTGTTGGTGCCGGCGGGCAGGGCGCTGGTGGTCGCGGTCGCCACCCCGCCGGGGTCCACCGGGACGGTCTGGCTGAAGCCGCCCGGGCCGGTGAAGGTGACGGTGCCGTCGATCGTCTCCGGGCCGGAGGACGAGGGGATGACGGTGGCGGTGAGCGTGACGGGCTGCCCCTGGGTGGTGGCGGCGGGGACGGCCGTGACCGTGGTGGTCGTGGTGACCGGTTCGACGGTGACGGGAGTCAGCGGGGAGTTCGACGCGGCGGTGCCGGGGTCGGCCGGGACGAAGAACGCGGCGGCCTGCCGCACCCCCACGCCGAGGCCGGAGTAGACCGTACTGGCCTGTCCGGAGGCGTCCAGGGCCACCGTCCGGACCGGGCCGCCGTCGCTGAGGATGAAGGTGACCGAACCGGTGGTCACCGGGTCGCCGTTGGCGGTGAGCACCGTCGCCCGCAGGGTGACGTCCTCGCCGCAGACCGCCGGGCCCGGGATCACCTCCAGGGTCGTCGTGGTGGAGGTGGGGGAGAAGACGTAGGTGAAGGTGCCGGCGCTGGTGCCGGTGCCCTCGGCCGTGGTGACGATCACCGGACCGCTGCCCGTGCCGGGCGCGGTGACCGCGGTGATGCCGGTGTCGCTGTTCACGGTGACGGAGGCGGCCGGGACCCCGGCGATGGTGACGTCGGTCGCCCCGGTGAAACCGCTGCCGGTGATTGTGACCGCCGTCCCGCCCGTGGAGGGCCCCGTCGTCGGGGTGACGCCCGTGACCACGGGCACGGTGAGGACGGTGACCTCTCCCACCGTGTAGTTGGTCACGTAGATGTCGCCGCCCGGGGCCACCGCGATCCCGTACGGCGTGGTGCCGGCCGCGACGGTGTAGAGGATGGCGTGGGTGGCGGTGTCGATCACCAGGGCCACGTCGCCGGCGTAGTCGGTGACATAGGCCCTGCCGTCGTCCGCGATCGCGACCGCGACCGGCTCGGTCCCGGGCGGGAGCACGATCGTGTCGGTGACCAGAAGCGTGGCCGTGTCGATGACCGACACCGTGGCGGAGCCGGAGTTGACGACGTGGGCGAAGCCGCCGGACACGGCCACCGAGGAGGGTCCGGAGCCGGCCGGGAGCGCGATGGTCTGGGTGGTGTCCGTGCTGCTGTCGATCACCGTCACGGTGTGGGACCCGGTGTTGGCCACGAACACCAGGCCGTTCGAGGAGCCCGCCCCGGACGGCAGGAGGCCGGCCGGGATGGGCGAGACGACGGGCACGATCGTGTCCGTCGCCGTGTCGACGACCGTGACGGAGCCCGCCAGGAAATTGCTCACATAGGCCTTGCCGTTGGACACCGCGACGCCGATCGGCCCGGTGCCAGCCGGGAGCGTGACCGTGCCCGTGACCGTGTCGGTGGCCGTGCTGATCACCGAGACGGTGTCCGTGTTGAGGTTGGTCACATAGACCTTGCCGCCGGCCACGGCGGCCGCCGTCGGCCCGCTGCCGGCCGGGAGCGCGATGGTGTCCAGAACGGTGCCGGTGGCCGTGTCGATCACGGTGACGCTGTCGGAGTCGGTGTTGACGACGTAGGCCTTGCCGCCCGGGGTGACCGCCACGGCGGCCGGTCCGGCGCCGGCCGGGATCGTGGACGTCGCCAGGACGCCGATCCGCGTCACCGGCGGCGGTCCGCCCGTCTGCCGGGGCAGACGCCCCGCGCGCTGCTGCGACTGCTGCGACTGCTGCGTGTGCGCATCCATGTGGATCTCCCGTGTGGGTACGGAGTGTGGGCCCGCCCCGAGCGTGTGCGGTGCGGCCCCGGCGCCGTGGACCCGCGCGGGTCCCCGCGCCTCCCGGTCTCCGCGGGCCGCACCGTGAAGCGGCCGGCGGGCCGGGCCGGGCCGGGGAAGCGGCACGCCCGCTGCGGACCTCCTGGTGATCCCCCGCCCCGGACGGGATAACCGGGGCATTGGACTCAATACGCATCAATCAGCAGCAAAACGCTTATCGTACGCGCTCTTTCGCACCACCGCGGGGTGCACCGCGCACCACCGGCGCACACCTCCGCCGCGACCGGCGGCTCCTTCCGGTCCCCCGCCGTCAGGGGCCGGGCCGGGTGCCCGCGCACAGGAAAAAGCCCCGGAAGCCGTGGCTTCCGGGGCCTTGCGGGGCCGTACCGGCTCCTGCTCCCCGACGGACGTCTCCACGGGGTCGTGTGCCCGTCGCGGCGGTGCGGTGGTGCGGCGGGTGGTTCAGACTCGGAGCAGACGCTCCGTCAGGTCGCGGTAGTCGCGCAGGGCGGTGCGCAGTTCCTCGGTGTCGAGGTGCGCGTCCCGGCCCTTGCCGTTGCCGCTGCCACTGCCGCCGTTGTGCTCCCAGGCGCCGCGCAGCTTGCGGCGCTGCTCGCTCAGAGCCTTCGCGACGTTCTCCGCGGCCTCCTCGAACAGGGCGTCGGCCTCGCGGACCGCTTCCCGGGGGCTGTCGACGAAGCCCGTCACCGTGTGCTGGAGCCGCTCCGAGAGCCGGTCGCACTCGCGCTGCGGCAGCAGGGGCGCGGCCGCGGACAGGACAGCGGTGTCACCGCGGTGCGCCGCGCCGTCGCCGTGGGCCGGGACCTCGCCGTACGACGCGCCGTACGCCGCGCCGTCGTTGTACGACGCGCCGCCGCCGGGGACGGAGCTCTCGCCGGCCGTCGCACCGCCGTGGTGCGCGGTGTCTCCGCCGGGGTCTCCCACGTGCTCCCCCGGGATGGGGTACGAGCGGGCCGGAAGGCCGGTCGCCGGGTCCACCGGGGCCGCTTCGCCGCCCGGGGCCGGCGGGGCATACGGGGCCGCCGAGGTGGCGGGGGCCGCCGTGGTCGCCGCGCCGGAGGGGTCGGACGGGGGGACGGGGTCCGCCGGGCCGCCCGGGTGTCCCGTGGCCTCCGGGGCCGCCGCGCCGGCCGGGAAGCCGGCGGCGCCGCCGTCGCCCGCGGGCCGCCCGGCCGGTGTCCGCCCGGGGCCGCCCGTCACGGCCGGGTCCGGGTGGGAGCCGGGACCCCGCTCGTAGCCGTCACCCTGGTCGTGCTCGTGCTTGTTCCTGCCGAGATGCGCCATCACGCACCGCCCTTCGTCGTTCCGGTGTGGTGCCGGGCGGCCCAGGGGCCGTGCAGCCGGTCGGCGAGCCGCTGCTTGCCGCTCCCGGCGGCCGGGGTGCGCGTGCCGTGCCGCTCGGCGCCGCGGTCGTGGGCCCGGTGCCGCGCGTTGTCCTGCGGGTGTGTGCTGACCAGTTCCTCGAAGAGCGCGCGGGCGTGGACCACGGCCTCGCGCAGTTCCTCGGTCTCCGCCCGGCCCTCGCGGGCCCGTGCGGCGACGGCGTGCACGTGCCGGTAGCCGTCGACGTGCTCGCCGTGGTGCACCGACAGGGCCGCGACCTGCTCGTCGAACTCGTCGGCCGGGAAGCCGCGTTCGCGGATCAGTTCGCCCAGCAGCCGCTCCGCAGCGTCGACGGCCCGCGCGGGCGAGTCGACGAACTGCTCCTGCACGCCGGCCCAGCGGGCCACGTACTGCTCGCGGGCCTCGGCGCTCAGCGGGCGTGTCCGCAGATCGCCGTGGCGCCGCAGCCGCTCGGAGAGTTCCCGTTCCGCGGCCTTACGGTCGCCGTCGTGGCGGGCCACCGTGCGCTCGTACTCGGGACCGAACCGGCGCTTCAGGCCGCCACCGCCGCTCTGCATGACGCGCGGGGCGAGCACGAGCGCGACGATGACGAGAGCCGCCACGGCCAAGATGATGATCACGCCTGTGGACATGTCGTGCCTTTCGCTGAGCTCCCCTCGTGCGAGGCTTTCATCACGGCGTGTTGCCCCGGACACGGGCCGCAAACGCTGTCAAAGCGGCCGAGGGACACGGAAATTGAGCTGCACCCGGCCCCGGGACCGTCACAGAATGCACCCATGACCTGGACCGGAACCCGCCCCGTCGCCCCCTGGACCGTCTCCCCCGAACCCGTCGGCTCACCCGTCGCCGGGCGGCTGTTGCGCGCCTACTACGCCGAGGTCGCCGGCCGGTACTACGGGCGCGCCGTGACGGACGCCGAGATCGACGAAGGGCTCGTCGAACACCACAGCGACGACCTCACCGCGCCGGCGGGCGTCTTCCTCGTCGCCCGTCTCGGCGGCGAGCCGGCCGGCTGCGGCGGGCTGCGCCTGCTGCGGCCGGGCACGGCGGAACTCAAGCGCCTCTACGTCCGCCCGGAGGCGCGGGGCAGCGGCGGCGGAGGCGCCCTGCTCGGGGCGGTGGAGGCGGCGGCCCGGGGACTGGGCGCGGAGCGGATCGTCCTCGACACCCGGCACGACCTCGTCGAGGCGCGGGCGCTGTACGCCGGGCACGGCTACACGGAGATTCCCGCCTACAACGACGACCCGTACGCCGAGCACTGGTTCGCCAAGCACCTCGGCTGAACCGCGCGGGGCGTCCGGCCGCCGCAACCGCGCTCAGCCCGGGTGCGGCCCCGCCCCGGCCCCGGCGTCCGCGCGGTGCCGGACACCGTGTCCCTCGCCGTGCCGGCGCCGGTGCCCGCCGTGCCGCGGCCCGCCGTCGTCGTACGGCCACTCCTCGTCCGAACCGCACAGTTCCGCGCTCAGCTCCCGGACCACCTCCTCCAGGTCCCGCGGCCGGTCCGGCCCCCACCAGTCGCCGAGCAGCGCCGCCAGATGCTCCTCGCGGGCCGCGGCGAGCCGGCCGGCGACCTTCCGCCCCCGGGCGGTCAGCCGCAGCGGCAGCCCGTCCCGGACCGCCAGGCCGCGGCCCTCGATCTGCCGCACGGCCGAGGTGAGCACGCTCAGCGGCAGGGTGCCGCGCCCGGCGAGCACCGCCGGGTCGGCCCCGCCCTCGCGCCGGACGCGGAGCAGCAGCCAGCTCGCGGCGGGGTCGAGGCTGTAGCCGGCCCGGGCGGTGATGTCCTCGTAGAGGCCGTGGCATCCCTCGCGGGCGCCGAGGGCGGAGAGGGCGCGGGCCACCTCGTCGTGGGAGGAGCGCTCCACCGGGTTGCTCGCGTAGGTCTCGCTCATGTCGGGGGTGGTGACGGAGCCGCGCAGCGGTTCCTCCTTGAGCAGGACGGCCAGCACGAGCGCCCCGAAGGTGACGGGGGCCGCGAAGAGGAACACGTCGGTGATCGACGCGGAGTAGGCGTCCAGGACCTCCGGGCGCAGCCGCGCCGGGAGCAGGTCGATGGTGCGCGGATCGGAGGCCAGGTCGGCGGGCCCGGCTCCGGCGGGCAGGCGCTCGTCCGCGAGCAGGGCGGTGAGCCGGTCGCCCAGCCGGCCGGCGAAGACCGTGCCGAAGACGGCGACCCCGAAGGAGGCGCCGATGGAGCGGAAGAAGGTCGCGCCGGAGGTGGCGGCGCCCAGGTCCTCGTAGCCGACGGCGTTCTGCACGGCGAGCACCACGATCTGCAGGACGAGGCCGAGGCCGAGCCCGAAGACGGTGAAGGAGACGTTGATCTCCCAGCCGGGGCTGAACCGGTCGATCCGGTGCAGGAGCAGCAGCCCGAGGGTGGTGACCGCGCAGCCCGCGACGGGGAAGACCTTCCAGTGCCCGGTGCGGCTCGCGAGCTGGCCGGAGACGGTCGAGGCGATCAGCAGCCCGGCGACCATCCAGAGCATCCGGACCCCGGAGGCGGTGGGGCTGAGACCCCGTACGACCTGGAGGAAGGTCGGGAGATAGATCATCGTCCCGAACATCGCGAAGCCGACGACGAAGCCGATGACCGATCCGAGGGTGAAGGTGCGGATCCGGAACAGGCCGAGCGGCAGGACGGGTTCCACGGCCCGCCGTTCCACGGCCGTGAAGGCGGCCAGGAGGACGGCGCCGAGCAGGGCGAGCCCGGCGACCCGCCAGGAGACCCAGGGCCAGACGGTGCCGCCGAGTGAGGAGAGCAGGACCAGCACGGCCGCGACGGCGGCGATCAGGAGGATGCCGGAGTAGTCGATGGTGTGCCGGACGGGGCGCGCCGGGATGTGCAGGACGGCGGCGATGACGAACAGCGCGACCAGGCCGATCGGGAGGTTGACGTAGAACACCCAGCGCCAGCTGAGCTGTTCCGTGAAGAGGCCGCCGAGCAGGGGCCCCAGCACGCTGGCCGCGCCGAACACCGCCCCGAACAGGCCCTGGTAGCGGCCGCGTTCACGGGGCGGGACGATGTCGCCGGTGATGGCCATGGAGAGCACCATCAGCCCGCCGCCGCCGAGCCCCTGGAGCGCGCGGAAGACGATCAGCTGCGGCATGTCCCGGGCGATCCCGCAGAGCGCGGAGCCCACCAGGAAGATGCCGATGGCGAGCAGGAAGAGCCGCTTCCGGCCGTATTGGTCACCGAGCTTGCCCCAGAGCGGGGTGGCGGCCGTGGCCGCGAGCAGATAGGCCGTGACGACCCAGGACAGGTGGTCCAGGCCGCCGAGTTCGCTGACGATGACGGGCAGGGCGGTGGCGACGATCGTCTGGTCGAGGGCGGCGAGCAGCATGCCGAACAGCAGTGCGCCGATCGCCAGGCGCACGGTGCGCCGGGGCAGGTCCTCCCCGGGCCCGGGTGCGCCGGCGGGTACCGGGGCGGTGGCATCCGAGTCCGCCGCCCGGACGGCCGCGGGCGTCCCCGGCGCCGCGGTTCCGCCGGGGGCGCGGAGGGCCCGGGGCGCGCCGGGTCCGCCGTCCCGTCCCGCTCCTTTCGGGCGTGGGGCCGCGTCCTCGGCCATGGACGCCTCCTCGGTTCGGGCCTGCTCCCGCCGCCGGTCGCCCGCGGCCCGGCGGCTTGCCGTGCGTGTCCGCGCGTTCCCGCGGCTCCGCGTCCCATCCTGGCGGTTTTGCCGGGGTATGGCCCGCCGGAAGGGACCGTCGGCGGGGCCCTGGCTGTGCTCTTCGCACAACTGTCTGCATAATCGCTCCCACGCGAGGGAGGGGACCCACCGTGACGGCATACGTCTGCCCGGACTGCGGGGCGGCACGGCATCGGGACGGCCGGCCCGGCTGCGCGTGCGCGGCCCGGGAGGCCGCCGCCGCCGAGGATTTCGACCCGCTGCGCATCCGGCCGTACGTGGAACTGCGCGAACCGGCACCGGCGCCGGCGCCCGGGCCGGAACAGCCCCCGGCCGCGGGCCCCGCCGCCGCGCCGGACGCCGCGGCGCCGGACTCACCGGCGGAGGGATCGCCGGGGGAGAACTCCGCGGCGGCCCGGGAACCGGACGGTGCCCCGGACCGGTCCGCCGGCGGGGCCTCCGGCCCGGAGCCCGCCGCCGCGTCCCCCGCGCCGTCCGCCTTCTCTCCGGAATCCGGGCCCGGTCCGGCCGCGGTTCCCGGATCCGGCACCGGCTGGGACACGCTGTTCCGCTCGCCGCCCGCCGATCCGGCACCGGGGAACACCGGCGGGCCCGACGGCACCGGCGGCCCGGCCGGAGCGGGCCCGCCCGGTGACGGCCCCGGGACCGGCCGGTCCGCGCCGGGCTCCGCCGCCTCCGCCGGTACGGCCGCGGAACAGCCCGCCGACCCGGCGGCCCCGACCACCGCGCTCCCCCGGTTCGACGCCACCGGCCGCCCGGCGGGCCCGGACCGGCCGGGCGACTCGGGAGCCGGCCCGGGTGCCGCGCCGGAAACCGGCGGCCCGGCCGGGGAGGACGACGCCCCGGACACCACCCGCCCCCTCTCCCCGCTCACCCCTGCGGCCGGCGCGGACCGGGGCGCGGACTCCCACCCCCGCGCCGAGGACCTGGGGCTCTTCCACGACGACGCCTTCGCGGACCGCGGACCGGAGGACTCCGGCCGCCCCGGGCCGGGCCGCAGCGGGCGCCGCCGCCGTACGGCGGTGATCGCCGGAGCGGCCGCGGCGGTGGTCGCCGTCTGCGCCGGGGTCCTCGGCACCGGGCTGCTGGGCGGCGACAACGAGGACCGCGCGGCACCGAACGAGAACAGCCTCACGCCCACGGCCGTGCTCCCCACCGACGGAAACGGCCCGTCGGCGAGCACCTCGGCCTCGCCCTCGGCCTCCGTCTCCGCCAACGGCGGCTCCCCGTCGGCCTCGGCCACGGGCTCGTCCCCGTCCGCGAGCCCGTCGGGGACGGCGGGTGCGGCGGCGCCGGACGGCACCCCGGAGCCCACCCGGGCGTCGGGCTCCGTCTCGGACGCCCCGGACGAGCCGGGCGACGGCTCCGGGTCCGGCTCCGGACAGAACGATCCGCCGGTCCTGCAGAAGGGGATGTCGGGACCGGAGGTCCTGGAGATGCAGCAGCGCCTCAACCAGGTGGGCCTGTTCAGCACGGTGGACGAGGACGGCAGCTACGACGACCAGGACGAGCGGGCGGTCGACAGCTACCAGCGCTGGAACGGCGTCGAGGGCGATCCGAGAGGCGTCTACGGACCGGCCACCCGCCGCTCCCTGGAGGAGCGCACCGAGGAGCCGTAGGACCGGCCCGCCGCTCCCCGGGCCACGGCACCCGGCACCGCGCCTCGCCGCACCGCCGGCCATGCCGCGTACGCGCCCCGTGCGCGGGGCGGCCCCGCGCCGTGCGGGGCACGGCACCGGACGCGCGGCCCGACCCGGCGTGAGGGTCTGGACAGGCCCCGGGACGGAGCAGGCAGGGGCGGCGTCCGTGCGGCCCGTGCCGTGGTGCCCCAGCGGCCGCCGGGTCCGCAGAGACCGGCGGAGCTCGGCGGACTCGGCGAACTCGGCGGACTCGGCGGACGCGGCGAACTCGGCGAACTCGGCGGAGCGGTACGCAGACTGCGGAGAAGCCCCCCGCGCGGGCCCGAGGACGTCCCGTACGGCCCGTTTCGCGGCCTATGCCCCCTGAGGGAAGCACCCCGATGAGGACCTGTCCGTTCCCCTTCACACCACTGTCTGCATAATCGCTCCCACTGCGATGAGGGGATCCATCAGGTGACGGCACATCTCTGCCCGGTCTGCGGGCTGGAGCGGACACGGGCCGACGGCCTCGGCCTCGGCTGCGACTGCGCGGGGCGGGCGGCCTCCGCGGCCGGGGACTCCGCCCCGCCGCCCCATGAGCCGTCGGCCCGTCCGTCACCCCGCCCGGCCGGCGGGTTCCCGTCCGGGACCACGGCCTCCGGGGAGCCCCTGGACGGAGAGGGCGGGCGCGGTCCGGAGGAGGGCGGCAGCGGATTCCCGCCGTACGGCCCTGCCGCTTCGGCCGCGGGGCCGGACCCGGCCTCCGCGGACAGCCCGGCGCGCGCGAACGCCGGAACCGACCCGGCCCCGAGACGTCCACGAAACCCGGACCGGGACCGCGACCGGGACCGGGAGGGCGATGACGGCGCCACGATGCCCCTCCGCCCCGTCCACCCGGCGGCCTCGCTGGTGGCCCTGCCGGAGTACCCGGCCTCCGGCCCCCGCGAGGAGGATCTGGGCCTCTTCGGCACCGCCACCCCCGCCGCGCCGGAGGCGCCGGCCGGGCACGGACGCCGGGACCCCCACGGACCGGGGTATCCACGGGCCGACCGGCGGGCGGACCGCCGGCAGCGCCGTCGCCGCGTGGCGGCCGTCACGGCCACCGCCGTGGCGGTGGCCGCCGTCTGCGCCGGTGTCCTGGCCGCCGGCCTGTCCGGCGGCAGCGAGGAGAGCGACCGCGCGCTGCCGGACGAGACACCCCGGGCCCCCACCGCCGTCCTGCCCACCGGCGACGCCTGGACGGGCAGCGGCCGGCCCTCGGCCTCGGCCCCGGCCACCGGCCCCGCGTCCGCCACGCCGACCCGGTCCCCGTCCGCCGTGACGTCCCCGGCCTCCAAGGCGCCGGAAGCCGACCGGACGGCGGACGAGGGCGCCGAGACCCTGGACGAGACGCCCCGCCCCGAACCGGCACCGGTTCTCAGCAAGGGGATGTCCGGAGCGGAGGTCCTGGAGATGCAGCGGCGGCTGAACCAGATCGGCCGCTCGCTGAAGGTGGAGGAGGACGGCCAGTACAACGGGAACGAGGTCCGGGCCATCAGCCGCTACCAGAACATGTTCGGCGTCGAGGGCGACCCGCAGGGGGTCTACGGACCGGCCACCCGCAGTTCCCTGGAGAGCCGCACCCAGGTGTAGCCACGCGGCGGGACCCGCCGACCGCTCCCGCTCGTTCGTGCCCGCCGACCGCTCCCGCTCGCCGGGCGGCCCGCTCGGCGTACGGCGGACGCCCACTCCCGGCCCGCGCCGGCCGGCCGGGGAGCCGCCGGCACCCCACCTCACGCACTCCACCTCCACCACAGCACCGGCCGGGGCCGGCCGCCCCGCCCCCGGCCCCGTGCCGTCCCGCTCCGTACCGTCCTGTCCGCCGCGAACGTGACACGGCACGGGTCACCGGCCCTCGGTCGCCGCCCCTCACTCACCGGCCGCCACCTGCGGATTCACATCCGTTTCCCGGTGGGGCTGGCGTCTTGGTCCCGTGTTTTGTATGGTTGTGGAACAAAGTGGTTCCGCCCGTGTTCCCTGACCGGCGGGCGGAGCCGCCTTGTTTCCCGGTTTCCCGGTCCCCCTTCTCCGGTTCTCCGGTTTCCCCCTTCGCACGCCCCGCGCCCAGGAGCAGCCCATGACGGCCATCCCCGCCGCGCCCCTCTCCGCCCGCGCCGTCCTCCTCGACATGGACGGCACCCTCGTCAACTCCGACGCGGTGGTCGAGCGGTGCTGGCGGCAGTGGGCGGCGGAGCAGGGCCTCGACGGCGACCACGTCATGCGGCACGCGCACGGCCGGCAGGGCCACGCCACCATGGCGCTGCTCCTTCCGGACCGTCCGGCGGCCCTCAACCACGCGGACAACCGCCGGATGCTCGACCGGGAGACCACCGACATGGACGGGGTCGTCCCGGTGCCCGGCGCCGCCGCCCTGATGGCGGCGCTCCGCGGACTGCCGCACGCCCTGGTCACCTCCGCCGACAGCGGGCTGGCCACCGCCCGGATGGCGGCCGCCGGGCTGCCGTCGCCACCGGTGCGCGTCACCGCCGAATGCGTGGGCGCGAGCAAGCCGGACCCGGAGGGCTTCCTCAAGGCCGCCGCCGAGCTGGGCTTCGACGCCGAGGACTGTGTGGCCTTCGAGGACTCCGAGGTGGGCATCGCGGCGGCCCGCGCGGCCGGGATGCGGGTGGTCGGCGTCGGCGCCCGCGCGGCCGCCTGCGAGCCGACCGTCCACGTACCCGACCTGGAGCAGGTGCGGATCACCGGGGACACCGCCGGGCTGGTCCTGGCCTTCGGCGCCTGACCCCCCGGCCGTCCCGCCGGCGGCACGGATCACCCGCCCGGCCGCCGGCGGCCACGGGCCGTCAGCCCGTCGCGGCCTCGTACAGGCTGAACACCGCGAGCGCGAGCATGACCGCCGCCGCGACCTTGGTGATCAGCCGCAGCGGCACGTACTTCATCAGGGTGCGGCCGCCGAGGATGCCGATGCCCGCCACCGCCCACAGCGCCAGTACCGCGCCGATGCCGACCGACAGCGGGTCGTCGTAGCGGGCGGCCAGGTTGGCGGTCATGATCTGGGTGAGATCGCCGAACTCGGCGGCCAGGATCAGCGTGAAGCCGGCGCCGGAGACCTTCCAGAAGCTCTGGCCGCCCGGCTCGGCGCTCTTCTCCCCGTCCTCGTCACCGCCCTTCTTGAAGAGCAGGACCGCGGCCCCCGCGAGGAAGAGCACGCCCACCACGGCCTGCACGATCCGCTGCGGCAGCAGCGTGAGCACACTGCCGGCGGCGACGGCGAGCACCACATGGACGAGGAAGGCGGCGGCGACGCCCGCGAAGACGTACGAGGCGCGGTAGCGGGTGCCGAGCAGGAGACCGGCGAGCGCGGTCTTGTCGGGCAGTTCGGCGAGGAAGACGACGCCGAAGACGAGTGCGATGGTGCCAATGCTGAGCACAGCGGTGTTTCCCTCTGTCGATCGGTTGCCCGGGCTGCCCGACCGATGACCTGGCTGTGTTTCAGGGGTCGCTTCGGCCCGGCAGCGTCTGGACACTGCGGCCGAAGGTCTCGCTGGGCGGACGGCGCGCCACCGCGCACCGCCTGCCTCCGGGCGCCGGCCCGGCCGCGAGAGGCGGCCGGGCAGTATGTCGACGGTCGGTCTCGGTGTTGTTGTTGTCCGGCGAAGAGCTACTCCGTTACTCAGAGCCTCAGCGGCTCTCAGCATTCCAAGTATTTCGGCCCAGAAGATCCGTCACATCACCAGAGCGTGAAGGCTTCGGCTTGGGTACGGTCTCTCGCTTCTGTCTGCCGCTGGTGCGGCAGGGTTGCGCCACCTGCCCGCCCCGCGCTCGCCTTGCGGCGGGTGCGGGTGGCGCGGGTCTTCTGGTCGGCTCCACGAGGCTTCGACACCGGCTTGGGGGTGTCCTGGTCTCCGGCCACTCCGGTACCAGTCGTGCGGGCCGCGGCTGCGAGGGCGGCGAGGTTGAGTGCGGCGTTGTCGTCCCGGTCGATGACCAGGCCACAGGCGTCGCATGCGTAGGTCCGCACGTGCAGCGGCAGCTTGGCTTTCACCGCGCCGCACCCGGAACAGGTCTTGGAGGAGGGGTACCAGCGGTCGGCCACCACCAGGCGGGTGGCGTGGCGCCGGCGGGTCTTGTAGTTGAGTTGGCGGCGGATCTCGCCGAATCCGGCGTCGGCGATACGGCGGGCCAGGCGCCGGTTGCGGAGCATCCCGGCAACGTTGAGGTCTTCGACCACGATCGTGCCGTACTCGGCCGCCACCTGCGTGGTGATCTTGTGCAGGGCGTCCTGGCGGAGGTTCGCCACCCGGTGGTGAAGCTTGTTGCGCTGGGCGTTGGCCTTCTCCCACCGCTTCGACGGCTTCTGTCCGGTGCGCCGGTCGGGGCCCTGACGGCGGGACACGGTCCGGCAGGCACGGCGCAGTTGCTTGCGCGCGGCGTCGTAGTGCCCGGGGTTGGCGACGGTGCGGATTTCGCCCGTCGAGTCGGCCATGACCGCGAGGCTCTTCACGCCGAGGTCGATGCCGACCGCCACGTCCGGGCGGGCCACCCGTTCGAGGTCGCGTTTGACCTCGGCCTGGAAGGAGACGAACCAGCGTCCGCGTTCGTGCCGGACGGTCGCGGACAGGATGCGGGCCGTCCCGGCCTCAACGCGGGCCAGGAGAGCGCTGGTGGGCTCATGGACGCAGATCGTCCCGAGCCGGGGCAGGGTGACGTGCCGGCCGTCGGTGTCGACGCGGATCGTGCCGGTGGTGAACCGGCAGGCAAGACGCGCCTTCCGCTTCGACTTGAACCGGGGGGTACCCATGCGCTTGCCGCGCCGTTTGCCGTTCTTGGACTTGGCGTAGTTGTCGAACGCGGCCGACGCATTCGCCAGGCCGGTGTTGTACGCCTCTTTGGAGTTCCCCTGCCACCGGGCGGCGAACCTCGGATCGGTCGTCTTGGCCTGGTTGAACGCCTTCCGCAGGACGGGCAGCGACCACGGCCGCCACTGCGTCAACTCCGTCGCGGGGATGCCGTAGGACTCCTCGGCCTTGCGCTGCCACCACGACGCCTCGACCCAGCCGACCGCCCAGTTGTACGCGGTACGCGCTCCGCCGCAGTGTGAGCGCAGCGCGGCCTCCTGGGCGGCATTGGGGTCCAGGGCGAACCGGAACGCCTGCACCACGAACCCGGGCTGCGGCCGGAATTTCTTCACTCGGCGGCCCCGCCGGTCGCCACGGCCACTGCGCGGGCGGCCCGGGTCTTCGCCGCCCCCCGCCCATACAAGCGGGCACACATCGATGTGAGTACCTCGGTGATGTCCCGCACCAGGTCGTCAGCGGTCTCGGAGGGGTCGAGGACGACCAGACGCCGCCCGGACGCCGACAGGACCGCTTCGAGATGCTCGACACCGAACCGGGCCAGCCGGTCACGGTGCTCGACCACGATCACCGCCGCCTGCGGGTCGCACAGCACCCGGTGCAGCTTGCGCCGCCGCCCGTTCAGCCCCGAACCGACCTCGGTCACGACTTCCGCGACCGACAAGCCGAGCCCGGTGGCCCCTTGGACTACCCGGGTCACCTGCCGGTCAAGGTCCACTTTCTGATCCGCCGACGAGACCCGGCAGTACGCCACGACCCGGCCGGACGCCTCCGGGGCGGGCTCGTCGACCAGCCATGTACCGGAAGGCGTCTGGCGTACCGGGACCGGCATACGGCCCTCTTTAGCCCACGCCCACGCGGTCTGGTAGTGCACGCCGTTGCGTGCCGCCCACTCGGAAAGCTTCACGCGATCAAGATAGCGGATGAGAAAGACTGAGATTCACTGATGGTTTGGTCAAGAGCTCGAAGCCCTTCAGACGCGCGTTTCAGCCTGCGCGACGCTCCGCCCGCTCCCCGTCCCGGTGCAGGAGTCCGCGGGCGACCAGCTCCAGCACCAGGGCCACCGCCACCACCTGCACCGCCACCAGCGCGACCAGGACGAACAGCTGGACGGCCCCGGCCATGACGGGTGACGCCCCGCCCAGCAGCATGCCGACGAACGCGCCCGGCAGCGTGACCAGGCCCACCGTCCGCGTCTGGTCCAGCCCCGGCAGCAGGGCGTCGGAGGCGGCGGGCCGGGCGATCTCCAGCCGGGCCTCGCGCACGAGCAGCCCCAGCGCCATCCCGGCCTCCACCTCCCCGTGGCGGGTGCGCAGTTCGTCGAGGGCCCGCCGGCCGGCGAGCACCGTGGCGGTCAGCGCGCCGCCGATGAGGATGCCGCTGACGGGGATGAGGGCGATGCCCTTGAGCGGGACGAGCCCGGTGACCAGCAGCACGGCGACCACCGGCACCACCCCGGCGCCGACCGGCAGGGCGGCCCACCACCAGGTGCGGTTACGGGTCACCCGGCGGCCCGCCGTCCAGACCGCCACCCCGAACATCAGCGCGACGAAGCCGAGCAGCAGGGGCACCGCGCGGACCACCCAGCCGATGAGGTACGAGACGGCGGCGAGCTGTACCGCGGCCCGCAGCCCCGCGGTGACGACGGCACGGGCGTAGCCGCGGCCGTCCGGGCCGGCGAGCCGGGCGAGGGCCGCGACGGCGGCGGCCGCGAGGAGCAGGGCGGCGAGGACGATCCCCAGCACGGGGTTGACGGGGAGCAGGGTGTCGGCGGCGGTGAGCACGCGGCCACCCTAGAACGGGCCCGCGCCCCGCTCGCACGGGTGTGCCCCTGTTCGTCCACCCGGCCGCCGGGTATGGACACGTCAAACCCTTGATCTGACGTGCTCATGTCGTCAATCTGTAACCCGGCGCCCCACTCCAGGACATCTGGCGGCGGCAGCCTGTGGCCGATCCCCACCGGCCAACGTCCCCCCATCCCCAGGGAGTTCCCATGCCCCGTACCCACTCCGCCCCCACCCCGCGCGCCACGGTCTACGCGCGTCGCGCCGGCCTGGCCGCCGGGCTCACCGCCCTGATCGGCACGGTGCTGCTCAGCGGCCCCTCCGCGCAGGCGGCGCCCCCCACCCCGCCGAGCGCCTCCACCGCCCGCAGCTACCTCTCCCAGCTGACGGTCCGGGCGGAAGGTTCCAGCAGCGGCTACAGCCGCGATCTGTTCCCGCACTGGAGCACCCAGAGCGGCAGCTGCAACACCCGCGAGGTCGTGCTCGAGCGCGACGGCACCAACGTCGAGCAGAACAGCTCCTGCGCGGCGGTCAGCGGCACCTGGCGCTCCCCGTACGACGGCGGCGTGTGGACCGCCGCCTCCGACGTCGACATCGACCACGTCGTGCCGCTCGCCGAGGCCTGGCGCTCCGGCGCCTCCTCCTGGACCACCAGCAAGCGGCAGGGCTTCGCCAACGACCTCACCCGCGCCCAGCTCATAGCCGTCACGGACAACGTGAACCAGTCCAAGGGGGACAAGGACCCCGCGGAGTGGATGCCGCCGAGCAGCGGCTACCACTGCATGTACGCCCGCATGTGGGTCCAGGTGAAGCACTACTACGCCCTCTCGGTCGACTCCGCCGAGAAGTCGGCGCTCAGCGGCGTCCTGAACGGCTGCTGACCCGCCCGGCGCCCAAGAGCCCGCAGGCGGGCAGGGGTTGGGCGGCGACGGGTACGGCCGGGGACCCCGCCGGGCCCCGGCCGGCCGCCGGGCCGGACCACCCGCCGCCCCCGGCACTCCCCGCCTCCCTCCGTCGTTCCGTACCGTTGCGGGACGACGGAGGGAGGCGATCACCATGACCGGACTGCGGCTGGGCCCGCTTCTGCGGTACGTGGACGAGCACAGCGCCACGGTCTGGGTCGAGACGGACGGCCCGTGCGAGGCGGAGGTCCGCTGCACCGGCGGGGCGGAGGACGCGCGTGCCGCGGGCGGCGCACCCGGCACGGGCGGCGCACCCCTCGCGGGCGGCGCACCCCTCGCGGGCGGCGCACCCCTCGCGGGCGGCGCACCCCTCGCGGGAGCGGCCGTACCCGGTGGCACGGCACCCCCGGCGGCGCCCGGCGGCAGGGCCCGGAGCTGGCGGGTCGGCGGCCACCACTACGCGCTGGTGACCGTCACCGGCCTGGCCCCGGAGAGCACCACCCCGTACCGGGTGCTGCTCGACGGCCGCCAGGTCTGGCCCCCGCCCGGCGGTGGCGAGCCCGCCCCCGTCATCCGCACCCTTCCGCGTCCCGGCACCGACGGCGCGGACGGCGCCCCCCTCCGCGTCTCCTTCGGCTCCTGCCGCTGGGCCGCCCCGCCGTCCGCCACCGCCGGCGCCGGTCCGGGCCCGGACGCGCTGGACACCCTCTCCCTCCGGCTGGCCGCCGATCCGAACGCCGAACGCCCGGACGTCCTGCTGCTCCTGGGCGACCAGGTGTACGCGGACGAGACCTCCGAGGCGACCCGGCGGTGGATCGCGGAACGGCGCGGCCTGGAGGAGCCGCCGGGCGACCAGGTCGCGGACTACGAGGAGTACACCCGCCTCTACGACGAGTCCTGGTCCGATCCCGAGCTGCGCAGGCTGCTGGCCACCGTCCCCAGCTGCATGATCTTCGACGACCACGACGTCATAGACGACTGGAACACCAGCGAGGCCTGGCTGGCGGAGATGGAGGCCACCGGCTGGTGGCGCGAGCGGGTGCTGTCCGGACTGATGTCCTACTGGGTCTACCAGCACCTGGGGAACCTCTCCCCCGCCGAACTGGCGGCCGACCCGCTCTTCACCGCCGTACGGGAGGCACCCGACGGCACCGCGCTCGTACGGGAGTTCGCGGCCGCCGCCTACGCCGACCCCACCCACGTCCGCTGGAGCTACCGCCGCGACCTCGGCCGGACCCGGCTCCTGATGGTCGACACCCGCGCCGCCCGCGTCCTGCCCGAGCAGCGGCGCGCGATGCTCGGCAAGGGCGAGTCCGACTGGCTGCGCGAACAGGCGCTGGCCGACCCCGGCTCGCGCGACCATCTGCTGATCGGCACCTCGCTGCCCTGGCTGCTGCCGCCCGCCATCCACGACACCGAGCAGTGGAACGCGGCCCTGTGCGGCGGGGAGCGCGGCTCCCGCTGGGCCCGCTGGGGCGAGAAGGTGCGGCAGGGCGCGGACCTGGAGCACTGGGCCGCTTTCCCGGCCTCCTTCGAGGCGCTGACCGAGCTGATCGCCCGCGCGGGCGGCGGTCCGGAGGCGCCGGCCACGGTCTGCGTCCTCTCGGGCGACGTCCACCACGCGTACATCGCCGAGCCGCGGTGGACGGAGGCGCCCGGCGGTGCGGGCGGAGCCGGGCCGGACGCAGCGGCCCGGCCCTCGGCCCGGGTGTTCCAGCTGACCTGCTCCCCGCTGCACAACAGCGTCCCGGCGGCGATCAAGCTCGGTTTCCGCTTCGGCTGGAGCCGCGCGGGCCGCCTGCTGGGGCGCGTCCTGGCCCGGCACGGGCGGGTCCGGCGGTCACCGGTGAGCTGGCGGAAGGCCGGCGGACCGTGGTTCGGCAACCAGCTGATGACTTTGACGCTGCGCGGCCGCGAGGCCGCTCTGACGCTCCACCGCGCCGAGCCCGACGGCGCCGGAGGCGCGCGGCTGGCCACGGTCCTGGACCGCCGGATGACCGGCCCGGACGGCGGCGGAGCCGGCTGACCGGTGAGCCGCCCCGGCCGGACCGGCGCACCGCCGGTCCGGCCGGGCCACGGCCCCCGGCGCCTCCTCAGCGCTGCGCGGCGAACGGCACCGTGAAGCAGGCCAGCCGCGCACCGGCGGTACCGGCCGCGCCGTCCTCCGTCGCCGTGGTGTGCTCGTGCAGCACCACGGAACGGGCCTCGCCGGGCCGGAAGTTCCAGTCCTGCCGGGCCTCCGCCGCGCCGTCGCCGGCCTCGTCAGTGGTGAAGTCCAGCCACACCTCGTTGTCCGGGTTGGCGTACCGGGGGTCGGTGGACGGCTGTTCGGGGTCCCGGCGGTGCTGGTAGTGCGGCCCGGAGGAGTCCGGTTCGGCGCCGCAGGGCCGGGTGTGCACATGGGCTCCGTAGGCGCGGCCGGGCTCGAGCCCGCCCACCCGGAGCCGCACCGTCGTCCCCTCCGGGTCCGTCCACTGGCGCACGCCGATCCGGGCCCCGGGCGGCACGGCTTCCGTGTCGTAGGTGACCGCGTTCAGCAGGCCGTGCGGGGGCACCGGCGCGAATGACGAAGCCGCGCTGACCCGGGAGAACCGGGGGGCGTCCCGGGACGTCCGCTCCCCGCCCCCTTCCGGGGCCCCGGCGTCCCGGGCGGCGGTGGAGCCGTCCTCCGGCAGACGGGGGCCGAGCACGTCGCGGAGCCAGTGGCCGAACGGCGCGTCGCCGGCGGCGGCAGGGCTTCCGTCACTCCGCTCCGGGTCCGGCTCCGCCGCGCCGGCCTGCCCCACGAACGGCAGGCCGCCGGTCAGGGCCAGCACCAGGACGAGCAGGACGGCCGGGGCGGCACTGCCGCCGGCCGCCGCCCGGGTCCGCCACCCGCCCCAACGGGCCGCCGTACGCCTGCTCTTCACCGATGTCACCGCGTTCATCGCACTCCTCGTCCATACGCCGCTCTGCGGTTCCGGGGTCTCCGGGCGACCATCCCTTCCCGGCGGCGCCGGCGCTCCGTGCCCGCCGTACGGATGTTCCGCGCCCGGGTCCGGCGCGGCGCGGCCCGGAGACCGGCCCCGCCCGCCCCGGGCGTACGCTGTACGGCGGTACATGACCGCTTCTGCCGCACCCCCGCGACGCGCGGTCGGGGGTTCGGATGGGAGAAGCCGTGCTGGAGGATCTGGGGTCGCTGACGGCGGCCCCGTGCATCTACGTCATCGTCGTGGTGTCGGTGCTGCTCGACGTCTTCCTGCCCGTGCTGCCGAGCGGGGTCCTGGTGATCGCGGCGGCCACCGCGGCGGCGGGCGCGGGTGCGGCCGACGCCGTCGACGCCGCCACCGGTGCGGCCGGCCCCGCCGCGGGCGGTGTGCCGGACCTCCTGGTGCTCGCCCTCTGCGCCGCGACCGCCTCCGTCCTCGGCGACCTGGCCGCGTACCGGCTGGCCCGGCGCGGCGGCGAGCGGTTCGACCGCGCCATCGCCCGGTCCCGCCGGCTCTCCTCCGCGCAGGACCGGCTGGGCACCGCGCTGGTCCGGGGCGGCGGCCCGCTGGTGCTGCTCGCCCGCTTCGCGCCCGCGGGCCGGTCGGTGGTGAGCCTGGGCGCGGGCGCCGCGCACCGCGCGGTCCGCGAGTTCCTGCCGTGGTCCGCGCTGGCGGGCCTGATGTGGGCGGGCTACGGCGTGAGCCTCGGCTATGTCGGCGGGCAGTGGCTGGGCGCCTCCTGGTTCGGCGCCGCCGTCTCGGTGCTGGCCCTCCTCGCGGCGGGCTCGGCGGCCGCGTACGCCCTCCGGCGCCCTGCCCGCCCCGACGGGCCGCGGCCGGACGCGACGGCGTAGCCCGCGAGCGTTTCTCCCCCGCCCCGGTTCGCCCGCCGCCCCCACGGCCCGGGTCGCACGGCCGCGGCGCCGCCCGGTGCGGCCCTCACCCGTCCGGCCGCTCCTCCGTACGGCCAGTCGTTCGTACGGCCACTCGTTCGCAGCGCCCGGATCGCCGGGCCCGGGCGGGGCTCCTAGCCTTCCCCGAGGAGAGCGCGGGTCTCCGGCCGCACACGGCGGACCCGGAGCCCGCCGTGGAGGTGGAGGAGGACCCGCCCATGCGCAGCACACGCCTCGTCGCGCCGGCCGCCCTGGCCGCCGCCGTCCTGAGCGCGGCTCCGCTCACGGCGGCGGAGCCGTTCGCCCCCGCCGCGGCCGCCGCCTCGGACGACGCCCCGCCGGGCCCCGCCGTCGAGACGGAGCCGTCCACCGTCGCGCCGGGCGGCACGCTGCGCCTGCGGGCCACCGGGTGCGACAGCCGTACCGGCACGGCCTCGTCCCCGGCCTTCGGGCGCGTCAGGCTGGAACCGGGCGATCTGAAGGCCGGTCACCTGTTCGGGAGCGCCACGGTCCATCTCCACGCCCGGACCGGCGAGCACCAGGTGAGCGTCCGGTGCGGCCGCCCCGAGGGCCGGTCGGCCGCCACGCGCGTCACCGTCTCGCGGGATGCGGTGGAGGCCGGAGCGGGCGGCTTCCGCGGGACGGTGACGGCGGCGGGCGGCGCCCTGCTGCTGGCGGCCGCGGCACTCGGCCTGTATCTGCGCCGCCGCGCCCGTACGGCCGCCGGCCACTGAATCCCGTGCGGGGCCGTCAGCCGGTGGCGCGGTCCCGCTTCTTGGCGGACGCCGTCTTCTTCGCCGCCCCGGACGTGCTCCGCCGCCCGCGGGAGTCCTTTGCCGCCGATCCGCTCTTCTTCGCCGCCGTGCTCTTCCGGCTTCCCCCGGTCTTCTTGCCGGCCTTGCCCGCCCCTTCCTCCTCCGCTTCCCCGCGCTTGGCGGTGCTCTTCCGCGCCGCCGTCTTCCCGGCCGCCGTCTTCCCGGCGCCCTTTCCGGCGCCCTTCCCGGACCGCAGCTCCCGGACGTCGCCCTCCGCTTCTTCGCCCTCCGCCCCGGCGGCCCCCTCCCCGCCTGCCGCCCCGGCCTCCTCGCCGCGCCCCTCCCGTGCCGCGCGGACGCTGTTCTCCAGCGCGGCCATCAGGTCGATGACCTTGCCCCCGGCCTCCACCCGCTCCCGCGCCTCCTCCGGCTCGACGCCCTCCAGCTTCGCGGCGACCAGCGCCTCGACGGCTTCCCGGTACTCGTCGTGCAGCTCCCCGGGATCCAGGTCGCCGAGGGTCTCCATCAGGGTGTCGGCGAGGTCGAGTTCCGCGTCGCGGATGCCGACCTCGGTGTCGGGCGCGACCCCGGTCGCGGGCCGGATCTCGTCCGGCCAGAGCATGGTGTGCAGGGCGAGGGCGTCGTCGACGACCCGCAGCATCGCCAGGGTCTCGCGGCCGCGGAGGGCCAGTTTGGCGATGGCCACCTTCTCGCTGCGGTTCAGCGCCTCGCGGAGCAGGACGTACGGCTTGGCCGCGCCGCCGCCGTCGGCACCGAGGTAGTACGAGCGGTCGAGCTGGAGGGGGTCCACGGTGTCGGCGGGCACGAAGGCGAGGATCTCGATGGTGCGGGCGGTGGGCAGCGGCAGCGCGGAGAGGTCCTCGTCGCTGAGCGGCACGGTCGTCCCGTCGGCGGCCTCGAAGGCCTTGGTGATCTCCTCCGTGGGGACTTCCTCCTCGTCCAGCTCGCAGACCTTGCGGTAGCGGATGCGCCCGCCGTCGGCCGCGTGGACCTGGCGGAACGAGACCGAGTGGTTCTCCGTCGCCCCGAAGACCTTGACCGGGATGCTGACCAGGCCGAAGGAAATGGAACCCTTCCAGATGGATCGCACGATTCACACCTTTCGTGCCTTCATGTGATGATCCATGCTATGTCGATCATCGCCGAGGTGGAGGGGCGGCGGCTGGCGCTCAGCAATCTCGAGAAGGTCCTCTATCCGAGCGGTTTCACCAAGGGTGAGGTCCTGCACTACTACGCCGCTGTCGCGCCGGCACTCCTGCCCCACCTGCACGACCGCCCGCTGTCCCTGCTGCGCTATCCGGACGGCGCGGGGGGCGAGCACTTCTTCGCGAAGAACGTGCCGCCCGGTGCCCCCGCCTGGGTGAAGACCGCCGAGGTCCCGCGCTCGGAGGACAAATGGGCGCGGCAGATCCTGGTGCAGGACCTGCCGACGCTGGTCTGGGTGGCGAACCTCGTCACCGAGCTGCACACCCCGCAGTGGAAGGCCGCCGAGCCCGCCCTCGCCGACCGTCTCGTCCTCGATCTCGACCCGGGCAGCCCGGCGACGGTCGTCGAGTGCTGCGTCGTCGCGGACTGGCTGCGCGAGCGGCTGGCCGGGGACGGCCTGCACGCCTACGCCAAGACGAGCGGTTCCAAGGGGCTGCACCTGCTCGTCCCGCTGCACCCTCCCGCGCCCTCGCGCGAGGTCACCTCCTACGCCAAGGCCCTGGCGGTGGAGGCCACGCGGGCGATGCCGGGGCTGGTCACCCACCGGATGTCCCGCTCGCTGCGGCCGGGGAAGGTCTTCGTCGACTTCAGCCAGAACGCGGCCGCCAAGACCACCGCCGCGCCGTACACGCTGCGGGCCCGCGACACCCCGACCGTCTCCACGCCGGTGGAGTGGGCGGAGGTCCGGGCCTGCGCGGACCCGGAGCAGCTCGCCTTCCGCGCCGGTGACCTGCCGGGACGGCTGGAGGGGCACGGGGACCTGCTGGCCGGGCTCCTCGACCCGGAACGCGGCCACCCGCTGCCGGACCTGCGGGCGCCATGAGCGGCCCCGGAGCGGAACCGGCCCGGGGCACGGGCGCCGGGGACGGGCGCGGGCCGGGGCCGGGGGACGCCGGCGCGGAGAGCGCCGGCGGCGGCCGGCCGGCCCCCGGCACCGGCGCCCGGCCCGCCCGGGCCGTGCTGCGCCCGCCGGTGGAGGTGGCACTGGCCCGGCCAGTGGAGCGGCTGCCCCGCGGCACCGGTCTCGCGTACGAACCCAAGTTCGACGGCCACCGGGTCGTCCTGCTGCGCGACCCGGACCGCGTCCTCCTCCAGGCGCGCTCCGGCCGGATCGTCACCGACTCCTTTCCCGATCTGGTGACGGCGGCCGAGGCGCTGCCCGCCGGGACGGTGCTGGACGGCGAGGTGGTCGTCTGGACGGAGGGGCGGACCGACTTCGCCGCCGTGCAGAAGCGCGCCATGGCCCGCCGCGGCCGGGCGGCCGAGCTCGCCCGGCGACTCCCCGCCTCGTACGCGGCCTTCGACCTGCTGGCCACCGGCACCACGGACCTCCGGCCGCTGCCGTACCGGCGGCGGCGCACCGCGCTGACCGGTCTGCTGGCCCCGGTCGGACCGCCCGTCCAGGCGGTGCCGATGACGACCGACGAGGAGGTGGCCTCGCTCTGGTACGAGACGCTGACCGCGAACGGGATCGAGGGCCTGGTCGTCAAACGGCTCGACGGTCCCTACCGCGGCGGCCGGCGCGACTGGCGCAAACTGCGAAACAGGATGAATTGCATTGGTTGCAACAGTTCGTAGAGCCTCATCACGAACGTCCTGGCTGATCAGAGGCCCTGATGCGGGAACGCCCGGAGCTCCCGTACACGACTGACCAGCGCCGCTCGGTATGGACGCAACAATGATGCGTTTGATACAACGGCGGGCATGGTCGCTGAGGCACCCGGTTCGGTGCGTCTTGCCCTGGCCCCGAACGTTGTCCTTCTGGACCCGGAGCCAGCGGTTTCCTCTGCAATGAAGGAGGGATGGGCTCGGCAGCAGTCCGCGCGGTTTCTCCAGGCTTCGACGATCCAGCCCCGGCTGCGTCTGATCCAACGGTTCGAGGATTTCACGGGGTTGTACCCGTGGCAGTGGACTCCCGCCGATGGCGAGGCGTTCATCGTCCACCTTCGCAGCGGGGCCAAGCCGATCCAGTTGTCTACGGCTCGGTCCTACGAGGTGGTGATCGAGCTGTTCGTGGAGTTCCTGCTGGACCGCCGGTACGGGTGGGTTGAGACCTGCCAGGAACGGTTCGGCCTGTCACCGCAGGTGATCTTTCACGAGGGCAACTCTGTCCTGCACTCGGTGGAGTACGAGGGCGATCCCCGGCGTCGGCCTCTGACTTACGACGAGGTCCAAGCGCTGTTTGACGCCGCCGATGCCCGGCCCCGACGCATTCACGGGCAGGGCCGCAAGGGCGCACTCACCGCGCTACGTGATGCTGCCGCGCTCAAGACGATCTACGCGTACGGAACCCGGCGGACCGAGTCCTCGAAGGTCGACCTGGTGGATTTGCGGCGGCACAGGAAGGCGCCGCAGTTCGGGCAGGCCGGCAGCATGACCGTCCGGTACGGCAAGTCCTCCAAGGGGACACCGCCGAAGCGACGGACCGTGCTTCTGGTCCCTGAGATGGACTGGGTAGTCGACGTCCTCGACGAGTGGGTGCACGAGATTCGCCCGCGGCTCTCGCCGGACCGGCACCCGGCCTTGTGGGTGACCGAGCGGGTCGGACGGATGTCTCCCCGCTCGATCAACGAGGCGTTCGTGACGGCACGCCAGGACGCCGGCCTCGACGAGGACCTCGACCTGCACTGTCTGCGCCACAGCTACATCACGCATCTGACCGAGTTCGGCTACCCTGCCCGCTTCGTTCAAGAGCAGGTGGGCCATACCCACGCTTCTACGACGGCCATCTACATGGGCGTCTCTGACGAGTACCGGAACCAGCTCCTGGAGGCTTCGCTGAAGCGCCGGCTGGGTGACGACTGGGACCTTAAATGATCAAGAAGATGGGCTACGAGTGGTGTCTGCGGGCCACGATGGCCGAGCACCAGATGTTCCAGACCTCGGACCTGGTGCCGCTCCTGGCGGAACGTGGCGTGACCCTGTCGCGTGAGCAGGTCTACCGCTTGGTGACACAGCCGCCCCAGCGGATGAGCATGGACACCTTGGTCGCGCTGTGCGACATCTTCGAGTGCACACCGAACGATCTCATCAAGCCGAAGGTAGTCAACGCACAGGTCAAGAAGACCGCGGACGGACAGGCCGAGCCACTGCCGCTGAAGGAGCGGCGTACCACGATCCGGCGCCCGGGTCAGCCGTGAGGCCGCTGACACCGGACCAGATCCGCTTACGCGCCGAACTCGCCGCCGCGCAGGAGCAGATCGTCGCACTGCTGCGGTCAGCGGTGGGCGATTCCCTTGCCCCCGAACAGGCGCAGGCCGTGACGGAGGAGGCGCGGGCATGGCGTGGGGCGAACGCCTTCCGCCTGGTGCGCTATCTGTCCGAGCGGCCCGACGCGCTGAGCACGCCCAGTAGCGACTGCCCGACCTGTGTTGTGCGTTTGCTGGCTGCGCTCACCGCCGCCGGGCACGGTGACAAGGTCGCTCTGGTGGCCTGTGGCGACTGCGGACGGACTGACCCTCTTCCCGCCAACAACGGACCGGAGGGACGACTGTGTTCACGCTGCGCCAGCCGACGTGCCAAGAAGCCGTGCGCCCGCTGCGGCAAAGTGGCCAGCATCTACGCCCGCCGACCGGAGGGCGGCATCTGCAATCCGTGCAGGAACAAGGAGCCGGATGCCAAGGAGGAATGCGCCGACTGCCGCCGGATGATGATCTCGTACCGGCGCCTGCCCGACGGCACCAGCCTCTGCCAGACCTGTGCTCCCAAGAACACTCAGGCCTGTTGCCGTTGCGGACGACTACGCCGGGTCAACGCACTGACCTCCGACGGACCGGTCTGCGGCAGCTGCTACTCCAGCCCTGCCCGCCTGTGCGGTGTCTGCGGCCAGACCGTTCCCATCGTCGCCCGGGCCGACGGCACCAGGCCGGACACCTGCGACCGGTGCTACAAGCGACACGAGAAGACCTGCGCCATCTGTGAACGGGCCCGCCCAGGCCACCACATCAACGGTGGCCTGGGCCCGTTCCACTGCGACACGTGCCGCCCTCGCGAAGAGTGCGCATGCGCCCTGTGCGGCAAGGTCACGAAGGTCAAGGTCTTCTGGCCGCGAGGGCCAGTGTGCGACTCCTGCTACAGAGCAGCTCTGTCGACCCCTGCACCGTGCGCCACGTGCAGTCGACATCGCATCCTGATCGGTCAGACAGCCGAGGGAACCCTCCTGTGCAAGACGTGCTCGTTCCCCGACGAACCGGTCGAGCGGTGTTCGGCCTGCGGTGAACCGGCGGACCTCTACTCCGGCCACCGCTGTCCCTGCTGCACCCTGGCCGCCCGCGTGACCGATCTGCTCTCCGTAAACGGCACAAGCGTGGCCCAGCCACTTCAACCCCTCGCCGTCGTTCTGACCAGCGCGGAAAACCCCTACCGCGTCCTGCAGTGGCTGCGCCGAAGCCCCGCCGCCCGTCTCCTGGGGCGCCTGGTCCTCGATCCTGGAGCGCTGAACCATGAATCCCTCGACACGCTGCCACAACGGGCTGCCACCGCCTACGTGCGCGGGTTGCTTGTCACCGCCGGCATCCTGCCGCCACGCGATGAGAATCTCGCCCTGCTCACCAACTGGGTCGCGCGGACCGTGGCCGAACTCCCAGCGCGGCACGCCAATCTCATTCGTCCGTTCGCCGAGTGGCACATCATCCGCGACGCCCGCCGACGCTCAGCCCGAGGCCGTTACACCTACGCCGCGCACAAAGGCAACTGCGGCAACGTGCTCGCCGCCATCGACTTCCTGAACTGGCTCGACTCCCAGCACCTGAGCCTCCGTCGACTCCAGCAGCCGCATCTGGACGTCTGGGCGACCGACAGGCCAACCCTGCGCTCCCGTTCCATCCCCTTCCTCCGCTGGAGCACCGCACGACGCCTCTGCCCACCCGGTCTGAGCATCGAGCACCCAGCCTCGCAACTCCCCGGCCACTTCCAAGCCGAGGACGAGGCCCGAAACGAGCTGTTGCGCTGCTTCAACGACACCGCGTTGCCCTTGGACGTCCGCGTCGCGGCTGCTCTCGTCCGTCTCTACGCCCTTCCCCTGACCCGCATCGTCGAGCTCACCGAGGACCACATCAGCCGCGACCAGGAGCACACCTACCTGGCGGTCAACCAGCACCCCTTCGTGCTCCCGCCTAAGCTCGCCCGTCTCATCGACGATCAGCTCCGCCACAGCACGCCCCGGCACAGCACCACGGCCGGACGTAGGTACCTCTTGCCCGGCCAAAGTCCTGGACGCCCGCGTAACCCCCTCGGCCTCGCCGACACGCTGAGACAACACGGTCTGCCCGCCCGCGCAGCTCGGAACACCGCCATGGTGGACGCCTTGGCCGACCTGCCGCCCATGGTCATCGCTGACCTGCTCGGCATCCACCCCAAGACAGCCGAACGCTGGGCCACGCTCGCCGGCGAGAACTGGTCCGAATACTTGTCATCGCTGACGTGACCGGGCTGAGCTACGGGGCTGCTCACTCCGCGGGCGAATATGGCCTCGGGACTGGTGAGCTCGCATGTTCAGGTGTCGCGTATTCGCGGCTGAGCCCAGATGGGGTTCAGCCAAGGTGGGGCCAAAAGCCACAATGCCGCGATGAGCGCGATCCTGGGGGCATGAACATCGAGGTCTTGGTCGTGCCGGACTTCCCGAACGAGGAGCCCGCGGCCGACCTGCTGCTGTTGGACGACTCTCTGTATGAGTACGAAGGCGGGGGTTGGCGACACTCGCGGTGGACATGAGTGTCGATCTTGCTGGGCAGTCTGATCTTGCTTCGTCCACGACGACACGGTGTGCACGAGGTGGAGGTACGGAGTGCTCATCGTCGACACCGATGTCGTACGCGTGGAACGCCAGCTGCGGGCGGGTGAGTTGGCCTGTCCGTCGTGCTAGGCGGTCCTCGCGCCGTGGGGGCACGGCCGGCCGCGGGAAGTACGCGGTGATCTCGGGGCCCGTTTCTTCGTACGTCCTCGCCGATCCAGGTGCGCGGGAGAGGGATCACGGACGCCGTGCGGGCACCTCCGGCCGAGGTGACACAGAACGTTGCCGAGCCGCCTCGTCGGACGGAGCGGATCTGTCCAGGTCGCTCGGAGCGGCTCAGCCCATGTGTGACACAGAATACTTAATTCTGTGTCACACAGCCGTTGCCCGTCCGGGGACGGGATTCAGCAGCAGCCGGGCGGGGTGTCGCCGGTGAGGAGCGCCTCGGTGAGGGGTCGGCCGAGTTGGTAGGCATCGGCCACGGGCAGGACGGTGGCGACGGGGTGCTCCTCCAGCCAGCCCTTGCCCGCGTCGGGGGTGGCGAAGAAGTGGACCTGGTTGCAGAAGGCGGTGCGGATCGAGGCCGGGGCGTCGGGGGTGACGATCGAGACGACGGCGGTGGCCGGCTCCACGCTGGTGACCTGGTCCGGTTCGACGGTGAGGCGGACGGGGGTGCCGGTGGCGTGGCACGGGGACGTCACGTGGGCGGGGCGGCCGAGGATGGCGGGGAAGATCAGGGTGTCCAGCGCGCACCAGGTGTAGAGCTGCTGCCCGTCGACCTCGAAGTGGTGCGGGGTGGGGTTCTGGGTGAGGCCGCTGCCGGTGATCCGGCCCCTCTCGTCGTATTCGGTGTCGGGGTTGGCGGCGAGGGCCTCGCGGACCTGGTCGGGGGTGCGGTCGGTGGCCTGGGCGATCTGCTCGACGGTCACGGGTCGGCCCTGGGCGAGGAGTTGGAGTAGCGGGCGCCACAGCCAGGGGCGGGAGCTGGCGGCTCCGCCGCCGTTGAACGCGGTGGTCAGCCGGGTGGCGAGCTGCTGGGCCTGGGAGTCCATGGGCGCGGGTCCTTTGCGGTGGTGGGTGGGGTGGGTCAGCCGGCGCAGCAGGAGAGCTTGGCGACGTCGGAGGTGAAGGTCTGGGCGGCGAGCTTCAACGCTTCGGCCATGGTCAGGTAGGGGTGCCAGGTGCGGGCGAGCTGGTCGACGGTGAGGCCGGCGGTGATCGCGTAGGTGGCGGCGGTGATGACGTCGCCCGCTCCCTCGGCGAGGACGTGGGCGGCCAGCAGCTTCCCGGTGCCGCGTTCGGCGATGAGCTTGACCAGGCCGCGGGTGTCACGGTTGACCAGCGCCCGGGGCACGTTCTCCAGGGACAGGGTGCGGGTCTGGTGGGCGATACCGGCCTCGGTCAGCTGGGCCTCGGTCAGTCCGACCGAGGCGATGGCGGGGCTGGTGAAGGTGACCTTCGGCAGGGCGGTGTAGTCCAGGGTGCGCTCGGCGCCGTCCAGGGCGTTGTCGGCGACCAGGGTGCCGTGCGCGGCGGCGACGTACACGAAGTCCGGGTGGCAGGTGACGTCTCCGGCCGCCCAGATGCGGGGGTTGTCGGTGCGCAGGTACTCGTCCACCACGACCTCGCCGCGCTCGCCGGTCTTCACCCCGACCCGCTCCAGGCCGAGGCCGTTGGTGACGGACCGTCGTCCGGTGGCGATGAGCAGGTGGCTGGCGCGCACCTGCTGATCGCCGTCGGGGCCGGTGAGGGTGGCGAGGATGCCCTCGCCGTCGCGGCGGACCGCACGGAGCTGGGTGCGGGTGTGGACGGTGATGCCCTCCTCGCGGAAGATGTTCTCGATTCCGGCGGAGATCTCCGGCTCTTCCCGGGAGGCCAGGCGGGAGCGGACGGCCAGGGTGACCCGGCTGCCGAGGCGGGCGAAGAGCTGGGCCTGCTCCAGACCGACGTAGCCGCCGCCGAGGATCAGCAGGTGCTCGGGGAGCTGCTGGAGTTCCATGGCGGTGGTGGAGGTCAGGTAGTCCACCTGGTCCAGGCCGTCGATGTGCGGCGCGGTGGGGGCGGAGCCGGTGGCGATCAGGTAGTGGGCGGCCTCGACGGTGGCGGTGCCGCCGTCGTTCAGCGCGACCTCCAGCATGGGGCCGTCGGCGAAGGTGGCGGTGCCGTGCACGATCTGCCAGCCGTACTCGGCGGCCAGGTCGGTGTACTTCTCCGCCCGCAGCTGCCCCACCAGCGTGTCCTTGCCGCTGATCAGCGCGGGGAAGTCCAGCGCGGGCTCGGTGGCCTGTATGCCGGGGAACCGGCTCGCCGCCTGGGCGCCGTGACGGGCCTCGGCGGCGGCCAGCAGCGCCTTGGACGGCACGCAGCCGACGTTCACGCAGGTGCCGCCGGTGGTGCCGCGCTCGACCATCACCACACTCCTGCCCTTGTTGCGGGCCGCGATGGCCGCGGCGAATGCGCCGGCGCCCGAGCCGATGATCGCCAGGTCGTAACCGGTGTGTGCCTGGAGCACAGCACTACCTCCCTCAGTGGGGTCCAGCGCCGGACGCCGGACCCATTCCTATGCGGCTTGCCGTATTGCAGACCGCCACCTTACTATGCGGGCAGACGAATAGCTGCTGGTGGAAAGGCCCTGCCCATGAAATCCCCTGCCCTTGCCGGATCCCTGGCCACGGCCGAGGTGCCGTGCACGCACCTGGACACCACGGCCCGGTTCTTCCGCGCGCTGGCCGACCCCACCCGGCTGAAGCTGCTGCAGTTCATCCTGCGTGGCGAGCGCACCAGCGCGGAGTGCGTCGAGCACGCCGGTATCTCCCAGCCCCGGGTGTCGGTCCACCTGTCCTGTCTCGTGGACTGCGGCTATGTGAGCGCCCGCCGGGACGGCAAGAAACTGCGCTACTCCGTCGGCGACCCCCGCGTCGCGGATCTGGTCATGCTGGCCCGGTCGCTGGCCGCCGACAACGCCGCCGCCCTGGACTGCTGCACCCGCATCCCCGGAGAGGGGGAGCAGCGATGACGCCTCCGCCCACCCAGCCCGGTGACCGCCGCGGCGGCCTGCTCGGCACCCTCGCCGTCGTCGGCGTCGCCCTGCTGCCGATCATCTGCTGCGCCGGGCCGGTGCTGCTGGCCAGCGGCGCCCTGGCCGGACTCGGCGGGGTGCTGGTCAGCCCCTGGCTGCTGGCCCCGGCCGCGGTCCTGCTGGCCGGCGCTCTCACCTGGTGGCTGCGCCGCCGCCGCACCGGCAACGGCGATGCCTGCTGCCTCCCGGCCCCCCGCACCGACCAGCACGACCGCGACCTGCTCCGCAAGCAGTGACCCGGCCGGCGCCCGGCTCACGCCCCGCCCGCCGTTCTGCCGGTCACCGCCGCGCTCCCCCATTCGCTCCCTGCCGACCGGGACCGCCCGTCCAGTCCCGGACTTCGAGGAAGGCCCGCACCACCCATGACCTCACCGTCCCCCACCGCCCGCCGCACCCGCCTGCGCCGCCGTACCGCCCTGGCTCTGGCTGCGGCTGCCACCGCTGCGCTCACCCTGTCCGCCTGCGGTACCGACACCAAGGCGAACACCCCCGCCACGAGCGCTGGCAGCGGCAACGCCGCCGCTGCCAAGGCGGACACCGTCGCCCTCCTCGACGACACCACGCTGGCGGTGCCCGGGGACAAGCCCTCCGCCCTGTTCTTCTTCTCGGTGGGCTGCGGCGAGTGCGCCGGCGGGGCCAAGAGCCTGGACAAGGCCGCCCAGGCGTTCGACAAGGCCGGGAAGAAGGCCAACTTCCTCGCGGTGGACATGGACCCGAACGAGTCGAAGCAGACGATCATGCAGTTCCTCGACTACATCAAGGCCCCGGCTCTGCCCGCCACCATCGACAAGGGCGCCGCCCTCTCCCAGCGCTACCAGGTCGCCGCGCTGTCCACACTGATCGTCGTCGCCCCGCAGGGCAAGGTCACCTACCGGGCCACCGACCCCTCCGCCGACCAGATCCAGGACGCCCTGAAGAAGGCAGGCGCGTGATGAACGGCCTGCTCGCCCTCGCCTTCGCCGCCGGGATGCTCGCCCCGGTCAACCCCTGCGGCTTCGCCCTGCTGCCCGCCTGGATCACCGCCGCCCTGGGCGACAGCGACGCCTCCCCGCTGCCGGTACGCCTCACCCGCGCCCTGCGCTCCGGCGCCGCCCTCACCCTCGGCTTCGCCGGCACCCTCGCAGCCGCCGGACTCATCGTCAGCGCCGGAGCCCGCGCCCTGATCCAAGCCGCCCCCTGGCTGGGCCTGGCCACCGGCATCCTCCTGCTGCTCCTCGGCGCCGTCATGCTCACCGGCCGCACACCCAGCCTGCGGCTGCACCTGACCACCAGCACCCGCCGGTCGGCGGGCCCCCCGACCGCCCGGCGCATGGCGGCCTTCGGCGTCGGCTACGCCGCCGCGTCCCTGTCGTGCACCTTCGGCGTGCTGCTCGCCGTCATCGCCCAGGCCCAGGCCACCGCCAGCTTCGCCGGGCTCCTCGCGGTCTTCGCCGCCTACGCCGCCGGATCGGCCGCCGTCCTGCTGCTCGTCGCGGTCACCACCGCCGCCGCGGGCGCCGCCCTCACCCGCAAGATCACCGCCCTGGCCCGGCACGGCACCCGCATCACCGCCGCCGTCCTCGTCCTCACCGGCGCCTACCTGGCCTGGTACTGGTACCCCGCTGCCACCGGCGGCGCCACCACCGCCGCCCCCGGCGGCGGCCTCGCCACCTTCTCCGCCACCGCCACCGCCTGGATCCAGGCCCATACCACCGCCATCGCCGTCACCGCCGTGGTGGTCGTCCTCGCTGTGGCGGCCGCCGCCATCCGCCACCGCACACGGCAGCCGGCCCGCCACTCCACTCCCACCGGGACAGCCCCCTCCGCCGCCGCAGCGGACGACTGCTGCGCGCCCCAGCCCGTCCCCACACCGGCCTCAACCGACCGCGACAGCGACGGCCACTGCTGCTGACCGCGCCCACGCCCAGACCCGCTGCGGCCGGGAACAGACCAAGCCCCCGCCGCGGGCAACTGCCGGAACGGAACCCCACATGACCACGACAGCAGCCCGCGACACGGCCTCCCCGGCCGAGCGGAGAAGCCCGCACGCCCCGATCGGCGCCAACCGTGCCTTCGCGCTCCTGCTGCTCCTGGGCGGCTTGCTCGGCCTGCTCGCCTCGGCCGTGCTCACCCACGACAAGATGAAGCTGCTCGCCAACCCGAACTATGTCTCGGCGTGCAGCATCAACCCCGTCTTGTCCTGCAACAACATCATGAAGAGCTGGCAGGCATCCACCTTCGGCTTCCCCAACCCTTTCATCGGCTGGGTCGCCTTCCCCGCCGTCATCGCCATCGGCGCCGGACTGCTGGCCGGCGCCCGCTACCGGCGATGGCACTGGTGGGGCCTGCAGGCAGGCACCGTCTTCGGTATCGGCTTCATCACCTGGCTGCAGTACTCCTCGCTGTACGCCATCGGCGCGCTGTGCCTGTGGTGCACCCTCGTCTGGGCCGTGACGATCCTCATCTTCTGGTACACCACCGTGCACAACATCCGCCACGGGCTCATCACCGTCCCCGACCAGGTGCGCCGCACCGTGGCCGAGTTCCACTGGACGGTGCCCGTGCTGTGGATCGGCATCATCGCGATCCTGATCCTCACCAAGTGGGGCAGCGCCCTGTGGGCCTGACCCCTCCCCGATACCCCGGCCCCGCCCCCGTCGGGCCGGGAGGGCGGCCGGCTGCCGCATTCCCCCGAGCCGCAGCCGGCCACACCCTCACCCCGTCCGCCCAGCCCCCGAGTCCAGTCGATGCGCACGGCGCCCCCCAACGTCCTCAACCGGCTCCGTCGGATGCTCGGCCACCTCCTGACGGCCACCTTCGCCGCGCTCGGGACCTTCGGCGCGGCTCTGGGTGCCGGGCTGTCCTTGATCGGCCTGTGCTGCAGCGGCCCGGCGCTGGCCACCGCAACCGCGGGCGGCGCAGCCACCGGGGCCACTGCCACCGCTACCCCTGTGACCTGGCCGCTCTGGGCCAGCGGGGCCGTCTTGCTCACCGCCGCCGCGCTGTGGCATCGGCGCCACCGCACCGCAATCAGCCGTCGCTTGCCACCCCCATCCGCCGAACGGCCGCACCCCTCCGGCCCCACCGGCCCGTACGGCTGAGGATGCCTTAAGGCCCCTGTACGCACCGCCCGCACCGGATCGGCAAACAGAAGACGGAGAGGGAGTTTTCGCATGGTCGAGCGATATGACGCCTTGGTGATCGGCGGCGGCATGGCCGGACTGCCCCTGGCCCTGCGCGCCGCCCGGCACGGCCGGGTCGCCTTCGTGGAGAAGGAGAAACTCGGCGGCACCTGCCTCAACCGGGGCTGCATCCCCACCAAGACGATGATCGCCTCCGCCGCGGTGGCCCACCAGGTGCGCCGCGCCGCCGAGTTCGGCGTGACGACCACAACCCCCACCGTCGATCTCGCCGCGGTCGTCGCCCGCAAGAACCGGATCGTCGACACGATCCGCTCCGGCTCCTACAAGACGGTCGGCAAGGCCGATCAGCTCGACTTCTACCCCGCCGAGGGACGCTTCACGGCACCGAGGCGGCTGCGCGTGGATGGCACCGACCTGGAGGCCGACAAGATCTTCCTGGTCACCGGTCTGCGTACCACCATCCCCCCGATCGACGGCCTCGATGCCACCCCGTACTACACCTCGCGCACCCTGCTGGACCTCACCGAGCTGCCCGAGCACCTGATCGTGGTGGGCGGCGGCTACATCGGCTGCGAGTTCGCCCAGATGTTCGCCCGCTTCGGCTCCCGCGTCACCCTCATCCAGCGCGCGGACCGCCTGCTGCCCTCCGAGGACCCCGACATCTCCACCGCCGTCACCGACGGCTTCACCACTGACGGCATCACCGTCCTCACCGCAACGACCTGCACCGCCGTCGACGGCCGCCCCGGCAACATCCGGGCCGGCTGCCAGGGCAGCGAGACCGGCGAGATCACCGGCAGCCACCTCCTCATCGCCACCGGCCGCACCCCCAACACCGACACCCTGGGCCTGGAACACCTCGGCCTTGAGCCCGACGCCCGCGGCTTCCTGCCCGTCGACGACCTGCTGCGCACCGGGGCCGAGGGCGTGTGGGCGCTCGGCGACATCCGCGGCGGGCCGATGTTCACCCACACCGCCCGCGACGACGCCGACATCGCCTACCGCACCACCTACCGCGGCCAGGACCGCTCCACCGCCGGACGCGTCGTCCCGCACGCGGTGTTCACCGACCCCGAGGTCGGCTCCGTCGGCCTGACCGAACCCGCCGCCCGCGCCACCGGATATGACGTCCTCATCGGCCGCCAGGACTTCACCGGAGTCGTCAAGGCCCGCGCCATCGGCAACACCCGCGGCCTGATCAAATTCGTCGTCGACGCCGCCACCGACCGCATCCTGGGCTGCCACATCGCCGGACCCGACGGCGGCAACCTCGTCCACGAAGCCGTCATCGCCATGACCTGCGGCGCCACCTACAGCGACATCGCCCGAGCGATCCACATTCACCCCACCCTCGCCGAGGGCGTCAACACCGCTGCCGGCGGCGTCCACCGGGAGATCGGCACCTGACCCGCGCGCGTCAATGTAGGGAACCGCTCAGGATCGCGAGCTCTCCACAGCCAGGCGTCCCGGTCCCTCACCGTCTTTCCACCCGTGGCCACGTCTCCTTGACCCACGTGGCCACGGCCTCCTCGTCGCGTTCGGCAGCCCGCCGCACCGGCACCTGAACCGTCCAGCCCATCTCGCGCAGGATGCGCCAGGTCTGGACCTGGATGAAGCACACGTGGAAGCGCCGGGCGATCACGGTGGCCACCCGGGCCAGCGTCCAGCGCTGATCCTCCGTCCAGCCGTGCGCGGCGGGTCCCTTCTCCAGTTCCGACGGCAGCCAGGCCCGCACTCGGGCTTCATCCGCGACGGACGTCCGGACGACCCCTTGGACCGCAGCCCCTCAACGCCGTCTTCTCGCCAGCGGGCATGCCAGGCATAGGCGGACTTCCGTGAGACCCGCAACCGCCGTGCTAGCTGCGGCGGCGTCACCCCTTGCGTGAATAACTCGGCAGCCAGCGCGAGTCCCATCTGGGCTCAGCCGCGAATACGCGACACCTGAACATGCGAGCTCACCAGTCCCGGAATACTGCAACTCTCGAATACCGACACTTCACCAGTGGCACTCCGACACCCGTGACGCGGTGGTCGCCGGGGTGACGGGTTCCCGCACGCATCCGCACGCCCTGGCGGTGGTCCTGCCCGGCGACGACACCCCCGTCCTCACCTCCCCGCTGGCCCCCGCGGTCCGCGCGCAGCTCGCCGGGGCCCTCGCGGCTCTGCCGCCGGGCGGGGAGCCGGCGGCGGCCGAAGCCGTGACCACGGACGGAACGCCGTATCTGCCCGTACCGCCGGTGCTGACGGTGGAGGTGCGGCAGAGCTCGACCCGCCATCCCCTGACGACGGTCGGCCGGCTGCGCCTGCCGGAGTGACGGCCGGTCACCGCGGTCCGCGTCAAGGCCCGTTACCGGCCAATTCCCGGCGTTTTGCCCGGAGGGCGTTTCCGCACCGGCGCGTCACGGGCATCACCACTGAGCCAACACGCCGAGACTCTCGAAGTCCGTTGATATTACGGATAGTTGGCTACCTTCTCTGTTCCCGGCATGTCCCGCCCCCACGGCGTGCCCTCTTCCATCCAGCAGTCCAAGGGATGCCCCATGGCCACACCCCTCTCCGCGAGCCGGCTCCTCGCAGCGATCAAGGCCGAAGGCTGCAAGGTCGTCGAGTACAAGAGCTGGCGCACCCACAACCGCAACCACAAGGGTCCCTGGGGGCCGGTGTACGGCGTGATGATCCACCACACCGTCACCTCCGGCACCGACTCGTCCGTGGCCCTCTGCTACAACGGGCACAGTTCGCTGCCCGGGCCGCTCTGCCACACCGTGGGCGCCAAGAACGGCACGCTCTACATGGTGGGCAACGGCCGGGCGAACCACGCCGGTTCGGGTGACGACGACGTCCTGCGCGCCGTCATCGACGAGCGCGCCCTGCCGGCCGACAACGAGGCCAACACCGACGGCAACCGCTACTTCTACGGCATCGAGCTGATCAACCTCGGCAACGGCCGCGACCCGTGGCCCGAACCCCAGCTCGACGCCGCGGCCCGCTGGGCCGCCGCCATCTGCCGCGCGCACGGCTGGAACGAACGCTCCGTCATCGGGCACCTGGAGTGGCAGCCGGGAAAGGTCGATCCGCGCGGCTTCACCATGAGCAGTTTCCGGTCCCGCGTGAAAGCCCTGCTCTCACGCCCGCCCGGTCAGGACAACACCGCCCCGGAGGACGACGTGCCGCTCTACCTCAGTCTCGGTATGCACAAGGAATTCACCATGGTTCCCGGAACCTGGTACTCGGTGGCCTGGGACCAGGAGTGGTCGGACCCGCTCAAGCACCACGCCGCGGGCGGCCGCACGTTCGCGACCAACTGCCAGTACAACGGCGTGGCCTCGATACGGGTCCGCGGCCTCACCCCGGGCCGCGAGCTCCAGGCCCGCATCGTCGAGGACGACGCCTCCGGCGACACCGTGCAGCATCATCCGATCGGTGAGACGCCCGGCACCGCCGGGAGCACCTTCCTCGCCTTCCCCTTCTCGGGCAAGGCGCGCAAGGACCGCAAGATCAAACTTCAGATCGCGCACTACGGCGAGGAGCCGGTGACGGTCGAGAAGAGCTATCTCAAGGCCCAGGTCTGGCCGAACTGACCACGCCTTCCCCGCCCTCGAACGGGTGGCCGGGGCGGGGAAAGCCGGGGGTGGCGTCCGGGGACCGAACCCGGACGCCACCCCCGGCCCCGTCCCCGGGCCCGGTCCGCCGCCCCGGAGGGCCACTGGGACGAACAGACATACCGAAAAACCCCTATCCGGGCTCTATCCGGACCATGTGCCACCTAAGCCGGGAAAAGGATGGTTAGCCTCTATCCACCCCATCCGGTTCGCCGGATGACATCACTGGAGGAAGAGGAGACCTCATGCGCAAACTGCAGAAGGCCGCCATCGTCATGGCCATGCTGGGGACGGTCGGGATCTTCGGGACCGGCACCGCCGCGGCCCAGTCGGACATCCAGTCCGACCGCGGCCAGATCCGCTACGAGCAGAGCTACGACCAGGAGAGGTACACCGAGCACCGCGGCCGGGGCCGGGGTCACGGCCACGGCCGCGGACACGGCCGCTGGGGCCACGGACGCGGTCACGGCCACGGCCACTGGGACCGCGGACGCGGTCACCACCGCGGCCACTGGGGCCACGGACGCGGGCACCACCGCGGCCACTGGGGCCACGGCCGCCGGTGACCACGGACGGACGCCGGACCCGGCCCCGACTCCGCGCCCGGCACCCGTCCCGCTCCACCCGCTCCACTCGCTCCACCCGCACCGGTCCGACGTCCTCCGGCCGGCGGCCCTGAAAGCCCCCGGCTGATCACCTCCACCGTCGTCGGACCGCGCCGGAGACCCCCTGCCGCTCCCGTTGGCAGGGGGTCTTCGTGTGCCGCGCCGACGCTCCGTCAGCCCTTGACGACGCCCAGCGGCACCAGACGGGCGACGAGCCGGGCGAGGCCGGCGCCCTCCGTGACGTCCGCGACCACGTCCACGTCCTTGTACGCCTCCGGGGTCTCCTCGGCCAGCCCCCGCCAGGAGGACGGCCGGACGGCCACGCCCTTCGACTCCAGGTCGGCGCGCAACCGCTCGCCGCGGACCGCGCGCAGCGCCTGATGGCGGCTCATCACCCGGCCCGCGCCGTGGCAGGCGGAGTGGAAGGCGTCGTTGCCGGGCAGGCCGGTCATGACGTACGAGGCGGTGCCCATGGTGCCGGGGACGAGCACCGGCTGTCCCGCCTCCGCGAGGTCCTCCGGCAGGTCCGGGTCACCCGGCGGCAGGGCCCTGGTCGCGCCCTTGCGGTGGACGCAGAGCCGGCGTGGCCGGCCGTCCACCTCGTGCGTCTCGACCTTGGCCATGTTGTGCGAGATGTCGTACACCAGGTCGAGACCGGTCCCGAGTGCGGTGGTGAAGGCCCGGCGGGCCGCCTCGGAGAGCAACTGCCGGTTGGCGCGCCCGTAGTTGGCGGCGGCCGCCATGGCGCCCAGATAGTTGCGGCCCGGGGCCGAGTCGACCGGGGCGCAGGCGAGCTGACGGTCCGGCAGGCGGATGCCGTAGCGGTGCAGCGCCCGGTCCATCACCTTCACATGGTCGGTGCACACCTGATGGCCCAGTCCGCGCGAGCCGCAGTGGATCATGACGCAGACCTGGTCCGGCCGCAGCCCGAAGACCGCCGCCGCCTCCGGATCGTAGAGGTGGCCGACCGCCTGGACCTCCAGGAAGTGGTTGCCGGACCCCAGACTGCCCACCTGCCCCAGTCCCCGCTCCACCGCCCGCCGGCTGACCTCGCCGGGCGCGGCGCCCTCCAGCGCCCCGGAGTCCTCGCAGCGTTCCAGATCGCGGGGCACCCCGTGGCCGTGCTCGACGGCGTACCGGGCGCCGTCCACCAGCAGGTCGTCCATCGCGTCCGGGCCGGGCAGCTCCCACAGGCCGCCGCGTCCCATGCCACGCGGGACGGTGCGGCCGAGGATGTCCATCAGCCGCTCGAAACCACCGGGGTCCAGTTCCGCACGGGTCGTCCCGGCGGCCAGCAGCCGCACCCCGCAGGAGATGTCGAAGCCGACGCCGCCGGGCGAGACGACACCGCCCTCATCGATGTCGGTGGCGGCGACCCCGCCGATCGGGAAGCCGTATCCCCAGTGCACATCGGGCATCGCGTACGAGGCGCGGACGACGCCGGGCAGGGTCGCCACGTTCGCGACCTGCTCCAGGGCCTTGTCCCCGGCCGCCTGCGGCAGCAGCTCGCGCGAGGCGAAGACCACCCCCGGCACGCGCATCGCCTCCCGCTCCTCGATCCGGAAGCGGTACGGGGTCTCCTCCGTCAGTACGATCTCCACATCTCCACCTCCGGTCCGCCGGGGCCGCGCCGCCATTCGGCCGGCCCCCTTCTCCCGCCACCGCGGCCGTCCCGGGTCCGGGCGGGTCCGGGCCCGGCTCCGGGCGGGTCTCAGACGTCGAGGGTCACCGCACAGGCCCATTCCCCGGAGTCACCGCGCAGCCGGAGGTCATGCAGCGAGACGGCCTTGGGCACGGCACCGACCAGCGGAGTGCGGGAGGCGTCGGCCATCCGGCAGCGGACGGTGGCGGCCCGGCCGCCCTCCCCGCCCCGGATCGGGCCCACCACGGTCTCCAGGGGGATCTCGCCGTCGGCGTCCAGGCGGTAGACGGCCTCATCGAGGACGGAGACCAGCAGGTCCTCGTCGGTCGCCGCCGTGACCTCGAACGTGCGCTCGGCCACCGCCACGGCCCCGGAGACGTCCGCGAAGCTCTCGACGGCGGCACGCACCGCCTCGGCGATGCACCGCTCGGCCGTCTCCGCCCACGCCTCCACCCGCAGGTCGGCGGTGTGCGGCACGGTCCGGTGGCCGCTGGCGCGCGGCCGTCCGCGAGCCTCCGTCCGGTCCACGCCACCACCTCTCCGCGACGTCCCGCACACGGCCGGGCGCCGGCGCGCCACCGCGCCCTTCCGTCCAGGCTCACCCGGCGCCGCGCCGGCGGCAACCGGGGCGGGAGGGCCGGGCACGGAAGCGCGGAGGGCTCCCCGGGCCCGGCGACCGCCGGGACAGCAGGCGGCCGGCCCGGGGGGTGCGGACGGCCACCGTGCCGTCACGACCGGCAGTTTCCCTCGCGTGGCCCGCCCGGTTGATTGAGTGGTTACCGCCGACCGGCCGTACCCCTAACGGCGGGCCCCGCTCCCGGGCCCGGCCCGCCGTGCCACTACCGGGCTTCGCATGGAAGGACCCTCGGGTTGCCGCTCTCTCGTCAGCTTCCGACAACGGACAACGCCACCAAGGAGGACGGCCCGGCGCCGGACGACTCCCGGGAGCGCACACCGGACGACACCACGACCGCGGACCCGGACCGGGCCGCCGCCACGGACACGGACCGGGGCACCGCGACGGGCCACGGGGACACCGCCGCCGGCGGTACGGACGGGCGGGACGCCGCCGGCCCCGGCGCGGATGACGCCCCGGCAGCCGCCGGTACGGACCCGGGCGGCACCGGAGCCGGGGACCAGCGCCCCGGAGGCGACACCGCCCCCGCAGGCGACCGCGCCCGCGCAGGCGACGAAGCGGACCACGGCCCCGAACAGCCGTCCGCCGCAGAGGAGTCCACCGCAGAGGAGTCCGCTCCGGCCGGGCGGCCCGCCGGGACCGAAAACCCCGCCGTCGGCCCCGGAACCGTCAATCCCGCGGACGAGCCCGCCCCGGCCCGCACCCCGGACGGCCCCGCAGGCGGCGCCTCCGAGGGCAGCCGCCCCGCCGGAACCCCCCGGCGCCCCTGGCGCCGCGGCCCGCACGGCCGGTGGCGGGCCGGACACCCCGCCGCGGCGAGGGTCCTGACGTACGGGACGACGGCCCTGGCCGTCCTGCTCGTCTTCACCGCGCTCGTCATGCCGAACGGGCTCAGCCGGTTCACGCCCTTCGCCTTCACGCGCCTCCCCGGTGAGGCGGTCGTCGCCGCAGCCGTCCTGCTCTTCCTGCCGCCCAGGCCCCGGCGGTGGGTCGCGGCGCTCTCCGGGGCGGGCCTCGGGCTGCTGCTCGTCCTGAAGTTCGTCGACATCGGCTTCTACTCGGTGCTGAGCCGGCCGTTCGACCTGGTGCTCGACTGGATCCTCTTCGAGGACGGCCACTCCTTCCTGGAGTCCACGGTCGGCGGGACCGCCGCGACCGCGGCCGTGATCGGCGCGGTGACCCTGGCCGCCGCCGTGCCCGTGCTGATGACACTGGCGGTGATCCGGCTGAGCGAGATCCTGGTCCGGCACCGCGCGACGGCCACCCGGACCACCTTCGTCGTCGCCATCGTCTGGATCACCTGCTCCGCGATCGGCCTCCAGATCGGCAGCACGCCGGTGGCCTCCAGCGCCGCGGCGAAGCTCGTCAAGGACCGGGTGAAGCGGGTCGAGGCGGGCATCGAGGACGAACGCAAGTTCGCCCGGGTGGCCGCCGTCGACGACTTCGGCGACACCCCGCCCGACGAGCTGCTGACCGCCCTGCGCGGCAAGGACGTCCTCTTCGCCTTCATCGAGAGCTACGGCCGGGTGGCGATCGACGAGAACCCGGAGATGTCGCGGCTCATGAGCGCGGCCCTCGCGGAGGACACCGACCGGCTGGACAAGGCCGGGTTCTCCTCCCGGAGCGGCTTCCTCCGCTCCCCCACGACCGGCGCCGGCAGCTGGCTGGCCCACTCCACCCTCTGGTCGGGCCTCTGGGTCGACAACCAGCGGCGGTACCGCACCGTGACGGCGAGCGACCGCCTCACCCTCACCGGCGCCTTCCAGCGCTCCGGCGCCTGGCGGACGGTCGGCATGATGCCGGGCGTCACCCGGGCCTGGCCGGAGGGCAAGTTCTACGACTTCGACGCCATCTACGACTCCAAGGAACTCGGTTACCAGGGGCCGAAGTTCAGCTGGACGCCGGTACCCGACCAGTACACCCTGTCCGCCTTCGAGCGGCTGGAGCGCGCCAAGAAGGACCGTGACCCGCTGATGGCGGGGATCATCCTCGCCACCAGCCACAACCCGTGGGCGCCCATCCCGCGGATGATCGGCTGGGACGAGGTCGGCAACGGCTCCGTCTACCACGCCATGAAGGAGGAGGGGAAGGACCCGGAGGAGGTCTGGAAGGACCCCGAGCAGGTGCGCACCGAGTACCGGCGCGCCGTCGAGTACTCGATGGACAGCCTGGTCTCGTACCTGGAGGAGTACGGCGACGAGGACACCGTGCTCGTCGTCCTCGGCGACCACCAGCCCGTCCCGACCGTCGCCGGTGAGGGGGCCAGCCGGGACGTACCGATCTCGATCGTCGCCCGGGACGAGGCCGTGCTGGACCGGATCTCCGACTGGGAGTGGGACGAGGGCCTGAAGCCCGGCCCGGACGCCCCGGTCTGGCGGATGGACACCTTCCGCGACCGCTTCCTGACGGCGTACGGCCCGGAGGCCGGGGCCCTGTCCGCGTCGCAGCCGGAATCGGACGCGGACGCGGACGCGGACACGGAAGCGGACGCGGACACGGAAGCGGACACGGACAAGAACGCGGACCCGGACAAGGCGGCGAAGCGGTGACCGCCGGCCGGTGACCACCGGCCCGCACCGGCAGGGGTGAGCCCCGGGCCCGAGGGCCCGGGGCTCCCGCGTTCGCGGCTACGCCGCTGCGGTGAGTTCCCTCACTCGCTCGTTGAAGTCCGCCACCAGCCGGTGGCCACCGAAAGGCCGCATTCGCCGCTGAATGTCGTACACGGCTTCCACTGCACGCGAGGACTTGACCTGCCTGGTGAGGTTCAGAGTCCGAACGCCAGCCGCGTGGGCGGCCTCCAAGTCCTTCCGCTGCAGGTGAGAGACCGCGAGAGCTGCCTGGGACATGGCTCCCCGCCGAGCACGTCTCTGGCTCCTGGCATGGCCGATGGACTTCCGGGCATGCTCTTCCGCGGACTTGGCATCACCAAGGTCCCGGAACGTGTTGGCGTGCTCGCCATGCAGGTACGCGGGGTCGATGAACGCCGCCCACTCCGGCTGGTCCCCCGATCCGGCCCTGTCGTATGCCCGCTCCGACTCGACCACGGCTCGAACCGCCGCTGCCTTGTCGTTGAGCGATGCGAGCGCTCGTGCTTCCAGGCACCAGAGGTCCGCCAGGCAGGCAGGTGAGTCCACGTGGGACAGCCCGAGGCGCCCGGCCTGGGCCAGGCGACGCCCTTCGATCGGGTCCCCGTGCAGCGTGGCCTGATCTGCCATGCCGGCCAACACATGGGAGCCCAGAGCGGCGTTTCCGGATTCCTCGGCGAGACGCAGGGACTGGATCAAGTACCTCTGGGCTACGCCATGCTCGCCATTGTCATAGGCCATCCACCCGAGAAGGTACGTCTGCTCGGCCGCGGCTTCGCAGAGGGCACGTCGGACGTCTTCGCTGTAGGTGCGACGAAGCAGCGGATAGACGTGGTGATTCATGTACTCGGCGAGGATCAGGCGACCGGAGCCGCCTCCTTGGAGCACGTCCATCCTTTGAAACTCGCTGAACATGTTCTTCACCGCTGTCACGTCCTCAAGACGCACGCGGGGGCCCGGCTCACGGCTGTGGTCAAGGGTGCTCATCAGCCAGTCGCGCGACGGGCCCACGCCGGCGAGGGCTGCGAACGGCACACCTGCGAGGAAGTTACGTCGATCCACGTCAGCCCTCCCGAGATCCGCGACAACCTCCACGGTAGCCGCGTAGCACTACATAATCCCCGTCCACTTCCAGGGGCGCGGCCCACGCCGACCACGGAGGCAGTCCACGCGATACTGCGCTTCCTTCGTCCACTCCGGCCGGGTGGCGGCGTGCTGGGCCGCGTAGGTGGCCATGCGCAACTCGCGGGCACTGGAAAGCAGTTCGTACCCCTCCCGCTCCGTCACATCTACGCCGTACAAGGCGCAGAACTCTGCGTACTCGGGGGGGCTCACGGCGCCGGTCGTGGTGAGCTTCACCGCGGTGGAGACCAGGTCCCACTCCGGTGGGCCCACGGACACCCGCTCGAAGTCCAACAGGATCGGACCGCGGGCCGTCCGGGCGACGTTGCCCACCCACGCGTCACCGTGCACGACGCAGTCGGGAAGTCCGGAGGGACGCCGGATCCACTGGCGTTGCAGCTCCTCACGCCGTTGCCGGAGCCATGACCGGTCATACTCGGTCAGGGACGTGGCGGCGTCGATCCTCTCCGACACACGGACGAATGGGTCGAGGTCGCCCAGTGGGAAGTCGGGAACCGGTAGCGGATGAAGCCTTTTGAGGAGCTGCACCACGTCGCGGACGGTGCCGTTTGTGTGCGCTGGTAGTTCCTCCCAGAAGGTCACCGGGCGCCCGCTGACCTCGACCGGCTGGTCGACCGGCAGCGCGCGAACGGCTGGCACGTCGTTGTCGGCCAGCCACTGTGCGACGCTCACCTCTCGGACAGCTGCTGCCCACTGACCGGGGCGCGCGATGCGTACGATGGCGCGCTGACCCGGCAGACGCCATATCTCGTTCTCCGCGATGCGGATCGGCTCGGCGGCAGAAGGATCGAGCCCGGCCGCGGAGCAGGCTGCGGCCAGGACCGCGGATGAAGCGTGGGCCGAGATCGTCATGCCTGCAACGTAGCGGCGATTCGTTCGCGCAGGTACGCCACTTCGGGGGTGCGACGGTGCCGGGCGGCGAACCGGTTGAGTTCCTTCAGGTCATCCGCGGCCCGCCGGGAGGTCAGGTGGCCGGCGTCCGTGAGGGCCTGGTGGCCGATGGCTGTGGCCTGTTGCGGGTCGCCTTTGGCCATCAGAAGGCTCGCCAGCTTCGTACCGGAGATTGCGCGCGAGCGGGCGTATGCGTCGTCGTGGCCTTCGATGGCGGTCTCGAAGCGCCGACTGGCCTGTCCGGGGTTCTGGTCCTTCAACAGGACCAGGTCGTACAACGCGTGTGCGGTGTCCCCATCGTGCTGGGCTTCGTTGTAGTACGCCATCCAGGGTGGATCGTCCTGCGGGTTGGACCTCGCGAAGGCGTCGTCGGCGGCGCCGACGGCCGCCGTGGCGCCGCCGATGTCGCCCATCTTTCCGAAGGCGCGAGCGCGGGCCGTGTGCAGCATGGCCTGGATGGTCGGTGTGAGCCGGTCGGCTCGGACGAGGCCCTTCTCCGCGTAGGTGAGGCCTGTGTCCGGGTCGCCGATCCAGACGGCCTGTCGGGCGAGGAAGGAGAACACCTTGGCGCGCAGGTGCCAGTCGTTGGCCTCCTCGGCACAGTCTGCGGAGATCTTGAAAGCGATGCGGGCGTCGTCGTGTGCGTAGGCGTCGAAACGGGATGCGCCGACCACGACGCCCAGGCGTGCGACAGCGGTGTAGAGCGGGGCGCGGAGCTGCTCGGGGCAGGGGACGGTGAGCAGACGGACTGCCCACTCCATGGCTCGGCCGGCGAGAACGCCAACGAGCCCTCCGCCGCCGTGAGCGTTGTCCCGGCGGTGGATGTCTTCAGCCACGCTGAGGACTGCCGTGATGTCCTTGGGGCGAATTTTGGTGGGTGGCTCGTGCGGGGTGGTGGAGGCGACGAGCGCGGCAAGGTCTATCGATGCGATGGCGGCCAGACTGCTGTTGGCCAGGAAGGCGCGACGGTCCACAGGCTCAGTGCTCCCCAGCGGCGACGAAGTCTCTCTGCCCAGGATGCGGCCTTGGTGTGCCTGAACGGTGCCCTCCATCGAGGGGCCGGCATTCTTTTCCGTTTCACGACGGCGCTTTTCCGATTCGCCGGACACCATCCCCCAGGCGCGGGTGAGCACGCCGCCGGTCGTCAACACCTCGTCCAAACGCTCCGCCAGGTCGCGGCGGCACGAGGCCCGGCCCTTCTCCACCTTCTCGATGAGGGAGGGGCTGGCCTGCACCAACGGGCCTAACGAGGACGCCGAGTGGCCACGCTTCTTCCTCCAGTACCGCACCTCGTGGCCGAACCAGTCTCGCGGCGAGGCGTCGGGAGTCAGCTGCTTTTCGGGTCGCGGCATGACGGGGGTTCCCTGGGTCCTGAAACGGAAAGTCGAGCTTTCCGTTTCTGCATCTGCACGTTCGGGCTTCGGTCTGACTCAATGGTTGCTGACCGATCACGCACCAGTACACACCGCAGTCGGGCCTCTCGCGTGAGGTTCGCCCAGAACGAAGTGGATCTGGAATGGCCAGTCTCCTTGCTCACCCCACCGCTGCAACCGGCGTGCGCGGAACGACGCGCGCTACTGCGGGCATGCTGGAGATGGACTACGACGTGACGCCGCTGTCGGTGCGGATCGCGCGGGTCCTAGTGAGCGCGCACTTGCGCCTGTGGGGCATGGAGAAGCTGGTCGACACCGGGGCTCTTGTCGTCTCCGAGCTGCTGGCCAATGTCCTGCACCACGCTCGGCCGGACCGCGATGGGCGACGCAGCGCTCTCATCACCGTCACCCGCACTCCTGATGGGGTGGCGCTCTGCGTGCACGACGACGACCCATCGCTGCCGCAACGCCGTTGCGCCGGCGATGAGGACGAGGACGGCCGCGGTCTCCAGCTCGTCAGCGTCATCGCGGACCAGTTCGGCGTGTTCCGCACTCCCAGTGGCGGCAAGGACGTCTGGCTCACCCTGCTGAGCCCTCGCGAGCCGAAGGCCGCCCCGTGAGCATGCCGACGGCGCCCCGCCGCAACCCCGCTCTCAACCACACGACAGCCCACGCCGGGCGGAGGCAGCACCGAATGACCCGCAGCGCGATACAGGCCGGAGGCGAACGGCTTACTCACACAGGGAGCAGCGTGAGCCCGGAGAAACCGGCGGCTGCCTCACTGACCACATTGGCCCGCCTCTGGCATGTGCTGCGTCACCCCCGCTGGTACGCCCGCCGGTGCGGCTTCGGCACGTTCCAGATCCTCGTTCTGCCCGCGGTGACGACCGGGAGCCTGCTCACGGCTCTGTATCTCGGCCACCCGCGGTAGCCCACTCGACGGGCATCAAGTCCCCCTCCTCGGCCATCGATTCGACTCGTTCCCCACGGGGCCCGGGCCGGCCGGGGAAGGGCTGCACACCGGCCAGCCGGCCGACAGCAATCATCACCCAGAAGGGATGTAGGCATGGCTCCTGCTGCTGTCCTGACCAAGCCGATCGCGGAGACCACCACGGCTCCGGCGGAGGACCCGTTCGACGTCCAGGTGGAGGTCGTCACCGAGATCGACGCCGAGCAGCTGCCGCAGGCCTGCGGCACCGGCGACGGCTGCAAGTCCACCTGCGCGTCCTCGTGCGCCAGCGCCGTGTGACGTACGGCCGCTGACGTGGGGCCGGGGGCACTCCCCCGGCCCCACCCCCTTCCGAACACAACGGCGGAGACACCGATGGGCAAGCACACCAGGGTCTACCAGCACACAGGGGCAGCGCTGCTGCGCGCCGCCGCGGCACCGCTGACGGCACTCCCCTCGTCATGGCCGGACCCACACGACACAGACGCGGTAAGCGATTGGCTGCGAGACGTCTGCCGCCAACGGGTGTTCGCCGACGCGATCCGGCAAGCGAGCGGCGATCTGGCCGCGCGGCTGAACGACATCGTCAGCGGACGCCCCGTGCACCCCAGGCAGATACGGCGTGCCTACCTCGCCACCGTCTCCTACGTTCTGCGCGCCACCGGGCGCCCGACGCCCTTCGGCCTCTTCGCTGGGGTAGCGGCCGCCGGAATCGACAGGCAGCCGCACGTGCGGTGGGGCGACGCTCACCGTGCCGTCATCCGGGCAGACACCGAATGGCTGGACGACGTCTGTACCCGCCTGGAGTCCATCCCGGAGCTCCTGGACCGCCTGAGCGTCATTCTGAACTCCCTGGCCATGCCCCGCGGGGACCGACTGCACGTCCAGCATGGGGGTCCGAGGGGCGCCTCCGTCCGGCGCAGCCGCGTCGTACGACTCATCGAGAAGCACACCACTCGCCCTGTTCGCGTCACCACGCTGCTCGCCGAGCTCGACAGGGTGTTCCCGGAAGCCGATCCCACACGTGCGCGGGCGCTGATCGCCTCCCTCATGGCACAGAAGTTCCTCCTGACGAACCTGCGGGCCCCGATGACCGAGACCGATCCGCTGGGCCACCTCGCCGGCGAGCTCAAGGCCATCGACGCGGACAGTGTGCCCTCCGCGGCCGGCATCCTCGATGGTCTCCTGGCCGTGCAAGAAGCCTTCCGGGAGCACAACACGGCCCCCGCCCGCGACCAGCACATCGCGCGCGAGGCAGCCGTGAGGAACTGCCGCAACGTCTCGGCGGCGGCACGCAGCCCGATCGCCGCCGACCTGGTCCTGGACGCCGACGTGCGGATCCCCCGCAGCGTCGTAGGGCAGATGGAACGGGCTGCCGACGCGCTGCTGCGCCTCACGCGACAGCCGGCCGGCCAAGGCGTGTGGCGGGACTATCACGCCGCGTTCTGGGAGCGTTACGGCACCGGCACCCTCGTGCCGGTCAAGGACGTCATCGACCCGGTGGCCGGGCTCGGCTACCCGGCCGGGTACCCGGGCAGCCGGAGACTCGCCGCGAGGCCGGTGGTGTCCGAGCGGGACGGGCGCCTGCTCGCCGTGGCATGGGAGGCAGCCACTGCCGGCAGCCGCGAGATCGTGCTCACCGAGGAGCTGGTCGACCGGATCGCGGGGGCGCCTGCGGTGAGCGATGCAGCACCCTCCTCCGTCGAGATGTGCGCCCGCGTCCACGCCCGCGACCTGCAGGCCCTGCAAGACGGCCACTTCACGGTCACGGTCACACCGGCACGAAGCGCAGGGACGCTCACCTCCCGGTTCACCCCGGTCGCCACCGGCTCCGGCCTCGAAGAGGTGTACCGCCAAGTCCCGCCCACTATTGAAGGCGCGCTCACTGCCCAGCTCTCCTTCCCGGGCCTGTACGCCCACATCGAGAACGTCGCGCGTATCCCTGCCTACCTGCCTCGCGCGATCTCCCTGGGAGAACATCGCCCCGCCGGTGAGAAGGTCGAGGTCATCGACGTCGACGACCTCGCCGTCACCGCCACTGCCAACCGCCTGTACCTCGTGAGCCGTTCGCGCCGCCGGGTCATCGACCCGCAGGTCTTCCACGCGATGGCGCTGGAGAAGCAGCCGCCGCTCCTTGCCCGCTTCCTCGCCCACCTGACCCGGGCCTTCGGCCCCGCCTGGACCGGGTTCGACTGGGGCCCGCAAGCCGAGCGGCTACCGTTCTTACCGCGCGTGCGCTACGACAAGACCATCCTGTCGCCGGCCCGCTGGTACCTGTCCGCCGACAGCCTTCCCCCTGCCAAGGAGGACAGCGGCCAGTGGATGGACGCCCTCACCTCCTGGCGGAAGATGTGGCAGTGCCAGGGGCCCGTCGAGCTACGCGACGACGACCGTGCCCTCCGACTGATGCTCGACGTGCCCGCACATGCCGCAATCCTTCGGGAGCACCTCGACCGTAACGGCCAGGCCGTACTCACCGAGACACCGCCGGAGGACGGATTCGGCTGGATCGGCGGCCGTGTCCACGAGGTGGCCGTGCCCATGACCAGCACCCGGCCACCCTCACCCAATCCCCTCACCGGTCGCCTGCCCGTGCAGCGCAACAGCACGCTCGGCCCCCTCCCCGCCGCACCCGCCGCGCCCTGGGTGAACGTGCAGCTGTACGCACACCCCGATCTCCATGACGAGCTGATCGCCCAGGACGTGGCCACCTTCGCCCCACGTCTGCAGGATCACCCTGACTGGTGGTTCATCCGATACCGGACCCCACACGGTGCGGACCACATCCGCCTCCGCGTTCGTGCCGCGAGCGCCGGCCAGCGCAGCGCCCACACCGAAGCCATCGGCACCTGGGCGGCGACACTGCACAACCGCGGCATGATCAGTGACCTGGCGTTCACCACCTACACCCCCGAAATCGGCCGTTACGGCAGCGGTCGCACCTTGGCCCGCGCGGAAGCCGTGTTCGTCGCCGACTCGTACCTCGCAGCCACGGCCCTCGCAGGCACCACAGCCCCAGGCGCCCACGGTCACGCGCTCACGGCCGTCGGCATGGTCGACATCGCTTGCGGCCTGCTCGGTGATGACGAGGGCCTGCGCCGGCTGGCCAAACGCCCGGTATCAGCCGCCGCTGGACGCGCTGCGACCAACCAGGCCATCGATCTCATCCGAGCCGGAAACCCAGCCGCACGCGGCTGGTCCGCCGCCCTCGCCGACGCGTGGCACCACCGCGGTGAGGCCCTCGCCCGCTACCGCGAGCTTCTGGAGGACGGTATGGACGTTGATACGGTGCTGGAGTCGCTGCTGCACATGCACCACAACCGGATGCGCGGCGTCAACCGCGACGACGAGAAGACCTGCCGCCGCATCGCCCGCCAGACTGCCATCGCGTGCCTCGCATGGCCGGAGGCACACCAGTGAACCCCACGGCCCAGGCAGCGCCCGGCTGGCCGCAGTCCCTCTACGCAGGAGCCGCCGGCACCACCCTCTTACAAGCGATCAAAGAGCTTGTGGGCGTGGGCGATACGGAAGCGATGCGAGCATGCGCCGAGTCCATGTTCCGTTTGCCGATCATGGCGGGCCCCGAGGGATTCGGGCTGTACGAGGGCGCCCCAGCAGTCGCCTACGTCCTCACCTTCACGGACACCCCCTCCACCGAGCGGCTCCTGTCTGTCCTCGACGACCATGTACGGCGCATGACGACCTCGCGGCTGGAAGCCGCCCGCGCCCGGCTGGAGAGCGGGAGGACCGCGAAGACGGCCGAGTTCGACCTGATCAGCGGACTGGCCGGCTTCGGCGTCTACCACCTGCGCCGGGGCAACGCCGGTGAGCTGCACGGCATCCTGTCCCACCTCGTCCAGTTGACCGAGCCCATCATCGTCGACGGGCAGACACTGCCCGGCTGGTGGAGCATCAGCGAAGCGCGGACCGCGTGGCCGGCCGGCGGGCACGCCAACTTCGGTCTCGCCCACGGCATCACCGGGCCTCTTGCGCTTCTCGCCACCTCCTCTTTGCGCGGTTACACCGTGCCCGGCCAGGAACGCGCCATGACTCGCATCTGCCAGTGGCTGGACGACTGGAAGACCGGCGACGGGCGCTCCTCCCATTGGCCGGAGTGGATCGACTTGCAGGAGCAGCGACGCGGCAGTACCGCGGGCACGGGCCCGAAGCGACCGTCGTGGTGCTACGGCACTCCGGGGATCGCCCGTGCGCTGCAGCTCGCCGGGCGCGCGCTCGGCGACACCGCGCTCCAAGAGCACGCGGAGCAGGCACTCGCCGGATGCCTGCTGGACCCGCAACAGCTCGCCCTGCTTACCGATGCCTCCTTGTGCCACGGGTGGTCCGGGCTCATACAGGCGACCCGACGCGCTGCCGAGGACGAGAAGGACGGACAGCTCTCCGACCTGCTCCCAAGACTCTGGGCCGGGCTCACGACGCACATCGAAGAGCACGGCCCACCGGCCCGCTCCACGCTCATGGAGGGCACCGCGGGACTGGACCTGGTCCACCTCAACGACTCCAAGCTCGCCACCCCCGAGAGGAGTTGGGATCTCTGTTTGCTGTTGAGCGGCTGACCCGATTCACCACCACTTCCCACCACCACGACGCAGCTAAGCTCTGCCCGCACTCCGCCAGGACGAGCCGGGCGCTCCCGGAAGGACATGTATGACTCAGCACAGCACTCCCCAGGAACTGCGCAACCGCCTGGTCGACCAGATCGTGAAGGCCGGCCTCCCGGGCCTCTACGACGCCCGGGTCGAGGACGCGATGCGCACGGTCCCCCGGCACGACTTCATTCCCCAGGCGTCTCTGGAACTGGCCTACGCCAACCAGGCCGTAACGATCAAGGACAACCCGGACCCCGACGCCCTGCCCCTCAGCTGCGCCTCACAGCCCGACGTGGTGTTCTTCATGCTCGCCCAGCTGGACATCCAGCCGGGCAACAACATCCTGGAAGCCGGCGCGGGCACCGGCTACAACGCCGCGCTCATGCGACACCTCACCGGCCCCACCGGGAACGTCACCACGCTGGACTACCACGAGGACGTCGCCGCCCACGCGCGGCAGCGGCTCGACGCGACCGGCTTCAGCGACGTGCGGGTCCTCACGCGCGACGGCGCCCTCGGAGCCCCCGAATACGCGCCGTTCGACCGGCTGATCGCCACCGTCGGCGTATGGGACCTGCCCGCAGCATGGTGGGATCAGCTGGCCATCGGTGGCCGCCTGGTACTTCCGCTGCGCTGGCGCGGCCTGACCCGCAGCATCGCCTTCCTCCGCGAAGCCGACTCCCTGCGCTCGGAGTCCCTGGCCACCTGCGGCTTCCTGCCGATGATCGGCCAGGACGGCGAACGTGAGGGCTACGTCGACGAGGACCACCTGGTCAAGCTGTACTGGGACGCCGACCAGCCCATCCACGCGCTCAGCCTGCGCAAGGGCCTGGCCGAGGCGAAGGAACACCTCTTGTGGACCAACGTAGCCGTCGCACCGGACGAACCCCTCGACGGTATCTGGCTCCGCCTCAGCGCAGTGGATCCGGCGACCTGCCGCATCACCGTCCGCCCCGAGGCCTTCGCCGGCGCCGCCGGCCTCCGTCGCCCGGCCATCCCCGCACTGAGCCCTGCCCTGGTCGAAGGCGACTCCCTGGCCTACCTGGTTCTCGAACCGGTGGACGTTCAGGGCAGCGAGCGGTATCGGCTGGGCGCCGCCGGGTACGGGCCGGCCGGCCAGGAACTGGCCGAGCGACTGGGCGTGCAGCTGCGCGCCTGGGATGACGACCGCACCCTGCCACCGTCGATCACCGCCTACCCGGCGGGAACCCCCGACGAGAAGATGCCCGGCGGACACGTCATCGACAAGCCATCCGTCCGCTTGGCCATCACGTACTGATTCTCCCCTCCACCTGGCGGGGCAGTCGGCGCAACAATGCGGCCACTGCCGCGTCGTGGCGGACATCCACCGCTACATGCCCTGACCTCGGAAGATCACAACCCGGTGAATCCGGTCTCAGACGCTCTCCGCCGCTGTGCCCCGTACGACCACGGCCCCGGCACCCCGGCGGGCCCTGCCCCGTGCCGCCGTACCCCGCTCCGTCACGCCGCCGCCGTTATCCCCGGCCGGGACGTCATCGTCCCGGACCCGGAACCGCCACAGCGTCCCGATGTCCCGGCCGAACGACCACACCAGCAGCGCCAGCGCTCCCAGCACCGTGCCGAACGCGACCGCGTACGGGAGGAGTCCGGAGCCGGCCGCGAGCAGCGCCACGCCCTGCAGCGCGGCCACCGTCTTCCGCGCCATGCTCGGCGGGAGCGGCCCGTTCAGCCACGGCATCACCCGGGCCGCCGCGACGAAGCCGTAGCGCATGGCGCCGATCAGCAGCACCCAGCCGCCCAGGGCCATGGCGTCGTAGAGGCTGAGCACCAGGATCAGGAAGGCGTCGGCCTCCATGTCGAAGCGGGCTCCGAGGGGGGAGGCCGTTCCGGTGCGCCGGGCCACCTGCCCGTCCACCGCGTCCAGGCTCAGCGCCACCGCGGTGAGCGCGACGAGCGTCCCCACCGGCACCGGTCCGGTGAAGGAGTCCGCGACGAGCGCGGTCACCCCTCCGACGAGCGTCGTACGGGCCAGGGTGACGGCGTTGGCCGGCCCGAACGGCCTGGGGGGCCAGGACCGGTGCAGGGCGCGGGTGAGCAGGGCCCAGGTGCCGACCGTGAACGCCAGGCCCGTCAGCCACCCCGCGAGCCCCAGTCCGGCCACCGTGTCGAGAAGGACCAGCAGAAGGATCTGCGCGCCCGCCCCCGCGGTCGTCTCCTGGCGCAGGAGCCTCGTTTCGCATAGGTCGCTCAGGGCCACCGCGCATCCTCCCGCTGTGTGTGCTTGTCGGCTGTGTGCTTGTGCTGTGTGCTTGTCGGCTGTGTGCTTGTGCTGTGTTCCGTGTCCGCCGCCGGTCCGCGTTCCGCTCCCGGCGCCGTGCCGGTGCGGAGGTGCGAACCGGTCCCGGCCGGGTCCGGCCGGGAGGTGACGCTGTGACAGAGTCGGACCGCCGCGTACCGTGTGCGGCCTCGCGTTCAATAACGTGAGCCAGCAGCCCAGCGTTCACCAGGAGGACGCCGATGCCGCGCACCGCCCGCGCCTTCTGGCTCAACTCGCCCGGCCACGGGGAGATACGGGACGTCACCCTGCCCGAGCCGGCCGACGGCGACGTCGTCGTGCGCGCGCTCTACTCGGGCGTCAGCCGCGGCACGGAGAGCCTCGTCTTCCGCGGCGGTGTGCCGGAGAGCCAGCACACCGCCATGCGGGCGCCCTTCCAGGAGGGCGCGTTCCCCGCTCCCGTCAAGTACGGCTATCTCAGCGTCGGCCTCGTCGAGGAGGGGCCGGAACACCTGCTCGGCCGTACGGTCTTCTGCCTCTACCCGCACCAGAGCCGGTACGTCGTCCCGGCGAGCGCCGTGACCCCGGTGCCGGACACGGTCCCCGCCGCCCGGGCCGTGCTCGCCGGCACGGTGGAGACGGCGGTGAACGCCCTGTGGGACGCGGCGCCGCTGGTCGGCGACCGGATCGCCGTCATCGGGGCCGGCATGGTCGGCTGCTCCGTCGCCGCCCTGCTCGCCCGCTTCCCGGGCGTCCGCGTCCAGCTCGTCGACGCCGATTCGTCCCGCGCCGCCGTCGCCGAGGCGCTGGGCACCGGGTTCGCCCTCCCGGGGGACGCCCTGGGCGACTGCGATCTCGTCGTCCACGCCAGCGCCAGCGAGGCCGGGCTCGCGCGGGCGCTGGAACTGCTCGCCCCGGAGGGCACGGTCCTGGAGCTGAGCTGGTACGGCGACCGGCGGGTCGCCCTGCCGCTCGGCGAGGCCTTCCACTCCCGCCGGCTGACCGTGCGCGCCAGCCAGGTGGGCACGGTCTCCCCCGCCCGCGCCTCCCGCCGCGGCTACGCCGACCGGCTCGCGCTCTCCCTCGGCCTGCTCGCCGACCCCGCCCTCGACGCCCTCGTCTCCGGCGAATGCGCCTTCGAGGAACTGCCGGCCACGCTCGCCCGGATCGCCTCGGGCGAACTCCCCGGGCTGTGCCACCGCGTCCGGTACGACCCACCCGCGTGAGCCGTCCCGCGCGCCGGCCGGGATGAGCCGCCCCGCGTGAGCCGCCCGCGTGCGCCGTCCCCCGCGTCACCGGCCGCACGCGGCACCACCGCCGCCGCAGCGCGCCGGAATTCTCCGCGGCCCGGGCTTTGAACAGGAGTTACGCTCCGGCCGTACTGCATGGCACGGCCCGGCAGCGGGCCGCACAGCCCAGAGACCTGGAGGTCGGTCGTTGTTCAGCGTCACCGTCCGTGAGCACCTGATGGTCGCTCACAGCTTCCGCGGCGAGGTCTTCGGACCCGCGCAGCGTCTGCACGGCGCGACGTTCCTCGTGGACGCCACCTTCCGCCGTACGGACCTGGACGCCGACAACATCGTCGTCGACATCGGCCTGGCCACCAGTGAACTGGGCGCCGTGGTCGGGGAGTTCAACTACCGCAATCTCGACGAGGTGCCCGAGTTCGCCGGCGTCAACACCTCGACGGAGTACCTGGCCAAGGTCATCGCCGACCGGCTGGCCGACAAGGTGCACGCCGGGGCCCTGGGCGAGGGCGCCCGCGGCCTGAGCGGCATCTCCGTCACCCTGCACGAATCCCACATCGCCTGGGCGAGTTACGAGCGGACGCTGTGAACGGGGCCGCCACCACCACCCCGCCCGCGCGCTCGGTGCACGTGGTGATGCCGGGAGACGTGGCCGACCCGTCCGCGCCGAGCGGCGGCAACGTCTACGACCTCCGCGTCTGCCGCGACCTGCCCCGCCTCGGCTGGCAGGTCCACCCGCACGCCGTCGACGGCGGCTGGCCGCGGCCGGGCCCCGGCGCGCGCGCCGAACTGGCCCGCGTCCTGCGGGAACCGGCGGACGGCAGCCTCGTCCTGCTCGACGGGCTGGTCGCCTGCGCCGTGCCCGAGATCGTCGTCCCGGAGGCCGAACGGCTGCGCCTCGCCGTGCTGCTGCACCTGCCGCTGGGCGACGAGACCGGGCTCGACCCGGCGACGGCCGCCGAGCTGGACGCCGCCGAGCGGGAGACCCTCCGGGCCGTGCCGGCCGTCGTCGCCACCAGCCAGTGGGCCGCCGGCCGGCTGGTGGAGCAGCACGGGCTCGCGCCCGCCCGGGTCCACGCCGCCGCGCCCGGGGCGGACATCGCCCCGCTGGCGCCGGGCACGGACGACGGCCCGCGCGGACACGGCGCCAGAGGACCGGACGGTGCCGGGAGCGGCGCGGACACGGGCGCCCCGCGTCTGCTGTGCGTCGCCTCGGTGACCCCGCGCAAGGGCCAGCACCGGCTGGTCGAGGCCCTGGCCGGCGTCACCGACCTGCCGTGGAGCTGCCATCTCGTCGGCGGCCTGGACCACGACCCCGCCTACGTCACCCGGCTGCGGAAGCTGATCGCCGAACTCGGCCTCGGCGACCGGGTCCGGCTCACCGGCCCCCGCACCGGCGCCGCCCTGGACGCGAGTTACGCCGCCGCCGACCTGTTCGTGCTGACCTCGTACGCCGAGACGTACGGCATGGCGGTGACCGAGGCGCTCGGACGCGGCGTCCCCGTCCTGGCGACGGCCGTCGGCGGCGTCCCGGAGGCCGTCGGCCACACACCCGACGGCTGCCGGCCCGGCGCCCTCGTACCGCCGGACGAACCCGCGGTGCTCACCGCCGCCCTGCGGCGCTGGCTCTCCGAGCCCGGCGTGCGCGACCGGTGGCGGACCGCCGCGCGGCGCCGGCGCGATGCCCTGGCCGGCTGGGAGACGACCGCGCGGAACCTGGCCGCGGTGCTGGAGGAGCTCCGGCTCCGTACGGAACTCCGGAGGACCCATGCCTGCTGAGACCGAGCCCGTGACCGTGCGCGACACCCCGGCCGGCGGCCCGGCCACGGGCGGAGACCCGTCCGGGAACCCGGCCGTGGCGAGCCCGGCCGGTACCGGGAGCCTCGACGGCGCCGGTCCCGGCACCGCGGCCGGGGACGGGGCGCCCCGCTACGCCCCCGAGTGGCTGGCCCTGCGGGAGAGCGCCGACGCCGCCGCCCGCGCGCCGCGGCTGCTCGGCCCGCTGGTCCGGCACTGGGCGGGCGGACGGGACGGGGAGGAGGGACAGCCGCGGCAAGCCGGCCGTCCGGAGCGGCGGGGCCCGCTGGTGATCCGCGACCTCGGCTGCGGCACCGGCTCCATGAGCCGCTGGCTCGCGCCCCGGCTGTCCGGGCCGCAGCACTGGATCCTCCACGACCACGACCCGGAGCTGCTGGAGCTGGCCGCCGAGCGGATGCCCCGCACGGCCGCCGACGGCAGCCCCGTCACGGTCGGGACCGAACAGGGGGACGCGACACTCCTGACCGCCGGCGTCCTCGCCGGCACCTCGCTCGTCACCGCTTCCGCCCTGCTCGACCTGCTGACCCGCGAGGAGGTGGACGCGCTCGCCGCGTCCTGCGCCGCCGCCGGCTGCCCGGCGCTGCTGGTGCTGTCGGTCGCCGGACGGGTCGAGTTCTCCCCGGCCGACCCGCTGGACGGTGAGATCGCCGACGCCTTCAACGCCCACCAGCGCCGGGCCGTGGACGGCCGCCGGCTCCTCGGCCCCGACGCCGTCACGGAGGCCGCCGAAGCGTTCACGCGCCACGGTCTGACCGTGCGGACCGAGGCCAGCCCGTGGCGGCTGGGCCCCGGCGACCCCGCCGGCCCCGCCGGTGGTGGGCCGGCGCTGGCCGCCGAGTGGCTGCGGGGCTGGGTGGGTGCCGCCGTCGCACAGCGGCCGGAGCTGACGGAGCCCGCGGAGACGTATCTGCGGCGCCGGCTGGAGTCGTGCGCGGCCGGCGAGCTGCGGGCGGTCGTCCACCACAGCGACCTGCTGGCCCTTCCCGTCCCCCCGGCGGGCGGTACGCCGTGATCCCGCACGCGCTCCGGAACCGCCTCGGCATGATCGGCGGTCTCGCCATCCTCGCCGTCCTGCTGTGGCAGCTGGGGACCGGCGCCTTCCTGGACGGCGTGCGGCGGCTCGACGCCGTCACGCTGCTGGCCGCGCTCGGCCTGGGCCTGCTGACCACCGTGTTCAGCGCCTGGCGCTGGTGCCTGGTGGCCAGGGGCCTGGGCATCCGGCTCAAGCTGGGCCGCGCGGTCGCCGACTACTACCGCTCGCTGTTCCTCAACGCGGCGCTGCCCGGCGGTGTCCTGGGCGATGTGCACCGCGCGGTGCGGCACGGGCGCAGCTCCGGCGACGTCGGCCGGGGCGTCCGCGCGGTCGTCCTCGAACGGTGCGCCGGGCAGGGCGTGCTGGTGGCGGTGGGCGTGGCGCTGCTGATCGCGCAGCCGTCCGCGGCACTGGCGGAGGCGGGGCGGTCCGTCTGGCGCCTGGTCACGGCACCGGGCGTCCCGCCGGCGCTCTCCGCGGCCGGTGCGGCGGTCCTGCTGCTCGTCCTCCGGCGCCGCCTGCGGCCGGGCCGCGCCCCGGAGGGAAACCCGGACGGAGCTTCCCCCGCGGGGCCGCACGGCTCACGCTGGGCCCGCGCCCTGCGCACCACGCTGGCCGAGGCGCGCCTCGGGCTGCTGGCCCGCCGCAGCTGGCCGGGCGTGGTGGTCTCGTCGGCCGTCGTCCTGGCCGGCTATCTGGGCATGTTCCTGCTGGCGGCCCGGGCCGCCGGAGCGACGGCCCCGGCGGCCGAGCTGCTGCCCCTGATGGTGCTGGCGCTGCTCGCGATGGCGCTACCGCTGAACGTCGCCGGCTGGGGTCCCCGGGAGGGCGTCACCGCGTGGGCGTTCGGTGCCGCGGGCCTGGGCGCCGCCCAGGGCCTGACCGTCGCCGTCGTCTACGGACTGCTGTCCTTCGCCGCGAGCCTGCCCGGTGTCGGTGTGCTGCTGGCCCAGTGGTGCGCCGGGCTGCGGCGCCCGCAGGTCGAGTTCGAAGAGGGTGTCCTCGCCGAGGACGGCTCGCCGGACCGGCGGGCGGAGCGCGTCGCGCATCAGCTCCGGGCCGGTGAACCGGAGCCCCGGGACGCCGTCCCCGAGGAGGACCGGCGCCACGGTGACGTAGAGCCGGTGCAGCGCCTCCTCGTGGAGGAAGCGCGACACGGTGACCCCGCCGCCCTCGACCAGGACGCGGCCGAGCCCGCGCCGCGCGAGCTCGTGCACCAGGCGGCGGGGGGCGAACGCGGCGCTGTCCGGGAGGACGAGCACGTCCACCCGGCCGCCGCCGCCCGCGCCGCCGGGCCCGCCGTGCCGCCCGTGCCCGCCGTGCCGCCCGTGCTCGCCGTCGCCGGCGCCCACCACCCACAGGGTCGGCGCCTCGCCGTCCTGGAACACCCGGAGTCCCGGCGGCACACGGCGGTGCGGATCGAGGACGACCCGTACCGGGTTGGTGCCCGCGCAGGCGCGGACCGTCAGCCGGGGATCGTCCGCGGCGGCGGTGCCGGAGCCGACGACCACCGCGTCGGCGAGCGCGCGCAGGCGGTGCAGATGCTCCCGGTCCTCCTCGCCGGTGACGTAGTCGGCGTCGCCGGTGCGGCTGGCGATGAACCCGTCCAGGCTCTGCCCCAGTTGCGCGAAGGTGAAGCGGGGGCCGGCGAGGCAGAGGGACAGATAGCGCTCGGCGAGGAGGGCCGCCCCGGGCGAGGCGTGCGGCCAGCGGCGCCGGCCGTCCGCGTCCGCGACCAGTCCGGCGGCTTCGGCGTCCGCCTCGCTCCGGACCCCGCACAACCGCTCCCAGGCTTCTGATGCGCCGAGCACACCCGCACCCGCACCCGGCTCTCCGCCGCGCTCCGCGCCGCGGCCCGCGTCCCCCGCGTTCACAGCGCCCCCCGCCCGGCGCCGTCACCGGACCGGGGCCCGGACCGGTCCGGCTCCGGCCGCGCGGGCTCCGGAACCCGTTCCGCCGCGCCCAGCACGGAAAGGTATTCCCCGAAGGAATCCACCAGTCCGGCCAGCAATTGCTTCCCTTTCTCCGCCGAAGCCATTGAGGGCCGGCCGATCACACCGGAACCGGTGTAAGGCCGCATACCGAGAGTGAGCAAATGCTGACGGTCGTCGGAGAGCCAATCAGAGGTCTCATATCCGGGGCGCACGAGCTCCGGATGCGCATGCAGCAGGATGGAGGTCTCCACTTCGCCCGCGTGCATATCGCTGCGCGAGGAGGTCACCACACCCGCCCGCTCGCGTGCGGCGTCCCAGTCGCCCGACCCCGGGAAAAGCGCCATGCGGGTTCCGCTGCCGGCGGACTCCTGAACGACGTTGCGCAGCACATAGTTTCCGCCGTGCCCATTCACCAGGACGAGATTCGTGACCCCGGAACGGCGGAGGGATTCCGCGATGTCCTTCACGACGGCGTAGAGCGTGGCGGCGGAAATGCTCACCGTCCCGGGCCAGTCGGCGTGCTCGTGCGAGCAGGAGACCGTCACCGGCGGCAGCAGCCGTACCGGGTGCGCTGCCGCGATCTCCCCGGCGACGGCACAGGCCACCACCGTGTCCGTGACCAGCGGAAGAAAGCGGCCGTGCTGCTCGAAACTCCCGATGGGGAGCACGGCGACGGCGGCTCCGCGGCTCCCCACGTCCTCCGTCGTGTCCAGCGGCAACAGCCCCGAAGCCGGCAGCCCCGTCCCCGAACCACTCATGTTTCCCGGCCCTTTCAGTATTTCTCCGACACACACGGCCGCGGCGGAACCGCCGTCCGGGACGGACCCGGAGCACACGGAACACCCACCGCACGCCGTCAACCCGAGCAGCCTACGCGGAAATCACGAACCCAACGACCGAACGTGACGAACAACAAAACCAGTTGATACTTTCTCACCGTTTCCGATTCCACCGCCAGGGTCTTACCGATAGGATCGAGCCATGACAGACAGTGATGTCGCGCTCCGCGACAGTGCTCTCGCTCCGGGTGTCGAACGCGTGGCACACGTCCGGCTTTCCACCGAGCACGGCGAATTCCTCGCCGTCGGCTACCTGGACCGCATTCGCGGCGACGAACAAATAGCGCTGGTATACGGCGATATCGAGGGCGAGGGCGCCCTCACCCGCCTGCATTCGGAGTGCCTGACCGGAGACGCCTTCGGTTCGAAGCACTGCGAGTGCGGAGACCAGCTCTCCGCCGCGCTCCGCGCCATCGTGGCCGAGGGCAGGGGCGTTCTCATCTACCTCCAGGGCCACGAGGGGCGCGGCATCGGCCTGCTGGCCAAGCTCAAGGCGATGGCCCTGCAAGCGGAGGGCCTCGACACCGTGGAGGCGAACCTCGCCCTCGGTCTCCCGGCCGACGCCCGCGACTACCGGGTGGCGGCGGAGATGCTGCACGATCTGGGGGTGCGCTCCGTCCGCCTGATGTCCAACAACCCCCTCAAGCGCGACGCCCTGCTCCGCCACGGCATCAGGATCGCCGAACAGGTCCCGCTGCTGATCCCGCCGCGCGAGGAGAACCTGGCGTACCTGGTCACCAAGCGCGAACGCTTCGGGCACCACCTCCCCCACCTGGACCTGGACCTGGACCGCGCGGCCGCTCCCCAGCCCTGACCGCCGGCCCCGCTCCCCGGTCCGTCCCCGGTCCGTCCCCCGGGCGCCTCACCCGAGCCCGCCCACCCGCACGCACGCGACGGCGCCACGCCGCGAGTCCGGTGCCCCGTGCCTCCGCGCACCGGGCCACACGTCACCCCGCGGCGTCCGCCGGCCACTCGGCCGGGTGAATTCCGCGTGCGAGGGCTGGTGGCCCCGCGCGCACCCCCGCAATGTGGGACGGAGTGCCCGGCCAGTACGACGACTTCCGAGGGGCCCATGACCGCATACGCCAAGCTCCGCCCGCTGACCGCAGTACGGCAGGCCGACGTGGGGCAGACCTTCCACCGGCTGGCCGACCTGCTGAGCGAGAGCGGCGAACAGGCCGTCGTCCGCTTCACCCTCCTCGCCCCCGCCGGAACCGGCGGGACCGGCCCGGGCGGCGCGGACCGCGCCGAGTCCGGGAGCGGAGGGGGCCGGCAGTGGACGCTGGTGCCGGCCAAGCGCAAGTACCGGGTGGTGGAGGGCGGCGCGGTGCCCGGCCCGCCCGATGTCGAGCTCGTCACCCGCGAGGATGCCTGGTGGGAGATCGCCGACGGCCGTCTGTCGCCGCTCGACGCCTTCACCGGGGGGCGGCTGCGCGTACTGGGCGACGCCGACCTGGCCGCCCGTCTGCTGCGGAAGGCGTCCGGTGGCACCGGCGTCTCCGTGATCTGCGGGGAGTGAGGCGGACATGGCCGTCGTGGACACAGTGGGCCGGGTGGAAGAGCTCAAGCTCTCCGACGGCTTCGGGTTCGTGAACATCCGGCGGGAGGAGGGCACTCCGACCAACGAACTGCTGATCATCTGGTTCGGTGACCGGTCCGAGGGCCCCGTGGCCCTCTTCACCACCGAGCTCTCCCTGGCCCTGGCCCGGGGCCTGCGCGTCAAACTCCTGCACGGCGACGACAGCGCCTACATCACCCGCGTCACCGTGCAGGCGCCCCCGTGATCCCCGGGGAGCGCGAGGAGGGGGGCGCCCGGGAGGAAGGGCCGCCGGACGGCCCCATCCCCCACGACCACCGCATCGACGTGGTCAAGGAGCGGTTCGCCGCCCGCCTCATGACCTACCCCAACGTCACGGGAGTGGGCGTCGGCCTGCGGATGCGGGCGGGCCGGCGCCTGTCCGAGCCGTGCGTCCGCGTCTTCGTGAGCCGCAAGGTGCCCGAGGCAGAACTCCGCGCGTCGGAGGTCCTGCCCCGCGAACTGGAGGGCGTCACCGTCGATGTCGTGGAGGGCGAGTTCACCCTCCTCCGCAACGGCGCCCCGCCGCTGCCACCGGAGCGCAGGAGGGCCCGCCACTTCCCCTTCGCCGTCCCCGGGACGAGCGTCGCGGGTCTGCGCGTTACGGCCGGCACGCTGGGCGCGGCGGTGTACGACGCGACCGGCGGGGGCTCGCAGCTCCTGCTCAGCAACTGGCATGTGCTGTGCGGGGTGCCGGACTGCGCCGCCGGCGAGGAGATCGTCCAGCCGGGCCCGTTCGACGGCGGCACGGCGCCCCGGGACACCGTCGCCCGCCTGCTCCGGTACGCCGACACCGACCGGGTGGACGCCGCCGTGGCCGTCCTCGACGGCAACCGCTTCCTCTCCGACGCCATCGCGGGCATCGGGCTGGTCAGCGGCGTCGGCGCGGCGGCGCTGGGGATGCGGGCCCGGAAGTCGGGGCGCACCACGGGCGTCACGGGCGGCATCATCGACGCGGTCGGTCTCGACGTGACGGTCGGCGGCCGGCTGTTCCGCGGGCAGTTCACCGTGGCGTCCGAGGACGGCGCCCCGGTCGTCGCGGGCGGCGACTCGGGAAGCCTGACGGTCGACGACCGCAACCGCGCGGTGGGCCTGCTCTTCGCCGGCCGCACCGACGGCGCCTACTGGATCGCCAACCCCATCGCCGACGTCATCGCCGCCCTGGGCATCCGCTTCACCCCGGACCCGCTGCCCCTGGACGCCGCCGTCCTCCTGACCGCCGCGGACTCCTGAGCGGACCGGGGCGACGGCGGGGCGTACGGGCCCCGTGCCGGACGGGCCTGACGGACCGTCCGGCACGTCAGGCCGCGAGGGCCACGGACACCAGGAGCAGGAGCGAGCTGACGATCTCCACCAGGCCGAGCTGCAGCGGAGTCATCCGGCGGCGCGGAAGCCCCGCGGCACGGACCAGGTACCAGCCGAACGCCACGGCGTACACCGGGGCGATCCAGGCCGCCACCGCCAGCGCGGCCGCGTGGAAGGCGGCGGAGGCGGCGAACATGGCCTTGTTCTCCCGCTCGCGGAT